>NZ_NSFW01000006.1:0-370916 GCF_002294905.1 Mesorhizobium sp. WSM4308 | reverse complement strand
CTTCTACAAACGCCTCATCACCAACGGCAAAAAGCCAATGGTGGCCATCGCTGCCGTCATGCGAAAGATCGTCGTCACCTTAAACGCTAGGCTCAGGGACGCCGCCATTCCTCAGAGTTGATGACGAAGTCGGGTAGGCTCACCCCCGCTTCAACGCCTTCGCCTGCTTGAAGAAATCCATCCACGGATCGGCTTCCGCCAGCTGCTTCAGCGTCGTCTTGTCGCCGATTGGGAACGCGTTCGGCGCCAGGCCGGCCTCGATCTCGGCCCAGGTCACCGGCATCGACACGGTGGCTCCTTTCTTGGCGCGCGAGGAATAGGGCGCGACCGTCGTCGAGCCCCTGCCATTGCGCAGATAGTCGACGAAGATTTTCCCGGTCCGCGCCTTCTTCGACAGTGTGGCCGTGTAGCGGTCGGGGGCACCCTGTTCGAGCGCCTTGGCGAAATCATGCGCGAAGGTCTTCACCGCCTCCCAGTCGGCCGATGGCTTCAGCGGCACCAGCACATGGTAGCCCTTGCCGCCCGATGTCTTAACGAAGTTCGGCAGCGACAGCTCGTCGAGCTTGCCCCTTATATCGAGCGCCGCCTCGCGCACCGCTTTCACATCGACGCCTTCATCGGGGTCGAGATCGAAGATGATCTGGTCCGGCTGTTCAAGCTTGTCGATCGTGCAGCCCCAGATGTGGATCTCCACCACACCGTACTGGACGAGCGCCGCGACACCGTCGAAATCCCGCACGAACAGGATTTCCTCGCCATCCGTCGGGTCCTTCATCCGGGCTATTTTGTCGCTCATGCCGGCCGAGGCATGTTTCTGGAAGAAGCGCGGGCCGCCGACGCCGTCCGGCGCCCGCACAAGGCTGAGCGGCCGGTTGACGACGAATTGCTGCATGCGCGGCCAAACCCCGGCGTAATGGTCGAGCAGCCCCTGCTTGGAGATCTTTTCGTCGGGCCATAGCAGCTTGTCGGGATGGGAGAGTCTTACGCTGGTCGTCATCGTCCGGGTGGCGGTGCCGCTCGAGGCCGGCTTGGCCTTGCCTGTCGCTGCCTTGGGCTTTTCCTGCACAACGTCCTCCGCCGGCTTGTCCTCGCGCAGCCCCTGGAACGAGGCATGGCGTATTATACGGTCCGACGTCCAGCTGCGAAACTCCACTTCGCCGACGAGCTCCGGCTTGACCCAGACCAGGCCCTTGCCTTTCGGTACGGCCTTGTCGAAAGGCGAAGCCGTCGCCTTCAGCGCGTCCAGCTTCTGCTTCAGCGCGGTGGCGCCCTTGGCGGAGAAACCGGTCCCGACACGGCCGGCATACTGCAGTTTGCCGCCCTCGTAATAGCCGACCAGCAGCGAGCGCAGCCCGCGCCCGGTTTTGTCCGACGGCAGATAACCGCCGATGACGAATTCCTGCCGCGCCGTGCATTTCGACTTCACCCAGGTCGGGCCGCGCCCGCTGCGATAGGGCGCATCGGCACGTTTGGAGACGACGCCTTCCAGCCCCATGCGGCACGCATGTTCCAGCATGATCTTGCCGGGCTCGGAAAAATGGTCGGAGAAACGCACCGCCGCATTTTCCGGCTGCTCGCCGAGCAGCTCCTGCAAGGCCTGCTTGCGCTCGACCAGCGGCTCGCGACGCAAATCCTTGCCGTCGAGCCGCATCAGGTCGAACACGTAGTAGATGAAGCGGTGTGTCCGCTTCGCCGACAGGTCCTGCTGCAGCAGCGCGAAGGACGAGACGCCGCTGTCGGCCAAAACGACGATCTCGCCGTCGACGATAGCGTCGCTGCATTTCAGCGCGGCCAGCTCCGCGATGATCTCGCTTCCAAACTTGTCGGTCCAGTCGAGGCCGGTGCGGGTCAAGAGCCGCACTTCCGTGCCGGCGATCTGCGCCTGCATGCGATAGCCGTCGAATTTGACTTCATGCAGCCAGTCCCTGCCCGGCGGTGCATCCCGCTCCAGTGTCGCCAGCTGCGGTTCGATGAAGTCGAGTTTGCGCGCCGCTGCCTTCGCCTTGCCGGCGGCCGGCTTGTTCGAATGCCAGACCTTGGGCTTCTTGCCCTTGGCGGTCTTGCCCTCGCCAACCTCTTCGATCGTCAGGCCCGACTTCACCGATTCCGGCCTCTCCTTCAAAATGTCCTCGCCCGGGCGTGCCGCGGCGTCGTCCGACTTGATCAAGAGCCAGTTGTCGCGCTTTTCACCCGCGCGGGGTTTCAGCCGCACCAGATGCCACAGCCCATGCAGCTTATGGCCGTTGAGCTCGAAACTGATATGCCCCTTCTTCATCGCCTTGGCCGGGTCGGTCTCCGGCACCCACCTTCCCTCGTCCCAGACGATCACCGAGCCGCCGCCATACTCGCCCTTCGGGATCGTGCCCTCGAACGGCGCATAGTCGATCGGATGGTCCTCGACATGAACGGCGAGCCGCTTCTCATGCGGATCGAGGCTAGGCCCCCGCGTCACCGCCCAGCTCCACAGCACGCCGCCATGCTCGAGGCGAAGGTCGTAATGCAGCCTTGTCGCCGCGTGCTTGTGGATGACGAAGATGCCGCCCGCTTCGCTCTTTTTCGTGCGTGCGACCTTACCCGCCGGCTCCGACGTTTTCTTGAAATCGCGCTTGGCGTGATATTGTTCGAGGCCGGCCATTGCTTGGTCTCCTCAGGCCGATTTGCGCTTCGGCGCCGCTTTCGGCTTGGCGCGTTTGGCTGCCGGCTTGGCTTTCGCCGATGATGGTTTCGGCGAACCGGAATCCGACGACAGGCTCTTCTTCAGCGCGTCGAACAGATTGACGACATTGGAGGGCTTCGGCGCCGCCTTGGCCTTCGGCGCCTTGTGCCCCGCCTTCTTGGCGCGGATCAGCTCGAGCAACGCGTCCTCATATTTGTCGTCGAATTTCGACGGATCGAACTTGGCCTTCTTCTTGTCGATGATCAGTTCGGCGAGATCGGTCATTTCCTGGTCGGTCTTCACCGCCTTGATCTCGCCGAACACGCTGTCCGGCTGGCGCACCGTATTGTCGTAGCGAAGCGTCGTTAGCACCATGCCCTTGCCGAGCGGTTCGATGACCACGGGCCGTTCGCGTTGATAAAGCACGATCCGCGCCAGCCCGGCCATCTTCTTGCCCGCCATGGCATCGCGGATGACGGCGAATGCCTCTTCCGACACCTTGTCGGCCGGCGCGACATAATAGGGCGTGTCGAGATAGATCTGCTGGATCGAGGCCTTGTCGACGAAACCGTCGAGGCTCATCGTGTGCGAGGATTCGATCTGCACCGCCTCGATCTCGTCTTCCTCGATATGGACGAAATCGCCGTCGTCCAATTCATAACCCTTGATCTCGTCGCCATCGTCCAAGGGCTTGCCGGTTTCGGCGTCGACATAGATGCGCTTCACCGTGTTGCCGGTCTTGCGATTGAGGATGCGAAACGACACCCTTTCGGTGTGGGTGACGACATTGGTCAGTTCGACCGCGCAGGTCACCAGCGACAGCTTCAGATAGCCTTTCCAGGCTGGACGCGGCGCCATGACAAACTCCTTGCAACAGGTTCAATCCAGAACGGGGCAAAGCCCATTCCGGTTCCGACCGCGCGACAAGGCAAGTCGGCGCCGTTGCCGCGCCGACCTTGCCTGCCATCTCACCTATTCGGCAGCCTGGAGATTGATCTTGCTTTCCGCCATCTCGGTGAGCTTGCGATCGGTCGCTTGCTCTTCCTTGAGATTCTTCGCGAGTACGTTGGCGCAATCGCTGCGGCCGAGTTGCTTGGCCCAGGCAATCAGCGTGCCGTAACGGGTCATTTCGTAATGCTCGACCGCTTGCGCAGAGGCGATCAGGGCGGCGTCCAGGACCTGCTTGTCGGCGATGTCGCCGCTCACCTCGTCAGCTTCCTCGAGGATGCCGTCAATGGCCGGGCAGTTGATCGCCTTGGCCTTGACGCCATGCAGCTCGAACACCTCTTCGACGCGTTCGATATGGCCCTTGGTCTGTTCAAGATGTTTTTCGAAGCCTGCCTTGAGCTGCGCGTTGGTGGCCTTGTCGATCATCTTCGTCAACGCCTTCTCGATCTGCTTTTCCGCGTAATAGATGTCGCGCAACGTGTGCACGAACAGGTCGTCCAGCGTTTTGATGTCCTTCGAAAAGAAGCCCATGGTTCTAGCCTTTCCATTTGCTCTTGCGGTGTTGGTGTACATGCCTGCGGCTTGCAGGCAATCTCGGACCGGCCACGCCAGTCCCGACGGTCAACGTCCGCCCTATATGCCGGTTCCTTCCTTTCCTGCCTGAGCAAGGAAATTCCATCGGCCAGCCGGAAGTTGAAACAGAACCGCGCCCAGGCGACATTCAAACGAAACATATGTGATGCAAAAGTCACACTGGCCGGAATGACGACAAAAGGCGCGGAAACACCCCGAATCAGCCGCATTCCGGCCACGAAGCAACGGGTTTTCGACCAGATATTAACATCGTGTTCACCGACTATTCACGCCTCGATGCTATCCTTCACGCAATTCGGAAGGGACATCCGAAAATCGGGACAGGGACAGGGTAAATGAACTTCCTAACGCACCTCATCGGCTACGCCGCCGCCATCCGCGAATTCGTCGCGCCGACCTATCGGCCCGAGCGCTATTACATGCGCGGCCCTGGTCCGGCTTGCGCCCGTCGCGGCACGTCGCTGGGCGCGCACTGACCATGACGTTCGAGAGCCGCCACAACAGCCGCATCTGCAGGCCGGACACCACGACCCGCGCCACCACTTATCGTTCCGAGCGCCCGGCTCTGAGCGACAGGCGCCGTGCGACATCGCCACGTCTTTGATCCCGCTCCCGGCTGGCCTGGTGTCCCAGGACACGAGCAGCCGAGGCCCGCGTGACCGATCTTTCCCAGTCAAGTCCGCCCCAATCACGTCTGGCCAAGCCCAGTCCTCCGGCTGAACCATCTTTCGATGCCAGCCATCCGCTGATCGTCTTCGATGGCGTCTGCGTGCTGTGCTCCGGCTTCGTGCGCATGGTGGTGAGAGGCAGCCACGCCATGGCTGAGATCAATCCGGCAAGGCCGCTATCGCGACAATTTCAATGACGATGTCGGCTTGAGCCAGCGCGGCGACGCCAATCACCTCCGAGGGCGGCGGGTTGTTGTAACTGCAGTGCTTCGGGCAATGCTCGGCAAAGAACGCGTCCAGAACGTCCAGGCGAAAATTGGCAGAGCTGAGAACGCCGCCGTCGGGAAATGGTCCTCTGACAAAGAAGGTCAGTTTGACGAGGTGTTCAAGCGCGGTGCCCAGCTCCTCCAGATCGGCTTTGATGTTGCCCAGAACCTCGAGCCACTGCGCCGCCGCATCGCCAGCGAAACGACCGCCCTGCTTGCCGGCCGGATCGTAGTCGGCGGCAGTCGCCGTGTTTCCACAAAGGTAGACAAATCCCTTCGCGCCGGTGACAACTGTCCCCTTGCCCCACGGCATCAACCGGCCGCTTTTGAATTTCTTGTGGGTCACGAGTTCCATTGCTCATCTCCCATCCCTGGCGTGACGTGCCTGGATCACAAAGGATAGTGCGGCGGGGCGTCATTGCCAGCCGCCGCGGGCCGTTTGGCGAAACCTGGTCCTTGCGAAAGCGCGTGACGAAGTCGAAAGTTTTTTGCTGCGCCCTGTCGAAATCGGTCGACGCCGCGCGACATACGTCTGGCCCCGCAAGGACGCGGCCTTCGAAACACGGGAGAAGACCCATGCGATACATGCTGATGATCAACAATAGCGAAGCCGCAATGGCGGCCATGCCGATCGAGAAGGCCCAGCAGATGAGCGCGGCCTATAACGCCTATACCGAGGCGTTGAAGCAATCCGGCGCTTGGCTGGCCGGCGAACGGCTGCGCCCGACCCAGGCGACCACCTCGGTGCGGATCGCCGACGGCAAGACCAACGTGATCGACGGCCCCTATGCCGACACCAAGGAGCAGCTTGCCGGCTTCTACATGATCGAGGCGGCCGACATCGATACCGCCATCGAATGGGCGGCGCGCTGTCCAGCGGCCAGCACCGGCACGGTCGAGTTGCGGCCGATCTGGGAAATGGCCGATTACATGCCCAAGCAATGACGACGTGCCAAGAAATGACCATGTGATGGACAGTCGCCCGGAGATCGCCCGGGCGGCCGCCGAGGCCGCCGCCCGGCAGAGCTATGGCAAGCTGGTCGCCTGGCTCGCGGCGCGCACGCGCGACGTGACCGCGGCCGAGGATGCGCTGGCCGACGCCTTTGCCGCCGCGCTCGAACGCTGGCCGAAATCGGGCGTGCCTGAAAAGCCGGAAGCCTGGCTGCTCGCCGTGGCGCGGCGGCGGCGGGTCGATGCGGTTCGCCGGCGGCTCACCCGCGAGGCGGCCCGCGATCATCTCAAGCTGATTGCCGAGGAGATGGAGGCGCGCATGACCGACGAAGAGCTGCCCGACGAACGGCTGCGGCTGATGTTTGCTTGCGCGCATCCGGCGATCGAACCGGGCGTGCGCGCGCCGCTGATCCTGCAGACCGTGCTGGGTTTCGATGCCGCGACGATCGCTTCCGCCTTCCTGGTCTCGCCGGCAACGATGGGCCAGCGCCTGGTGCGCGCCAAGACGCGCATCCGCGAAACCGGCATTCCGTTCCGTGTGCCGGAGCGGGCCGAACTCGGCGAACGGCTGGGCGCGGTGCTGGAGGCGATCTACGCCGCCTTCGCCGAAGGCTGGTCCGATCCGGCCGGCACCGAGACGCAGCGCCGCAACCTCGCCACCGAAGGGATCTGGCTTGGCCGCCTGGTGGCGACGCTGATGCCGCAAGAGCCGGAAGCGCTTGGCCTGCTGGCGCTCATGCTGTTCGCCGAGGCCCGCCGCACCGCCCGGCGCAGTGCCGAAGGCGACTTCGTGCCGCTGGCCGAGCAGGACTGCGACCTGTGGGACCGTGCCCTGATCGACGAGGCGGAGATGCTTCTGTCCCATGCCGCGGCGAGCGGTGTGGTCGGCCGCTACCAGCTCGAGGCGGCCGTCCAGTCCGCCCACGCGGCGCGACGGCTCACCGGCCGCACCGACTGGCCGGCGATCCGCGCACTCTACGACGCGCTGTTTTCGATCGTCGGTTCGCCGGTGGTGGCGATCAACCGCGCGGTGGCGCTTGCCGAGACGGAAGGCGCCGTGGCGGGGCTGGCGGCGCTTTATGTGCTGGGCGACGACAAGCGGCTCAATGAATATCAGCCCTATTGGGCGGCGCGGGCCGGCCTCCTGGCCAGGCTTGGCCAGGTACCGCAGGCAACCGAGGCCTATGACCGGGCGATCGGCCTCGAACGCGATCCGGCGGTGCGCCGCTTCCTGCAAGGCAAAAGGGCGGCGCTGCGAAACTGACCTTCAGCCCGGCCACATCTCATGCGAGGTGTTGAGCGCCTTCAGCAGCGGATGGTCGCGCAGCCTGGCCCAGAGACGTTCAATATCAGGCCATGCCGCCCGCGCGCTGTCGATGTCGGGATGCCAGGCCACCAGCATGACGAGATAGATGTCGGCCAGCGACATCTCGTCGCCAACCAGCCAGTCACGCCCCTTCAGAGCGCTGTCCAGAACGGCGAAGCCGCGGTCCATCTCGGCGATTGCCGCCTGCTTGACGGCCTTCGTGCCGTCGGCGTCGGTCGTGTAGCGATGGGCGTAGTAGAACCGCAGCACCGCCGGGTAGAGCACCGACGACATGAAGGCCATCCAGCGCAGGAAATCGGCGCGGGCGGGCGCATCGACCGCCGGCGCCAGGCGGGCCTGCGGATGGCGCTCGGCGAGCAGGATGCAGATCGCCGCCGATTCGGTCATCGAGCGTCCGTCCGGCAAGGTCAGCACCGGCACCTGGTTCAGTGGGCTGATGTCGAGGAAAGCCGGATCGGGCCGCTCGGACTTCGGCACGTCGACCTGTTCGAACGGCACGTTGGCCAGCGCCAGCGCTGCCTCGACGACGAAGCCGCCGCTGCCGGGACGGGTATAAAGCTTGTACATGAAATTCTCCCCTGGCCCGTGCAAAGCGGACCGCGCGATATGACCCGGAAGCAGGGATCTGCTCAAGCCGGGTCACAGGCGCCACGGGAGGATTTTTCAACGGGCCAGCGACGCACGGCGGCCCGTCGATGGGGGCTGACCTAGGCCCCCAGCCCCTCGAACAAGATCGTCGACAGGTAGCGTTCGGCGAAATCGGGGATGACCACGACCAGGGTCTTGCCCTTGTTCTCCGGCCGCGAGCCGACGACGATTGCCGCCTGCAGCGCCGCACCCGACGAGATGCCGACCGGCACGCCTTCGAGGCGGGCGACGAGGCGGGCATTGGCGACCGAATCCTCGTTGGAAACCTTGACGATCTCGTCATAGATCGTGGTGTCGAGGATCTTTGGCGCGAAGCCGGCGCCAATGCCCTGGATCTTGTGCGGGCCGGGCTGGCCGCCCGACAGCACCGGCGAGGCTTCCGGCTCGACGGCGACGACATGCACGGATGGCTTGAGCTTCTTCAGCACCTGGCCGACGCCGGTGATGGTGCCGCCGGTGCCGATGCCGGCGACGAAGATGTCGACCTCGCCCTGCGTGTCGTTCCAGATCTCCTGCGCTGTCGTCTTGCGGTGGATTTCCGGATTGGCCGGGTTTTCGAACTGCTGCGGGATGACGGCATTGGGGATCGTCGCGGCCAGCTCGTCGGCCTTGGCGATGGCGCCTTTCATGCCTTTCGGACCTTCGGTCAGCACCAGTTCGGCGCCGAGCAGCGCCAGCATCTTCCTGCGCTCGACCGACATCGTCTCGGGCATGGTCAGGATCAGCTTGTAACCCTTGGCGGCGGCGGCGAAGGCGAGCGCGATGCCGGTATTGCCCGAGGTCGGCTCGATCAGCGTGGTCTTGCCGGGCGCAATCTTGCCGGCCGCCTCGAGCGCCTCGATCATCGCCACGCCGATGCGGTCCTTGACCGAGGCGATCGGGTTGAAGAACTCGAGCTTGGCGACGAGATTGGCGACGACGCCCTTCTCCTTGGCGAGTTTGTCGAGCCGGACCAGGGGCGTGTCGCCGATCGTGTCGGTGATGGAACTGTAGGTGCGGCCGCGGCCGGGGACGCGGGCGGAGGTGACTGGCTTGTTCATTGGTTTCGCTCCCAGGATTTCAGGCAAGTGGCATTGCAGCCGGCAAGATAAGGCTTTCAGCCGCGCAACATAAGCTGTTGGCCGGAAATATCCGAGTGGGGCCCGTGTCTAAAACGCCCATGTCCCGGAAAAGCATTTCACCGGGAAGCCTGCCCCCGGAATGTTTTGGCTGAAAGCATGCTATTGGCGGGCCGCGATCGCCGCCGCCGCGCCCACCATGAAGCCAGCGGCGGTGCGGTTCAGCAGCTTCAGCGCGCGCGGCGATTTCAAGAACCAGCGCGCCTTGGCGGCGAGCGCCAGGTAGGGAACCAGCACGACGAACAGCACGACCACCGTCAGCGCGGCGAGAATGCCGTAATCGGCCAGCGTAATGGTCTTCAGGTCGACGATGGTCGGCGTGATCGCGAGGTAGAAGATCATCGTCTTCGGATTGCCGAGCGTGACGGTGAGGCCGGCGATGAAACTCGACACCAGCCCGCCCTTGCCCTTCCGGGCCTCGACCGTTTCGGGCGTGATGCCGGCGGTCCAGAAGCGCCAGCCCAGAAATGCCAGATAGGCAACGCCGGCCCATTTGATGGCCAGGAACACCATGCCGAAGGTCTGCGCCACGAAGGCGAGGCCGAGCACCACGGCGGTCAGATAGGTGAGGTCGCCCAGCATCAGGCCAAAGGACATGGCCAGCGACGAGCGAAAACCGGAGCCGAGTGCCCGCGCGACAAGCGCGGTGACGCCGGGGCCGGGAATGGCGGCGGCGATGCCGAGGGCGGCACTGTAGGCGAGGAAGCCGGTGAGGGTCATGGATAGGTCCCAGATTGAAGGGCCATATTGCATACATCCGAATGGAATTGAATTTCCTGAGGATTGGATTTGATTGCACCAGACAGCGCGGTCTTCGCCCTATAAGGCCCCCCTCATCCGGCCGCTTCGCGGCCACCTTTGCCGGGGCGAGTCACGGGCCTCGCCCGTCCTTCGGACCCCCGTGGGGGAGAAGAGAAAGGCGCCGGCGCTAACAAGCTCCTGTCCCCGAGGGGGAGAGGTCGGATTGCCCCGAATTGCCCTTCGCAATTCGGTTGGCAATCCGGGTGAGGGGGTCTGCATTGTCCAAGCAGGATCAGGAACGGCCGCCGTCATAGGTCACACGCCAGATCGTACCGTTGCCGTCCTCGGTCATGATCAGCGCCCCGTCATGGGCCACCGCCACGCCGACCGGCCGGCCCCAGACCTCGCCGTTGGAAACGACGAAGCCGGTCATGAAATCCTCATATTCCCCGGTCGGCCTGCCGTCCCTGAACAGCAGGCGGACGACCTTGTAGCCGGTCCTGTTGCCGCGATTCCACGAACCGTGCAGGGCGACGAAGGCATCCCCCCGGTATTCCTTGGGAAAACCGCTGTCGGCGGGCAGGTCCTTGCGCTCGTAAAAGATGATGTTGAGCGGCGCCGAATGCGCCTGCATCAGCACATCGGGAATGGTTGCCTTGCCGGCGAGGTCGGGCCGCGCGCCCTTGTAACGCGGGTCCTCGTGGTTGCCGATATAGTACCAGGGCCAGCCATAATACGCGCCGTCCTTGACCGAGGTGGCGTATTCGAACGGCACATTGTCGCCCAGCGCGTCGCGCTCGTTGACGACGCACCACAGCGCCCCGGTCGCCGGCTGGATGGTCATGCCCGAGCAGTTGCGCAGGCCGGTGGCGACGATGCGGCCGTTCTTGCCGTCCGGATCGAAGGCTTGCACGTCGGCGCGCCCCTCTTCGGAGCCCCAGCTTGCGCCGAGCGGCTGCGATGTCACCCACGCGTCGAGGCCGCCATCCGGCGCCTTGCCCATGTCCTCGGCGACGTTCGAACCGGAGCCGACCGACAGATAGAGCGTCTTGCCATCCGGCGAAAAGACGATGTCGCGGGTCCAGTGATGGTTCGAGGGAATGTTGGCGACGATGATTTCCGGTTCGCCGGATGCCTTCAGGTCGCCACCGCGGTAGGCAAAGCGCACGATGCTGTCGCTGTTGGCGACATAGACCCATTGCGGATCATCTCCCGGCGGATAGAAGGCAATGCCATAGGGCTGGTTGAGATTGCCGGCGAAAATGCGGTCCTCGGCGGGCTTGGCGCTGTCCTTGGCCAGGCGATAGACGCGGATCTGGTTGGCTTCGCTGTCGGCGACGAACAGGTCGCCATTGGGTGCGACGCGCACGGCGCGCGGATTGTCGATGCCGGAGGCGATCAGTTCGGCCGAGAAACCCGGCGGCAATTGCGGCTTCGCGCCCGTCGGCATGTCGGCAAGGCCGGCGCTGTTCGACACCGACTTGGTGACGTAAGGCTTCGGCAGGTCTTCCGGCTTGATCAGGCGGCGCACGCCCGGTCTGTCGGCACGCCAGTCGCCAAAGGCGGCCGCACCCTTCAGCACCGGCTGGTCGGCCTGCTGGGCGAATGCCGCGCCTGTGAGAAAGAGGGCGGGGATCACCAGTCCGGCCAATCGGATCATCTTGTCCTCCATCTGGTCGCGAAGGAAACCAACGGCCGGCTTGTCTCCGGGTTCCGCCTCACTCGACCTGATGAGGAAGCGAAAGTCCGGCTTTATGTCCCGGCCGCGTAAAAATCGTCGTCGAGGCGTTTTTCCAGCGCGACGAGATCGGCCGGCAGCGGCAGGCCCATGGCGCGCATTTCCCGCAATTTCTCGCGCAATTGTTCCTGGATTTCGTGCTGGTCTTCCGGCTGGTTGACCATCTCCTCCAGCAGCAGGCTGATCCGGGCCTTGAGTTCTTCGAGCGCCATTCTTTTTCTCCTTGCTGCCCGTTTCGATCTTGGCACTAAGGTGCAGAGCTTCAGGTCAGGCCGAGCCGGAAATGGTCGATACCGAGAACCGGAGCGTACTGGTCGTACGCACCACCCGAACATCCACACCTTAGCGCAACATGCGCGATATCAACTGCGCCGTATAATCGACCATCGGCACGATGCGGGCGTAGTTCAGCCGGGTCGGGCCGATGACCCCGAGCGCGCCGACGACGCGGGCGTCCTTGTCGCGATAGGGCGCGACAACCAGCGACGAGCCCGACAGCGAAAACAGCTTGTTTTCCGACCCGATGAAGATGCGCACGCCCGATCCCTGCTCGGCGAGGTCGAGCAGCTGGATCAGCCCGTCCTGCGTTTCCATGTCCTCGAACAGATGCCGCAGCAGCTCGATGTCGGCCTGGGCGGTGACGTTTTCGAGCAGGTTGGCGCGGCCACGCACGATAAGCCGTGCCGGCAGGCCGCTTTCGGCGCCCGCCCACACCGCCAGGCCTTTCTCGACGAGGTCCTGCGACAGCGTGTCGAGGGCCGCTCTCGTCTCTTCCTTGATGCGGGCGATTTCGGTGCGCGCCTCCGCCAGCGTACGGCCGCGAATATGGGCGTTGAGGAAATTCGAAGCCTCGTGCAACTGCGACACGGTGATGCCCGCCGGCAGCTCGACGACGCGGTTCTCAACGTCGCCATTTTGCGACACCAGCACGGCGAGCGCCTTGGTCGGCTCGAGCTGGATGAATTCGATATGCTTCAGCGCCACCTCGTTCTTGGCGGCCAGCACCAGGCCGGCGCCGCGCGACATGCCCGACAGCATCTGGCTGGCCTCGGTCAGCATGTGCTCCAGCGTCGCGCCAGAGCCTGAGGCCCGCACCTGCGCCTCGATGGTGCGGCGCTCCTCGTCGGAGAGGTCGCCAAGTTCCATGAAGGCATCGACGAAGAAGCGCAGGCCGGCCTGCGTCGGCAGCCGTCCGGCCGAAATGTGCGGCGCGTAGATCAGGCCGAGATGCTCGAGGTCGCTCATCACATTGCGGATGGTGGCCGGCGACAGCGAGGACGGCAGGATGCGCGACAGGCTGCGCGAGCCCACGGGCTCGCCATCCCTGAGATAGGAATCGACGATGCGCCGGAAGATGTCACGAGAGCGCATGTCGAGTGATTGAAGTGCGAGCGGCTGCGAACCCGGATCGATTGCCTTGGTCATTCGGCCAAAAACCTCCGTCCTCAGGATATAGACTTCGGCACGGTGGGCGCAACCGGTCTCTGTATCGGATCGCCCGGTCCGTTTTCCTTTGCGCGCTGCCCCCCATGCGGCTAAAAGCCGGCCACGATTCCGAAAAATGACTGGGAAAGAAGCCTGAATGCGCCCCTCCAAACGCCAATTCGACGAAATGCGCGCCATCTCCTTCGAGCGCGGCGTCTCCAAGCACGCCGAAGGTTCGTGCCTGGTGAAGTTCGGCGACACCCATGTCCTGTGCACGGCGAGCCTCGAGGAGAAGGTGCCGGGCTGGATGCGCAATTCCGGCAAGGGCTGGGTGACGGCCGAATATGGCATGCTGCCGCGCTCGACCGGCGAGCGCATGCGCCGCGAGGCCTCCGCCGGCAAGCAGGGCGGCCGCACGCTGGAAATCCAGCGCCTGATCGGCCGCTCGCTGCGCGCCGTGGTCGATTTGCAGGCGCTGGGCGAGCAGCAGATCACCGTCGATTGCGACGTCATCCAGGCCGATGGCGGCACCCGCACCGCCTCGATCACCGGCGGCTGGGTGGCGCTGTACGACTGCCTGCGCTGGATGGAAGCCCGGCAGATGGCCAGTGTTTCGAAGGTGCTGAAGGACCATGTCGCGGCGATTTCCTGCGGCATCCATGACGGCCAGCCGGTCATCGACCTCGATTATCTCGAGGATTCCGCGGCCGGCACCGACGCCAATTTCGTCATGACCGGCAAGGGCGGCATCGTCGAGATCCAGGGCACGGCCGAGGGCGAGCCTTTCTCGGAAGACCAGTTCGCCGAGTTGATGGGCCTGGCCAAGAAAGGCATTTCGCGGCTGGTGAGTTTGCAGCAAATGGCGGTGGCGTAGGTTTTAGATGCCGAGCCCAGGCACCCCCCGCTGGCCTGCCGGCCATTTCCCCCTCAAGGGGGGAGATCGGATGTCATTTCGGCCTTCGCCAATCTCCGGCGTTGCAAGATGGGCGGCGAGATTGAGGCTGCTGATCTCCCCCCTCGAGAGGGAGATGCCCGGTAGGGCAGAGGGGGGTGCCTCGTGACACCCTATGCAATTTTGGAATCAGCGCTCTATGTGACTGATCTCAACGCGGCCGAGCATTTCTACACCGACATCCTCGGCCTCACGTTCCTCGGCAAGGTCGACGGCAGGCATCTTTTCTTTCGCTGCGGGCCGGGCGTGCTGCTCATCTTCAACGCCGAGGCAACCAAGATCCCGCCGGCGCCGGATGCCCGGCTGCCGGTGCCGCCGCACGGCGCGGTCGGCGAAGGTCATCTCTGCTTTGCCGCCAGCGCGGATGAAATCGTGGCTTGGAAAGCGCATCTCGAGGCGAAGAAGATCGCCATCGAAAGCGAATTCGAATGGCCGCAAGGCGGCCGTTCGCTCTATATACGCGACCCCTCGGGCAATTCGATCGAGTTCGCCGAGCCGAGAATCTGGGGCCTTTGATGCATACACTTGATGGCAAGAAGATCGTCGTCGCCAGCCACAATGCCGGCAAGCTGCGCGAATTCGCCGACCTGATGGGACCGTTCGGCTTCGAGGCGAAGTCGGCCAAGGACTACGGCCTGCCTGAACCGGACGAGACCGGCACGACCTTCGAGGAAAACGCCTACATCAAGGCGTTGGCCGCGGCGAAGGCGACCGGCCTGCCGGCGCTGTCGGACGATTCCGGCCTCTGCGTCGACGCGCTCGACGGCGCGCCCGGCGTCTACACCGCCAACTGGGCCGAAACCCCTGACGGCAGCAGGGACTTCGCCATGGCCATGCAGCGCACCGAAGTGGCTTTGCAGGAAGTCGGCGCGGCCTCGGCCGAACAGCGCAAGGGGCGCTTCGTCGCCGTCATTTGCCTGGCCTTTCCCGACGGCGCGGCCGAATATTATCGCGGCGAGGCCGAAGGCACGCTGGTCTGGCCGCCGCGTGGTGAGCTCGGCTTCGGTTACGATCCGGTGTTTTTGCCCAATGGCTTCGACAAGACGTTTGGCGAGATGAGCGCTGAGGAAAAGCACGGCTGGAAACCCGGCCAGCCAACGGCGCTCTCACATCGCGCCCGCGCCTTCCAGAAATTCGCCCAAGCACGGTTGGATCTGCCGGGATTGGGCTCGGCATGACTGGACCTGGCATGATCATGCCGCTCGACCGCAGTCCCGGCTTCGGCGTCTACATCCATTGGCCGTTCTGCGCGGCCAAGTGCCCCTATTGCGACTTCAACAGCCATGTCCGCCACCAGCCGGTCGACCAGGAGCGCTTTGCCGCCGCCTTTGAGGCGGAACTGGCGACGATGCGTGAGCGGACCGGGCCGCGCGAGGTGACCAGCATTTTCCTCGGCGGCGGCACGCCCTCGCTGATGAAGCCGGAGACGGTGGCCAGGGTTCTGGACGCCGTGGCGAAGAACTGGACGGTGCCTGACGGCATCGAAGTGACGCTGGAGGCCAACCCGTCCTCGGTCGAGGCCGAACGCTTTCGCGGCTATCGCGCGGCCGGCGTCAACCGCGTCTCGCTCGGCGTGCAGGCCCTGAACGACAAGGATTTGCGCTTCCTCGGCCGGCTGCACAATGTCGACGAGGCGCTGCACGCCATCGGGCTCGCGCGCGAAATCTTTCCGCGCCTGTCCTTCGACCTGATCTACGCCCGGCCGGGCCAGACGCCGGAAGCCTGGGCGGCCGAGCTCGAACAGGCGATCGGCCATGCCGCCGACCATCTGTCGCTCTACCAGCTGACCATCGAGGAAGGCACGCCCTTCCACGCTTTGCATGCGGCGAAGAAATTCATCATTCCCGACAATGACCGCGCCGCCGACCTCTATGCGCTGACGCAGGAGATTACATCAGCGCATGGCCTGCCGGCCTACGAGATTTCCAACCACGCCAGGCCGGGTGCGGAAAGCCGGCACAATCTGACCTATTGGCGCTATGGCGAGTATGTCGGCGTTGGCCCCGGCGCGCATGGCCGCTTCGTAGAGAACGGCCATCGCACGGTGACCATCGCCGAGCGGATGCCGGAGACCTGGGCCAACCTGGTCGAGGCCAAGGGCCATGGCGTCACCGGCGGCGAGATCCTGACGCGCTCGGAAGAGGCCGACGAATTCCTGCTGATGGGGCTGAGGCTGGCCGAGGGCATCGACCTCTCGCGCTACGAGGCGTTTTCCGGCCGCGGCCTGTCGAGCGCGCGGCTGTCGGTGCTGCAGGGCGAGGGGCTGGTGGCGCCGATCGGCAATGCGCGCCTGCGCGCCACGCCCGCCGGCATGATCGTGCTCGACGCCGTGGTGGCGGATCTGGCGCGCTAGGCCAAAAGGTAGTTTTCTGCTCAGGCAAAGATGCTGTGGGTTTGGCTGAAAACCATTACGCCGTTTCCGATGTGGGTGCGACATGAAGTATCTGATCCATGAGACGCTGCGCACGGTGAACACTGATGATGTCTTCGAGTTTGGATTGACCGAAATTTCGAAGCCACAGGCCGACGAGGATTTCTACCAAGCCGATGCCGTAATTATCAAAAATCAGAAGGTTATATCGAGGCACAGGCCCTCAGGCATGACTGAGTTCGATGTGGTTCGGGGCTTTCTTGCCTATGTCGGCATAAATCTAAGGGCACTGCCGCGCGAGCACGCGGTGGAGTTTGAACTCCATGGACTGACGCTTGACCAGTACATACCGCTGACCAAGTCGATACGCGAAATGTTCGATGAGTAGTGCCGCAGCCGCAGGCCCGCTGAATCAGGAAGCCAATAACTGTTGAAAAACGTCCTCTTCGTCTGCAGCCAGAACCGTTTGCGCAGCCCGACCGCCGAGCAGGTGTTTTCAAAGCGCGGGGATATCGAGGTCGCCTCGGCGGGGACCAATCATGACGCGGATACGCCGCTGACGCATGAGCTGGTCGCCTGGGCCGACATCATCTTCGTCATGGAAAAGGTGCACCGCACGAAACTGCAGAAGAAATTCAAGGCCAGCCTGAAGCAGGCCCGGGTCATCTGCCTCGATATACCGGATAATTATGAATTCATGGATCTCGAGCTGATTGACCTTCTGAAGGCGCGCGTTTCACGCTATCTGGGGTGAACCAGTCATCCCCGGGTCCATGCCGCGTGGCTCCGCCCGCTATAACGAAGCGAGAGCAGTCGCGGCCAGAGATCGCAGTGGTCAGGCGTCGTGCTTGAAACGGCGCTTGCCGCGATCCTTCTCGGCATGCGCCTCTCCGTTGCGGGCCGGTTTGGCGTCGGCCTTTTCGCGGCGAACGCTGTGCTGGTCGTTCATCGGATGTGGCGGCACGCCTTCCCTGGCGCTTTTCGTTTCAAGACGGGTGATGAAGATATCGAAGCGATTGGGCATCGTCCGGTCAGTGCTCCGTCGTGCTGTCTGGTTGGTTGTCGGAAAGCCTGACATTCGTCGGCAGGGCGGTTGTCGCCCGCTCGGTCAGGCTGGTGTCGGTCTTGGCAGGCAGGCGCTTGTCCCTGGCGGCGGCAACGCGCTTGCGGCCGGCATAGTAAGGCTCGAAAGCGTCCTGTATCTTCAGGCTGTCCATCCTGTCCTCCCTTTAGGAATCAGGGGCTAAATCTGCCAATGCCGGTTTGGTTCCCTACTGTGGCGAAGGCATGGCGATCACCTTACATCGGCGTGAGCTTTTGCAAGCCTGCGCCAGCCATGCCAAACAAGATTTGGCAGGCCAACAGGGCTGAATGGAGACGGCATCAGTGACCGACGAGACGGGCAAGCGCATCTATGTGGTCGGGCAGGCCGAATTTCCCGCCCGGCCGCTCGAGCCGGCGCTCTATCTGGTGGCGACGCCGATCGGCAATCTCGCCGACATCACGCTGCGCGCGCTGGAGACGCTGGCCGCCGCCGACATCGTCGCCTGCGAGGACACCAGGGTGTCGCGCGTGCTGCTCGACCGCTACGGCATCCGCCGCCGCACCACGGCCTATCACGAGCACAATGCCGGCGAGGCCGGGCCGAAGCTGATCGCGGCGCTTCAGGCCGGCCAGAGCGTGGCGCTGATTTCCGATGCCGGCACGCCGCTCGTCTCCGATCCCGGCTACCGGCTGGTCGGCGAAGCAATCGACCAAAGCATTCGCGTCGTGCCGATCCCCGGTCCGTCGGCGCCACTGGCCGCGCTCACCGCGTCAGGCCTGCCGTCCGACGCTTTCCTGTTCGCCGGCTTTTTGCCGGTGAAGACTGGGCAGCGGCTGACGCGGCTGGAGGCACTGAAGGCGGTGCCGGCGACGCTGATCTTCTTCGAATCGCCGCGCCGGTTGGCCGAATCGCTCGGCGCCATGGTCGAGGCGCTCGGCGGCGAGCGCAAAGCCGCAATCGGCCGCGAATTGACCAAGACCTTCGAGGAAATGCGCACCGGCACGCTGCGGGCGCTGGCCGACCACTATGCGGCCGCCGACACGCCGAAGGGCGAGATCGTCGTCTGCATCGGCCCCGCCGAGGCCAAGGCGGACGAGCCCGAAGACATTGACCGCCTGCTTTTGTCGCTCGCCGCCGAAATGCCGGCCTCCAAAGCGGCGGCGGAGGCCGCGAAGATGACCGGCGGCCAGAAACAGGCGCTTTACCGGCGGCTGCTGGAACTCAAGGACACCTCAGGAGAAGGCGACGGTGGCTGAGCGCCCGAGCGCCAACCGCCGGAAAGCCTATCGGCGCGGCCATCGCGGCGAGTGGCTGGCGGCTGCCGCGCTGATGCTGAAGGGCTACCGCATCCTCGCGCGCCGCCATCGCACCCGCTTCGGCGAGATCGACCTGATCGCGCGGCGAGGCGATCTCGTGCTGTTCGTCGAGGTCAAGGCTCGGCGTTCGCTGATGGAAGCCATGGAAGCGATCGGCCACGAATCGGAGCGCCGCATCGAGGCCGCCGCCGACATCTGGCTCTCGCGGCAGGCGGATTACGGCAGATTGTCGATGCGCTTCGACATGGTCGCCGTGCTGCCCTGGCGCTGGCCGGTGCATGTCGAGAATGCGTTTTATGGGCGGAATTAGAGGGGAGGCGCTCCTTGCTCCGCCCGTGGATGACGAAGTCGAGGAGGTTGTTCGAGTCTCAAGCGTTGCTCGCCCTTCGCTGGCTCAGGGCGTTCGTCGTTCGGAAAGCCAAGCAATTGGCTTTCCGTCCGCCTCGCGGACCACTCCTCACCCCCAGATCAGCAATGCGACCAGCCCGACGATACCCACCACCAGCCGCCACCAGCCGAACAGCGCGTAGCCGTTGCGCGAGACGTAGTCGAGCAGGAAGCGCACCACGATGAGCGCCGCGACGAAGGCGGCGACGAAACCGATGGCGATGATCGGCAGGTCGGCGGAGGTCAGCACGTTGCGGTTCTTGAACAGGTCGAAGGCGAAGGCGCCGACCATGGTCGGGATCGCCAGGAAGAAGGAAAATTCCGCCGC
The DNA here is from genome assembly GCF_002294905.1 of Mesorhizobium sp. WSM4308. NCBI lineage: Bacteria > Pseudomonadati > Pseudomonadota > Alphaproteobacteria > Hyphomicrobiales > Phyllobacteriaceae > Mesorhizobium > Mesorhizobium sp. WSM4308. The sequence continues at coordinate 351,437 of NZ_NSFW01000006.1, read as the reverse complement.
CGCCCGCTTGTCGACGCCCAGAAGCAGCGCGCCGACGATGGTCGAACCCGAGCGTGACGTGCCGGGGATCAGCGACAGGCACTGGAACAGGCCGATCTGCAGGTAAAGCCTGGTCGGGAAGCGCTCCACATCGCGATAGACCGGTTTCAGGTTCATGCGGTCCACCGCCAGCAGCACGACGCCGCCGATGATCAGCATGATGCAGATGAGCCTTGGCGATTCGAACAGCACCGTCTTGATGAAATCATGCGCCAGCGCGCCGATGACCGCCGCCGGCAGGAAAGCGATCAGGATGCCGATGACGAAATGCCGCGTCAGCCGGTCATGCGGCAGGTCGAGCAGCATCTGCCACAGGCGGCGGAAATAGACGCTCAGGATCGCCAGGATGGCGCCGAGCTGGATCAGGATCTCGAAGGCCTTGCCGGTTGAATTGAAGCCGAGGAAATGGCCGGCAAGCAGGATATGGCCGGTCGAGGACACCGGTATGAACTCGGTCAGGCCCTCCAGCAGGCCGAGCAGCAGGGCTTCGACGATGGTCTGGCTTTCCATGGCTACCTCGGCTTTGCGCGACGGCTAACTGAACGGCTTGCTTGTCATGGCGTTGAAGTCCCCCTATAGGTCGCAACACCCTGACGGCCCGCTAACCGGGCGGCCAAGACTTACCGGTGCGCCCGGCGATTCGCCAGTGTGCAATCCGGAATTCGCCTCACCTGGGAGTAGCGCGATGCGCGAATTCCGGATTCTGAGCCACACTGTGACTTTAAGTTCTAGTGCGGTTTGGATTTGAAGTTCCTGAACGCTGATGCCATTGAGGGGGGCAGGAACTTCAAATCCACCGCACCAGTGCGCTTTATCATCGCGGAACCATGCTGACGCTTTTCCATCATCCCATGTTCGCCACCTGCCGCTTCGTCCGCCTTGCTTTCGGCGAGTATGGCGAGGAGCTGGCGCTGATCGAGGAAAAGCCGTGGACGCGGCGCAAGGAGTTTCTGGCGCTGAACCCGGCCGGCACGCTGCCGATCCTGCTCGCCGAAGGCGACGTGCCGATCGTCGGCGCGACGGTCATCTCGGAATATCTCGACGAGACCCGCGGTGTGCTCAAGCGCGACAAGCGGCTGTTCGCCGAAGACCCGATGCAGCGCGCCGAAATCCGCCGGCTGATCGACTGGTACCTCAACAAGGCCGAAAGCGAAGTCACCCGCCATCTGGTGCGCGAACGCGTGCTGAAGCCGATCATGCCGGAAACCGCCGGTGGCGGTTCGCCCGATTCGGGCGCGATCCGTGCGGCGCGCGCCAACATCCGCCAGCACATGAAATACACCAACTGGTTGGCCGGCACCCGCCATTGGCTGGCCGGCGGCCGGGTCACCTATGCCGATCTCGCCGCCGCCGCGACGTTGTCGGTGCTCGACTATCTCGGCGAGATCGACTGGCGCGAACATGCCGCGGCGCGCGAATGGTACACGCGGGTGAAGTCGCGGCCCTCCTTCCGGCCGCTCTTGACCGACCGCGTGCGCGGCCTGTCGCCGGTGTCACACTATGCGGACCTCGATTTCTGACGCCACAAAACTGCGCGCGCTGATCGACGCGGAGGCGCAGCGCGCCGGCTTCGATGCCATTGCCGTCACCACCCCCGACGCGATCCCGCTGGCTCCGGCCCGCCTGGCCGAATTCATTGCCGACGGCTTTCACGGTTCGATGGACTGGATCGCCGAGACGATTGCAAGGCGCAGCGAACCTTCCGCGCTTTGGCCTGACGTGCGCTCGATCGTCGTGCTGGCGATGAACTATGGGCCGGACCATGATCCGCGTGTGCTACAGGCCAGGCATGACCGGGGCGCAATCTCGGTCTATGCGCAGAACCGAGATTATCATGATGTGATGAAAGGCCGGCTGAAGGAAATCGCCGGCAAGATCGTCGCGCGCGCCGGCGGCGACGTTAAGGTGTTCGTCGACACCGCGCCGGTGATGGAAAAGCCACTGGCGCAAGCCGCCGGTCTCGGCTGGCAGGGAAAACACACCAATCTGGTCAGCCGCGAGCACGGCTCCTGGCTGTTCCTCGGCACCATCTTCACCACGGCCGAATTGGTCACCGACCGCCCCGAGATCGACCATTGCGGCTCCTGCCGCGCCTGCCTCGACGCCTGCCCGACCGATGCTTTCCCGGCGCCCTACCGGCTCGATGCGCGGCGCTGCATTTCCTACCTCACCATCGAGAACAAGGGGCCGATCCCGCACGAATTCCGCGAAAAGATCGGCAACCGCATCTATGGCTGCGACGATTGCCTGGCCGCCTGCCCGTGGAACAAGTTCGCCCGCGCCGCGTCGGAAGCAAAACTCGCCGCGCGCAACGATCTGCGCGAGCCGCCGCTCGCCGACCTGCTCGAACTGGACGACGCGGCCTTCCGCGCCTTCTTCTCCGGCTCGCCGATCAAGCGCATCGGCCGCGACCGCTTCATCCGCAACGTGCTGATCGCCGCCGGCAATTCCGGCGATGCCGCGCTCGCAGTCCCTGTGCGCGCGCTGCTTAGCGATCCCTCGCCGTTGGTGCGGGGCGCGGCAATATGGGCGCTGGCGCGGCTGGTGCCTGACGCCGAATATGCCGAGCGGGCCGCGACCGGTCTGAAAACCGAGAACGATGCGGCGGTGCGCGAGGAATGGCGCCTGGCGCGGCCAGACGGGGCGCATGCATGAGTGAAAAGCAGATCTTCATCTTCGGCGCCGGTTACTCCGGCAAGGCCTTTGCCCGCGCCAACAGGGATGCCGCCGCGATCCTTGGCACGACGCGGTCCAATGAAAAATTCGCGGCCCTGCGCCAGGCCGGCATCGCGCCGCTGCTGTTCGATGGCGCGTTGACCGGCGAAATCGGCGAAGCGCTGCAAAAAACAACCCATCTGGTGATTTCGGTCGCCCCGGAAGAGGCCGGCGACCCCGTCTTGAATGCCGCCCGGGAGGCGATCGCGGGGATGCCGGCGCTCGAATGGATCGGCTATCTCTCGACCGTCGGCGTCTATGGCGACCATGGCGGCGCCTGGGTCGACGAAACGGCCGCATGCCGGCCGGTGTCGAAACGCTCCGTCATGCGGGTCGAGGCTGAGCAGGCTTGGCTGAAGCTCGGCGGGGAAATCGGCAAGCCGGTGGCGATCCTGCGCCTGTCCGGCATTTATGGTCCTGGCCGCAATGCGCTGGTCAATCTGGAAAACGGCACCGCGCGGCGGCTGGTCAAGCCCGATCAGGTGTTCAACCGCATCCATTGCGACGATATTGCCGGGGCGTTGTGGCAACTCATCGAGGACAACAAGGGCGGGATCTTCAACATCACCGATGATGAGCCGGCGCCGCCGCAGGATGTCGTTGCCTATGCCGCGTCGCTGATGGGCGTCGCGCCGCCGCCGGAAATTCCATTCGACACCGCCCAACTTTCGCCCATGGCGCGGTCCTTCTATGGCGAGAACAAGCGTGTCGCCAATGCGGCGATCAAGGCGACGGGCTATCGCTTTCGCTTTCCCGACTACCGCGCCGCCTTCGACCATATGTGGGCAAGCGGCGACTGGCGCGACGGCGAAGCGCGCAGCCCGATGAAGGGCTAAGCAATTCCAGGAAAGGCGTGAAACGGTTTTTCCTCAGGAATTGCGCCAAGGGTTAGGGCGATCGAAGCAGGCTGCGTTGCGTGCTATGATTCGGCCTTGGGATGCGGTGGGATCCGGTTTCATGAAGACAGCGTCACGGCCGGTTGTGGCCAAGAAATCACTGCTGGCGGCAGCACTTGGCCTGTTCGTTCTGGCCGCGCAGCCCGCGGCGGCCGAGGAACGGGCAAAAGACCTGTTCGGCGCCGAAAAATTGCCGACCGCGACCACCCCGCAATCCTTCGGCTTCTACTCCAAGGGCTGCTTCGCCGGTGGTGTCGCCATCCCCATGGACGGCCCGACCTGGCAGGTCATGCGGCCCTCGCGCAACCGCCGCTGGGGCCACCCGGCAATGATCGCGCTCATCGAGAAACTGTCGCGCGACGCCGCTGCCGACGGCTGGCCGGGCCTTCTGATCGGCGACATTTCGCAGCCGCGCGGCGGCCCCATGATGACAGGCCATGCCTCGCACCAGATCGGGCTCGATGCCGACATCTGGCTGACACCGATGCCTGACCGCGCCATGACCAGGGCGCAGCGCGAATCGATGAGCGCCACCTTGATGGTCGACGAGAAGACACATCTGGTGAAGGACGCGCTGTGGACGCCGCAGCACACCGCGCTTCTGAAGCGGGCGGCGAGCTACACCGAGGTGGAACGCATCCTGGTCAATCCGGGGATCAAGAAAAAGCTCTGCGACACCGTCAAGGGCGACCGCAGCTGGCTGCGCAAGATCCGGCCGTTCTGGGGCCACGACTATCATTTCCATATGCGCATCGGCTGCCAGCCGGGCTCGCCCGACTGCAAGGCGCAGGAGGCGACGCCGGATGATGACGGCTGCGGCAAGCCGCTGGCCTGGTGGTTCACCGAAGAACCATGGCGGCCGAACAAGAACCCGGACGCGCCGAAGGCCCGTGACGTGATGACGATGGCCAACCTTCCCAAGGAATGCCGCGCCGTGCTCGACGCGCCGAGCCCGGATTCGGCCGAGGCGGCGACCTATCATGGCGGCGCCGTGCCGGTCGCGGTCGCCGCACCCGAACCGGAGGTGCCATCGCAGCCTGCCGTCGCGGCCGGTGGCAGCGGCGATTTGCCAGGCGCGGCAAATGCTTTCGCCGCGACGCCCAGGATGGGCGCGCCGGTGCCACGGCCACGGCCGCCCGCGAACTGATTGCCTCCGCGCCACCGGCCGGCTCAATCGGTTTAGCCAGCTGTTTTCGGGAAATAGTGGCCGTTTGGCCGCAGAACCCCTCTCTGCGCACGGACGGGTTCGAAAACCGTTTCCCTTTTCAAACCCATGCGCTAGTCAACGGAGGAACGGCGAGACGCCGTCAGGGGGCGCCGGAGACGGACGAGAGCATGCCAAGCGTAAGCGATACCGACACGTCGTTGCGGTTTCCGATCCTGATCGGCGACATTGGCGGCACCAATGCGCGCTTTTCGATCGTGCTTGACGCCAATTCCGAGCCGACCGAGCCGCAGATCGTCCAGACCGCCAATTTCAACACGATCGATGAGGCAATCCAGGCGGCGGTGCTCGACCGCTCGTCGGTCCGCCCCAATTCGGCGGTGCTGGCGGTGGCCGGCCCGGTCGACGGCGACGAGATCGAGCTCACCAATTGCCCATGGGTCGTCAAGCCGAGGCAGATGTTCGCCAATGTCGGCTTGAGCGACATCGTCGTGCTCAACGATTTCGAGGCGCAGGCGCTGGCCGTCGTGGCGCTCGGCGAAGAGCATATGGAAAAGATCGGCGGCGGCACGCCTGAGCCTAATGCCGGCCGCGTCGTGCTCGGGCCTGGAACCGGTCTCGGCGTCGCCGGGCTGGTCTATGCGCTACACCACTGGATCCCGGTGCCCGGCGAAGGCGGCCATATGGACATCGGCCCGCGCACGCCGCGCGATTTCGAGGTGTTTCCGCATATAGAGAAGCTCGAGGGCCGCATTTCCGGCGAACAGATCCTGTGCGGGCGCGGCCTCGTCAACGTCTACCGGGCTGTCGCCAAGGCGGACGGCAAGCCGGCGCCCTTCACCACGCCGGCCGAGATCACCGGCGCGGCGCTGGCCAAGACCGATCCGGTGGCGCAGGAAGCGCTGGAGACCTTCGTCACCTGCCTTGGGCGCACCGCCGGCGATCTTGCCCTGGTGTTCATGAGCCGTGGCGGCGTGTTTTTGACCGGCGGCATCGCGCAGAAGATCGTGCCGGCGCTGAAGGAGGGCAATTTCCGTGCCGCCTTCGAGGACAAGGCGCCGCACAGCGCGCTGATGCGCACCATGCCCGTCTATGTCATCACCCATCCGCTGGCCGCCCTTCTCGGCCTTGCCGCCTATGCCAGGAACCCGTCGCTGTTCGGCGTCCAGACGGCCGGCCGGCGCTGGCAGGCCTGAACCCCCAGCGCGAATCGTCGGGGCGCCCGCGACGAAGTTAATCAGCCGCGGGCATAGGCAAGCCGACCGCATGGCGCTAAGAGGAGTGCCGAATTGCAGCCCGGTCCCAGGCGAAAAACCCACGAAGCTCCCGATTTGACACTTCAAGCTCCAAACAAGCAGAAAGCCAGCGTTGGCGAAGTCAACGCCGTGCTGCGCCGCATCCTCTCCGAAAACGGCCGCGATCATCGCTGGTCCTATGTCGTCGCCGTCTCCTGCATGCTGCTGGTGTCGGGCACGACCGCCTTCACGGCCTGGATCATGAGCCCGATCGTCAACCAGATCTTCTACGAACGGCGCGGCGACCTGGTCGTGTGGATTTGCGCCGGGATCATGGGGGCCTTCCTGGTGCGCGGCTTCGCCGGCTACGGCCAGGCGGTGGCGCTGGCCACGATCGGCAACAATCTGGTGGCGCGCTACCAGAAACGCATCTTCGACCATCTGATGAAGCTCGGCGTCGGCTTCTTCAACGATACGCGCTCCGGCCGGCTGGCGGCGCAGGTCAACGAGAATGTCGGCGGCATCCGTGACCTCTTGTCGATCACGCTGACATCCATCACCCGCGACGCGGTGACCCTGGTCGGCCTTGTCGGCATCATGATCTACCAGGATCCGGTTCTATCGCTGAGTTCGCTGCTGATCGGACCGCCGCTGATCTGGGCGGTCGTCCACCTGACGCGTCGGGTGCGGCGTATCACGCGGGAATCCGTGCTGATCAATTCCCGGCTGATCGGCGCTGTCCAGGAAGCCACGCAAGGCATCGCCATCGTCAAGGCCTTCACCATGGAGGAACAGCTGGCGGCCCGCATCGGCGCCTTGGCCGACACGGCCGAACAGCGGTCGAACAAGATCGCCCGCGTCTCGGAGCGGCTGGCGCCGATTTCCGACATGCTGGCCGGCCTCGCCGTCACCTCCGTCATCGCCTATTCCGGTTACCGGGCACTCGTTCTCGGCCAGCCGCCGGGCGCGGTGTTTTCCTTCATCACCGCGCTGATCCTGGCCTACGATCCGGCACGGCGCCTGGCGCGCATGCAGGTCGGCATGGAGCGCGCGCTGGTCAATGCCCGCATGATCTACGAACTGCTCGACCTCGAGCCGCAACAGGGCGACGCGCCGGATGCCGTCGAGGCACACTTCACGTCGGGTGAAGTGCGCTTCAACAACGTGTCCTTCCGCTATGTCGAGGAGACGCCGGTGCTGCAGGAGCTGAGCTTCGTCGCCGCCGCCGGCAAGATGACCGCCATTGTCGGCGCCTCGGGCGCCGGCAAGACGACGCTGGTGGCGCTACTGCAGCGTTTCTACGACGTCGAGTCCGGCACCATCGAGGTCGATGGCCAGGACATTTCCAAGGTGACCAAACAGTCGCTGCGCGGCTCGATCGCCTATGTCTCGCAGTCGCCCTATCTGTTCGAAGGCACGATCCGCGACAACATCCGCTATGGCCGCATGTCGGCCACCGACGCCGAGATCGAGCGCGCGGCAAGCCAGGCAGCGGCCGACGAGTTCATCCGCCAGCAGCCGCAAGGCTACGACACGCCGGTCGGCGAGAACGGGGCGACGCTGTCCGGCGGCCAGCGCCAGCGCGTCTCGATCGCCCGCGCCATCGTGCGCCAGGCGCCGATCCTGCTGCTCGACGAGGCGACCTCGGCGCTCGACAACGAGGCGGAGGCCCGCGTCCAGGAAGCGCTGACCCATGTCATGGAAGGACGCACCACCATCGTCATCGCCCACCGCCTGTCGACGGTGGTCAATGCCGACCACATCGTCGTCATGGAACAGGGCCGGGTGGTCGAGGAAGGCACGCATGCCGCGCTGATGGCAGATCCGCACAGTGTCTATGCACGGTTCCACAGGGTGCAGGGCAAGAAGGGTCTGGGGCTTGTCGATGACAGCAAGCCGATCCAAACTCCGGTCCGGGCCACGCGTGCGAGAAAGACGGCGGTGAGGAGCACATGAACGATCAAGGCGATATGGGCCTTGTGGTGGTGGGGGCAGCCGGCCGCATGGGCCAGACGCTGATCCGCGCCATCCACACCATTCCGGGCGCCCGCGTCATCGGCGCGGTCGAGCGCGCGGATTCGCCCCATCTCGGCAAGGATGCCGGCGAGCTCGCAGGCATAGGCATCATCAACGTGCCGATCGGCGATGATCCGCTGCCGGTTTTCGCCAAGGCCGACGGCGTGCTCGACTTCACCACGCCGGGCTCATCGGTCGAATTCGCCGGCTACGCGGCGCAGGCGCGCATCGTCCACGTCATCGGCACCACCGGCTGTTCGGCCGACGACAATGCGAGGATCGCGGCCGCGGCGCGCCACGCGACGATCGTCAAGTCGGGCAATATGAGCCTCGGCGTCAATCTCCTGGCGGTGCTGGTCGAACAGGCGGCACGCGCGCTCGACGCCGACGATTTCGACATCGAGATTTTGGAAATGCACCACAAGCACAAGGTCGACGCGCCTTCGGGCACGGCATTGCTGCTCGGCGAGGCCGCCGCCGCCGGGCGCGGCATTGCGCTCGCCGGCAATGACGTGCGTTCACGCGACGGCCATACGGGCGTGCGAAAGAGCGGGTCCATCGGCTTCGCCACGCTGCGCGGCGGTTCGGTGGTCGGCGACCACAGCGTCATCCTCGCCGGCACCGGCGAGCGCATCACGCTGTCCCACCATGCCGAGGACCGCGCCATCTTCGCGCGCGGCGCCGTCAAGGCGGCGCTGTGGGCCCGTGGCAAGAAGCCAGGACTCTATTCGATGCGGGACGTGCTCGGCCTGAGCTGAAGCGGCCAATCTGCCAATTTTGCCAATCTGAAGGAGCAAACATGTCGAGAACCCTCGTGCTCGTGCGCCATGGCCAGAGCGAATGGAATTTGAAAAACCTGTTCACCGGCTGGCGTGACGTCGACCTGACCGAGCAGGGTCACGCCGAGGCCAAGGCCGCCGGGCAAAAACTCAAGGCGCGCGGCATGAAGTTCGACATCGCTTTCACCTCGGCGCTGAGCCGGGCGCAAAAGACCTGCCAGCATATTCTCGACGCCGTTGGCCAGAGCGATCTCAAGACCATCCGCGACCAGGCGCTCAACGAGCGCGACTATGGCGACCTTTCCGGCCTCAACAAGGACGATGCCCGCAAGAAATGGGGCGAGGAGCAGGTGCATGTCTGGCGCCGCTCCTACGACGTGCCGCCGCCAGGCGGCGAAAGCCTGAAGGACACCGGCGCCCGAGTCTGGCCTTACTATTTGCACGACCTGCAGCCGCACGTGCTGCGCGGCGGCACGGTGCTGGTCGCCGCGCACGGCAACTCGCTGCGCGCGCTGATCATGGCGCTGGACGGCAAGTCTGGCGAGGAGATCGTCAAGCTGGAACTCGGCACCGGCGTGCCGGTCATCTACCAGCTGAACGCCGATTCGACCGTGGCGTCGAAGGAAGTGCTTGAAGGCTGAGGCTTGCTGAGCCGGCAAGCGGAAGTCCAGCCTCGGCTGGAACATGGCGCTTTGCCAAAGCTGTGTTTCCAGCTTTCGGCGGCATGGTCCAAAAAGCGCGTTGACAGCAATCGCTTGCCCGCTTACATGAGCCCGCACCAGCCCAGATGGCGGAATTGGTAGACGCGCACGGTTCAGGTCCGTGTTCCGCAAGGAGTGGAGGTTCGAGTCCTCTTCTGGGCACCAAATTCCCGTTTCGAACCGTTCGATGGTTCAGAGACCCAAAGAAAAAGCCCGGTTCGTCCGGGCTTTTTCTTTGTCCGGCATATCGGCGTTGTCCGGTGCCCGACTGTCAGCGAACTGACAGGTTCCTCCAGCCAATGTCTCGCCGGGTCGCGATCGTCAATGCCCGGTTCCACAACCGCTCTCGTCGGGCCAACCGTCACGGCCCCCTCGATTGCCGTCGAAGGGACCGACCCGACAAAGCTTTGACATGATCGCGGCTAGTTTAGAAACATTCAAAATTGGATGGCCTTGCATGAACCCTACCTACACAAGCGCACAGAAGGCCATTCATTGGGCCGTGTTTCTGCTGGTTATCGGCCTTTACGGCCTGACTTATGTCGCGGATATCTTTCCACGCAACGACCCCGGCCGGGCACTCGTCTGGTGGTTCCACATCTCGTTCGGGATGCTGCTGTTGGCGCTGGTCGTCATCCGCATTGGCCTGCGCCTGATCTTGGGAACCCCGGGGCTGCCGCGGGACATGTCGGAGCTGGAACGATGGGTGGCCAAGGTCGCGCATCTCGTGCTTTACGGGCTGCTTGTCGCCATTCCGGTTCTTGGCATCCTGGTGACCTGGTACAGGGGCGACGCCTTGAGTTTCTTCGGCCTCTTCACCATCCCGGCTCCGGTCTCCGCGGACAGCGCCACGGCCCGAACCATAAGGGAATTGCACAGCCTCTGCGCCAATCTGATCCTGATCGTTGCCGGTCTGCACGCGGCGGCTGCGCTCTGGCATCACTATATCCGCGGGGACGACGTGCTCAAGCGTATGCTGCCGGGGACAACTGGCCCCTGATTGCAAGGCAACGTCGGCGGGCGATGCCCTTTGCCGTGTTTGCGGACCAGGAGACAAGGCCAGGTGACGAGCCGGATTGAAACACAAGGTCTGCTGCATGGCCCTCGGATGAAACCGATGCTGAAACATCTGGCGACGGCGAGCCTGGTCGGGCTTGTCCTGCTTCGACCGGTCCACGCCCGCGCGGACGAGGATGACGATGGCGATCACGACCGGGCGCGGGACCTTTACGAGCGTGGCGAAATAAAGGGCCTGGCCAATATCCTTGGCGTGGTTCACGCCGATGCACCCGGCGACATCGTGGCCGTCGATTTCATCCGGATCGGCGACCGCTGGGTTTATCGCTTCCAGGTCGTCGCCCCTGACGGACGCCGCAGGATCGTTGATGTCGATGCCGGCGCCGGCGTGCTGATGCGCGGCAGGGGCGGTGACTGATGAAGATACTGCTTGCCGAAGACGAGCCGCGCATCGCCAGCGACATCGCGGCGGTGCTCAAGGCCGCGGGGATGGCCGTCGATACCGTGCGCGACGGAGAGGCCGCCTGGTTCGCGGGCGACGTCGAGAATTACGACGCGGCGATCCTCGATCTCGGATTGCCGAAACTCGATGGCCTGACCGTGCTGAAGCGCTGGCGGGCCAACACGCGCCGCTTTCCCGTCCTGATCCTGACGGCACGGGGCCTTTGGACCGAGCGCGTCGAAGGCATCAATGCGGGCGCCGACGACTATCTGCCCAAGCCGTTCGAAATGGACGAACTGCTGGCGCGGCTGCGCGCGATCCTTCGCCGTTCGACAGGCCAGGCGGCGCCGGTGCTGAAATCCGGACCGCTGCTCCTCGACACGCGCCAGATGCGCATTTCGCTGCGCGGCGTTGCCGTCGCATTGTCGCCGCTGGAATACCGGCTGATGGCGTTCCTGATGCATCATGCCGGGCGCGTGGTGGCGCCGACCGAACTCGCCGAGCATCTCTACGATTCCGGCAATGATCGCGATCCGAACACAATCGAGGTCATTGTCGCGCGCCTGCGCCGCAAGCTCGGCAACGACGTCATCGAGACTCGGCGCGGGTTCGGATATTTCGTCCCCGACGAGCCGTCCTGATGGGCAATTCGATCCGCTTCAGGCTCTGGTCGGCGGCCACCATTTCGATTCTCGTCGCCCTGGCCATTGCCGGGGTCGGGCTGCGCTATCTGTTCGAGCTGAATGTCGAGAGGCGTATCGTCGGCGAACTGACCGCCGATCTCAATGAACTGATCGGCGCGACCAGCTTCGCGGCCAACGGCCAGCTTTCGGTCGCCCCGGACCTGACGGACCCTCGCTTCACCAATCCATTGTCGGGTCATTACTGGCAGGTGGAAGACCTGGCCAGCCATGGTCTGGTTCGCTCGCGTTCGTTGTGGGACGCAACGCTTGCGTTGCCCGACCAGGGCGCGAGCGGCGAACTGAGAACGATCGAGGAGCTCAAGGGGCCTGGCGGCGAACTCACCGTGGCCGTCGTGCGCACCATAACCGATGCCGACGGCCGGTCGTTTCGCGCCATCGTGGCGGAAGATCATGGCAGCGTCACAGTGTCGGTGCGCGAATATGTACGCGATCTCGTCCCGGCGCTCCTCCTGCTCGCCGCCGCCCTCATGGTGGCCTTCTTCGTCCAGATCACCGTTGGCCTCGCGCCGCTGGAAAGCCTGCGGGTCGCCGTTCGAAACGTGATCGCGCAGCGGACGGCACGACTGGACGTGGCGGCGCCGAGCGAGGTGCAGCCGCTCGCCGACGAAATCAACCGCCTCCTCGATGCACAGGAGAAGGCCCTTGCACGCGCCCGGTCGCGCGCCACCGACCTGGCGCATGGCCTCAAGACGCCACTGCAGGTGCTGTCGGCCGACATCCGGGCCCTGCGCGGCAAGGGCGAGACCGAGCTGGCCGACGAGATCGAGAAGAGCGCTGGAGCGATCCGACGTCATGTCGAGCGCGAACTCGCGCGCGCCCGTCTGGCGCCCGGCGTTTCCGGCAAGGCATCGTGCCGCGTCAGGGAAGCCGCGGCCGGCGTCATCGCCGTCATCAAGCGCACGCCGGGCGGCAAGCAGCTCTCGTTCCGGATCGACGCCGCGGAGGATTTCATGGCGCCGGTCGACGAGGGCGACCTTTCGGAAATCCTCGGCAATCTGGTCGAGAACGCGGCGCGCTTCGCAAGATCCTCGGTCCGGGTCAAGGCGTGGGCAACCGGCGGCGAGGTGTCCATCGCCGTCGCCGACGACGGCCCGGGTATCCCCGACGCGGACCGGGAATCCGCCCTGTCACGCGGGGTGCAGTTGGACAGCAAGGGCGGCAGCAGCGGGCTGGGCCTGGCCATCGTCGCGGACATTGTCGAAGCCTATGGCGGACGGCTGACGATGACCAACGCCGACCCCGGCCTGGTCGTGACCATCACCCTCCCCCGGCAAGGTTGATCGACGCTCAGGCAAAGCCGGGGAAATAGTCGACCTTTATCTTCGAGCGGCGAACACCCATGCCCAGCAGCGTATCGCGCAGCGCTTTGACCATGGCCTGGGGGCCGGAAATGTAGAAGGTCCGCTCCAGATAATCGGGGATGGCCAGGCGCACCAGGCGCGCGTCGATATAGCCGGGATACTGGCCCCGCTCGGCCCCCCGGGCCACGGCAAGCACCGTCCTTATGCCCAGTTCCCGTCTCGCCGCGCCGAGCACATCGCGATAGGCGATGTCCTGCTGGGTCTCGGCCCCGTAGAGGACGACGATCGGCCGCCTTTCACGGCTGTCGATGAGATATTGCAGCATCGAGCGGAATGGCGTGATGCCGATGCCGCCGGCCAGGAAGGCAACCTTGGTTTGGCGATTGGCCGGCAAGGTGAAGTCGCCGGCCAGTTGGGAGGCGTGGATCGTGCTGCCCGGCTTCATTGTGCCCAGCATTTGCTTGAAGGCGCTCGATTGCGGGTAGAACTTGACCCCGAGCCGTATGGATTGCTCCGTGGGCGCCGACGCCACCGTGAAATAGCGGCGGTTGCCGCGACTGTCCGATCGGTCGAGCCCAAGTGTCCATTCCAGATACTGTCCAGCCTGGAAGGCAAGCTTTCGCGGTGACCTGAAGATGAAATCATAGCTGTCGACCGCCGATTGCTCGATGCGCTCGAGTGTCAACACGAAGCGTCCCCTTGGGCTCACGGCGTAGGCAAACAGATTGCCGGTCAGAAGCGCCAGTTCCGGCGTGAAATAGAACGAGCCGACATGGATGTTTGGCGCGAACAGGAAGCCGACGATGGCGGCGAAGGCGATGCGCGGCCACCGTGTGGTCGGCGCCGTCAGCGGCTCGGTCAGCATCACGAAGGCGAAGAACAGCAGCGGCGACGAGCCCAGCGTCTCCGTCAGCGCGGCGGCGTACTGCGACGGCTCGGTGGTTGCCAGGATTGTCGTCAGCGCGACGACACCGAAGGTGGCGACCAGATCGAGCCGGCGCAGCTTGCGCACCATGAGGAGGCCGCCGACAAGCACGACGGGAAGCAATGGCAAATTGCCGCCGACCCACCAGCTGGCCGGCTGGTCGAGCAGCAGCGCGGTCAGCGCCACGCCCAGCGCCGCGGGATTGAACAGGTGTTTCCCGCCGATGGCGAGGATGAACTTGGATGAAATCGCCCAGACGCAGGCGAACACCACCGCGCATATCCCCTTGAGGTCCGTGGCGGCCACCGGATCGAGGATGAGCGCCAGAATGAGGGCGGTGATGTAGACGGACTCGGTGTTGGCCGGAACCTTGAAGACGGCCGCAAAAACCCTGTTGGTGACCCAGCAGGCGGCCAGCACCAGCCCCGTCGTGAAGGAGAGCATGACCGGATCATGCGGCACCAGCTTGAGGAAGCCGAGCACGACGGCCGTGCCCAGCAGGGCGATCAGGTAATAGAGGACCAGCCGGTACATGGTCTGATGGTCGAGAAGCCGGTCGATGGTCTTGATCATGGCTGGCAAAAAGCTCCGAAGCCGCTCGTCGGCGTGGCCCGACGGTTGCTGTCGACGACGTAGCCTTCGAGGCCAGGCGCCTGTTCGAGGAAGAGAATGCCCCGCCGGCCCATGGCGAAGGCGGCGGTGGCGAAACGGTCGGCCTCGAACACATCCGAGCCGATGACGGTCAGGCTGACGATTTCGGTGATGGGATCGCCGGCCCCGAGCGGATTGTAGATGTGCTGCCCGCGCACATAGGTGCCGGAGGTGGCGACGCCGTGTCCTCGCGGATAGACGATCTTGATGACCTCTTCGGCATTGAAGGGATTGCGGATGCCGACGCTCCAGTCGAGACCCGAAGCATTTCGGCCGCAGGACTGGATGTCGCCGCCCGCCTCGATGAAGAAATCGCCGACGCCGGCCCGGCGAACGATCCCGGCGGCATTGCGGATGGCCCAGCCCTTGACGATGCCGGACGGGTCCAGCGATCCGTCTGGCTTGCGGATGTCGAAATACCCGTCCGTCTGGTTTTTCGTCTGTGCGGCAAGCGCCATCACTTCCGTCATTTCGGCGCTCCAGTCGCGGATCGGAAGATCACCCCGGTTGATGGTCGAAATCTCGCTGTCGGTCCGGTAGGTGCTGAAGCGGCGGTCGATGTGCTCGAAATAATCGAAGACCGTGTCGACAAGTGTCGCGCCCGAGGCACCGGCGATGTCGACGGTGATGGGCATGCCCATCAAGATCCTCGTATCGCGCATGGATCAGGACGATGCCTTCTTCAATGCGCCGCCAAGCGACTGGATGAAGGCCCTGCTGGTCAGCGTGGCGCCCGAAATGATGTCGACATCGGCGCTCTGCGCACGGATCGCCTCGTCACGCAGCATCGGCAGCGCCTGCCTGTTGATGCTGATCGAGGTGCGGCGGTCATTCGGGTATTTCAGCACCTTGAGCGCCGTGAGGCGGCCGCCCTGGATGGAAGCCTGAATCTGGATAAGGCCGTAATAGGCATCGGCGGCAGGACCGGTGTAGGTACCGTCGGCAAAGCCGTGCCCCGCCGGCTTGGTGCCCGGGCTTACAGCCAGCTTCATGGCGGCCTTGAAGACCCGGGCGTGTGCTTGCGGATAATCCGGTCTCGGCTGGGGAATCGGGATATAGACGGCCGGGGTTATGGTGAAGGACGCCGTCCGCGGCGCGGCATCGGCGACAGTTTGAGCTGACGCCTGTTCTGGCTGGGCTGCGGGCGCTTGGGAAAGCTGCGGAGAGCTGGCTGAGAGCGGCGGCTTGGTCGCCTGCTGCTGCTTTGGCGCGGGCGCGGAGATCGCGGCGGTGGTTTCGCCGCCGACCGATGTCGGCGTGGTCGCGGGAGGATCGAGCCGCGCACTCTGCTGGCGGATCCCGGGCGATGGCGGTGGAGGCGCTGGAGTGGGATCAGTTTGAACGGGGCTGGCCGGAGCAGGGGGCTGCGCCACACTGTCCTCGGCGGCATTGGCGGAACCCGCCGTGTCGATCATGTCGCCGGCAGGACCCTTGCCTGCCTGGTCCCAGACATAGGCGCCCGAAGACGCGATCACGAAAAGCGACAGGGCAATCTGTTTCATTGGCTCGTCTCACCTTCAATCCCGTGCCGGCGAATCGACTTCGCGGCAATTCGGAAACAATGTCTCACGATCCAGCTGACAATTGGCTGTCAGGCGCGGACACCGTCGACAGCACCGATCCTTGAACCTCCAGTCGTCATCCCGGCACGAATGGGACGACGGCCGTCAACCAAACCTGCCCTCGCGGCTAGGCGCCGAACAAACCACTTCAAACCGGGTCGCGGCTTCGCTACGCTTGCGGCATGTCTCAATCCAGCACTGCAATCTTCGGCGCCCGGCGCGACCAGGCATTTCCCACGCTGAGCGAGGCGGACATCGACCACATGCGCCGTTTCGGCGAGGCCAGCGCCTATGCGGCCGGCGAGCACATCATCAAGGCTGGCGATGTCGCGCCCGGCCTGATCGTCGTGCTGTCGGGCAAGGTTGATATCATCCAGGATGGTCTTGGCCGGCGCGAGACGATCGTCAGCCATGGCCCGGGCAGTTTCGTCGGCGAGCTGGCGCAGCTTTCGGCCCGTCCCTCATTGGTCAATGCCGAGGCCGCCGAGCCGGTCGAGGCCTTCGTCATTCCCTCGCGGCGGGTGCGCGACCTGATGGTGCAGGAGGCCAATCTCGGCGAGCGCATCATGCGGGCGCTGATCCTGCGCCGCGTCGGGCTCCTGGAAAGCGCCACCAGCGGGCCGATCATCATCGGACCGCTCGGCAATGTCGACGTGCTGCGGCTGCAGGGCTTCCTGGCCCGCAGCGGCCAGCCGCACCGCGTGCTCGATTCCGGCAGCGATCCGTGCGCCAAAACCCTGGTCGAGCGTTTCGATGTCGATCCGCACCATTTGCCTGTCGTGTTGTGCCCGAACGGCAGGCTGCTGATGAATCCGAGCGAGAAAGACCTCGCCCGCTGCATCGGCCTGCTCAGGCCGATCGATGCCGATACGCTGTATGATGTCGCCATTGTCGGCGCCGGGCCGGCGGGGCTGGCGGCGGCGGTCTATGCGGCCTCCGAAGGGCTGTCGACCATCGTGCTCGATTGCCGGGCCTTCGGCGGGCAGGCTGGCGCCTCTTCGCGCATCGAGAACTATCTCGGCTTCCCCACCGGCATCACCGGCATGGCGCTGATGGCGCGCGCCTACAACCAGGCGCAGAAATTCGGCGTCGAAATGGTGATCCCGGACGAGGCGAAGCTGTTGAGCGCGGCGACCGACAATTCGGGCGCCGGCTACCTGCTCGATGTCGGCGACGGCGAAACGGTGCGCACGCGCAGCGTGGTGATCGCCAGCGGCGCGCGCTATCGCCGCCTCGACGTCGCCAATTTGTCGCAGTTCGAGGGCACGTCCGTGCACTATTGGGCCTCGCCGATCGAAGGCCGGCTTTGCGCCGGGCAGGAGGTCGCGCTGGTCGGCGCCGGCAATTCGGCCGGGCAGGCGGCGGTCTATCTGGCCAGCCATGCGCGCAAGGTGGCGCTGCTGGCGCGCGGCGGCAGCCTCGATGCCTCGATGTCGCGTTACCTGGTCGAGCGCATCAAGGCGCAGCCGAACATCGAGGTGCTGACCGAGACCGAAATCGAGGCGCTGGAGGGCGAGGAGGGCAATCTTGCCACTGTCCGCTGGCGCAACCGCGTCAGCGGCGAAGAGACGACACGCCCGATCCGCCACCTTTTCCTGTTCATCGGCGCCGACCCGAACACCGACTGGCTGGCGCAATGCAATGTGGCGCTGGATGCCAAGGGCTTCATCCGCACCGGATCGGAACTCGGACCGCAACATGGCCTGATGGAAACCAGCCGCAGCGGCGTATTTGCCATCGGCGATGTGCGTTGCGGCTCGGTCAAGCGCGTCGCGGCCGCCGTCGGCGAGGGCGCCCAGGTGGTCGCCGCCTTGCATGCCTATCTCGCGCGGGACGGCAGCCCGCCGTCACGCCTCAAAGCATGATCCCGAAAAGTCGGTTTTCGGAAAAGCTTCAACGAAGAGACAGTTCAGGAGAGAGTGATGGCGGACGAATGCAGGCATGCGGCCGGGATCAAGGATGTGACGCCGAGCGCGCTCGGCTGCGAGGAATGCCTGAAGAGCGGCTCGTGGTGGGTGCATCTGCGGCTCTGCCGCACCTGCGGCCATGTCGGCTGCTGCGACGATTCGCCCAACCGCCACGCAACCAAACATTTTCACGCCACCAGCCATCCCGTCATCGAGGGCTACGATCCGCCGGAAGGCTGGGGCTGGTGCTATGTCGACGAGGTCTTTCTCGACCTTGGCGACCGCACGACGCCGCAGAATGGTCCGATCCCGCGCTTTTATTGAGGCGCCGTGCCACGCAGCCGGGCCGGGCGCTGCTCAAGGACGCGTTCGCGAACGCGATCGGGCTGTTTCCAGGCGACGGGACTCGGCTTCAGGATCAGCCTACGAAGTACCGATACCCCAGCCATCCCGCCAGCGCCACCGAAGCAACCCAGATACAGGCGATGATCAGCGCCGCGCCGCGGCTCACCGGCCTGTCGACGGCAAGGGCGGCGGCCTGCCTGTGTTCTGCCATGACCTCGGTCGGTATCATCTTGACCACGACAAGGATGCCCAAGGGCACCAGGATCGCATCGTCGAGGTATCCAACCACGGGGATGAAATCGGGAATCAGGTCGATTGGTGACAAGGCGTAGCCCGCGACGCACACGGCAAGCGCCTTGGCGTACCACGGCGTTCGCGGATCGCGCGCGGCAAGGTAGAGCGCATGCACGTCGCGCTTGATCGCCCGGGCCCATTCGCTCAATGTTGCCATTGGATGACCTTAGCGCCAAAGGATGACGCGCCCAATAGCGCACGCTGAGCGCCTCGCAGGATGGTTGGCGGCCCTCGACATGCACGTCCGCCCAACACGGGTTCGCGGCCGGCTGTTGTGCCGCCTATCGCACCGAT
This sequence comes from Mesorhizobium sp. WSM4308, assembly GCF_002294905.1. NCBI lineage: Bacteria > Pseudomonadati > Pseudomonadota > Alphaproteobacteria > Hyphomicrobiales > Phyllobacteriaceae > Mesorhizobium > Mesorhizobium sp. WSM4308. The sequence goes on along the minus strand of NZ_NSFW01000006.1, from coordinate 332,449 downwards.
CCGGTGACCGTCCGGTCGACATCGGGAACGGATCTGCGTTCGTTGCCGGCAAGCGCGGCTATGAGCAGCAGACTGGCCACCACCGGAACGAACAGGACGGCGACACGAGCCTGTATATGAAGAATGGCGCGCCATTCGTTGCTGCGCTTGTCGGGGCTGTCGCTCATCATACTCACTTTGCCATGGACCCCCCGAGGGGTCACATAGAGGCGAACTGTTAAGCAACTCCTTCCGACTTCGTTAACGGGGCTGCAAGCGCGAAATCAGCTGAGCCCGATGCGCCTTGCGCCTTGCCGGGACAGCGCCTCGGCGTCCGCATCGAAGCGGAACGTGCCGATGAAATCGTCGGCGCGGTAGTCCGGCAATGTCCTGCGGATCGCGGCGGCAAAGCCGCGCGCCTCGTCGAGCCGGCCGGCCAGCGCGGCTGGGCGGCAGATCGCGGCGGAAGGTCCTTCCGTGAAATAGTTCCAAAAGCCAGCGACAGGCATGGGCGGCCATGCGATTCTGCGGCGGTGATTCGGGAGGTCCGACCGTGACGCTGTTTCGTGTGGCCGTGCTCGCGGCGCTGGCCTGCGCCAATTCGGCCGAGGCCGCCGACATGGCCTTCTTCGTCAAGAACCTGCGCAAGGAAGCGGTTGCGGTCGAATTGTTCAGCCGCGACCGCGAGACGGTCTGGCCCGGCAACGGCAAGGTGTTCCTGATCGACCCGAAATCCCAGAAATCGGTGCCGCTGTCCTGCAATCAGGGTGAGCGCATCTGCTATGGTGCCTGGGTCGACGGCAATGACAAGATCTCGGCCGGCGTCGGGCCTGACAACGACCAGCCTTGCGACACCTGCTGCTTCATCTGCGTGGAACACACGACCGAGACGATCGATCTGGTGCCGTGATTGGCCGGGGCATCACCAGGGCAATTCCAGGAAATTGTGAAACGGTCTCCGTCCGGAAACGCTCTGGAGCAATTCCAAGAAAAGTCTGAGCGCGTAGAGCGGTTCGCCGTTTCCATGAAACGGTGAACCGCTTTAGGGAAGACCGGCCTTGCGAAAACCATCGACGAAATGATCGCGCATCGCGGTATCGCGGAATGGCTCCGTCCAGACCCAGTAGCTGGTCGTGAAATGCGGGTTGCCGATGAGGAATAATTCGACTTCTGCGCGCGCCTCGTCGAGCCGGCCGAGTTGCGCCAGGCTCGCCGCCAGGAAGCGGCGTGAGCTCGTCCGGTAGGTCTCTTCCCGACGCAAGGTCTCGACGGCGGCTTCGTAGTCGCGCGCCGCATATTGCGCCTCGCCGAGCGTCAGATAGTACCAGCTTGCCGGATAGGGATTGAGCCGGAACGCCTTGCGGATATGCTCGAGGCCTTCCTCGACCTTTCCGGCCAGCACCGCGATGTCGGACAAGGTCGCCCAGGCGTCGGCCTCGTTCGGGTCGAGTTCGAACGCTTTGGCGAATTCGGCATCCGACTCTTCGAAACTGTGTTCATAGGCGAGCAGATTGCCGAGCACCCAACGGCAGCCGGCATCGTTGGGATCGATCGCCACCGCCTTGCGCGCCAGGTCCAGCGCGATGCGACGGTTGGGTTCGACCGGCTCGCCCCAATGCACCCATCCCATCCAGTGGTTCATGGCAAGCCAGCGATGGGCCTCGGCGTAGTCCGGATCGAGGGACACCGCGCGCGTCAGCAACAGATGCGCTTCCCGTGCCGTCTGCGGTGATTCGTCGATCAGCTTGCGCGCCCGCACGCACAGATCGTAGGCCTCGAGATTTGTCGGCCGGTTGCGTGGCGGCGGCGCCCGCAGCCGTCCGAGCAGCGCCTCCACGATCTTGGCCGTGGCCTCGTCCTGAACGGCAAAGATATCGTCCAGGCCGCGATCGAAGCGTTCGGCCCACAGATGCTCGCCGCTTATCGCGTCGACCAGCTGGGCGTTGATGCGCACGCGCCCCGCGGCGCGTCTGGCGCTGCCTTCCAGGAGGTAGCGCACGCCAAGTTCCTCGGCGATCGCGCGCACGTCCATCGCCTTGCCCTTGTAGGCAAAGGTCGAGTTGCGCGCGATGACGAACAGGCCCGGGGCCCTGGACAGGTCGGTGATCAAATCTTCGGTCAACCCGTCGGCGAAGGCCTCCTGCTCGGGGTCGTTGCTGAGATTGACGAAAGGCAGCACCGCTATCGATGGTTTGTCCGGCAGCGGCAAGGGTTTTCGCTTCACGCGATCAAGCTGTTCGATGGCGCCCGTGAAGCGGTAGCCGACGCGCGGAACCGTCGATATCCATTCGCCGCCATCGGCGGGCGAACCAAGCAGCTTGCGCAACTGCGCGATCTGGACGGTGAGGTTGCCTTCCTCGACCGCCGTCCCCGGCCACGCCGCGTCCATCAGCTCGGCTTTCTCAAGGATTTCGCCGGGCCGTCCGACGAGCGCGGCAAGCAATTTCAGCCCGCGATAGCCGACGGCAACGGGATAGTCGTTCCGAAGCAGCGTTCCCGCACCCGGATCAAGCACGAACGGACCAAAGGCAAAGCGCGATCCCTGCATAGGGCGCATCTATAGAGCAATTCCGGGAAAAGTGTGAGGCGGTTTCACCGGGAAAAAAGCGCGCCGCCCTCCCCCAGGGAATGACGCCAAAACAACGCGTTAGGGCCTGTTTGGAACTTTTGAGAACTATTTGGCAGGGCTTAATTACGGCGCCCTCCATATCCTGCAGAATTCAACCTCGTTCAGATCGAAGGCCGCCCATTCTCAAGCCTGTGGGCGCCAAACCATATGGAGGTTGTCATGACCAATATTCTTGCATCGGCTCCCCATCGGGCAGTGCGGCGGGGAATGGGGCAGGCATCGCGCCGGCGCTACAGCCTTGCCACCCTGCGCAACACCATCGCGGCCTGGCGTCAACAGACACGCTTTCGCTGGGATCTCAAGCGGATCTCGGAAGTCAACCCGCATCTGATCGACGATATCGGCCTGACCAGACGGCAGGTCGATGAAGAGATCGCCAAGCTGCCTTTCTGGCAACGATAGGCGAAGGGCGCAATGGCGCCGGTTCGTCGTTTAACTCCTGCGATTATTTCAGGGATTGTCGTCATCCCCCTTTAGCACCGGCCCCCGTCATGGCATGATGACCCCATCGGCCGTGGGGGCCGATTCTTCATCGGGGGTTTCCATGTCTTTCATACCAGCGCGCCGGCTTGCCGCCGCGTTTTCTCTCGCCATCCTGTTTGCACCAGCCGCCCATGCCGGCGACGTCACCTTCGCCGTCAAGAACAGCCATCCCAACGCCATGCGCCTCGAGCTCTACAGCCAGGACCGCGACTATGTCTGGCCGGGCAACGGCAAGGACTTCTATCTCGATGACGGCGAGACCAAGTCGCTGCCGATCTCCTGCAACGAGGGCGAATCGATCTGCTACGGCGCCTGGGTCGATGGCGACGAGGGCACCTATTGGGGCGTCGGCCCCGGCAACAAGGAAAAATGCGAGGATTGCTGCTACACCTGCAGCGGCGGCGAGACCGAGGAGATCAATCTCGTCCCCTGACCGGTTTGCCAGCTTGACGGTTTTCCCCATGGGAGCCATAGCCTGTGCCGATACCCAAAGCGCGCCGCGTCTGTTCAGCCGCGACGCGGCCCAGGCAAGAGGAGCACGGCAATGGCAGGCACGGTCGAGGGTGAGAAGATCGACGTCGGCTTTGCCGGCAAGCGCTGCATCCACTCGCGCAATTGCGTGCTCGGCGACCCGCATGTCTTCGAGCCCAACGCGCCGGGACAATGGATTCATCCCGACGCGGCCGGTGTCGAGAAGATCGTCGCCATAGCCGAAAGCTGTCCGTCCGGCGCCATCACCTATGTCAGGAAGGATGGCGGGCCGCAGGAACAGCCGCCGGTGGTCAACACCGTGCGGCTGCGCGAAAACGGCCCGCTCGCCGTGCATGCCGAGATCGTGCTCGACGGTGAAACCTTCTATCGCGCCACGCTGTGCCGCTGCGGCGCGTCGGAAAACAAGCCGTTCTGCGACGGCAGCCACAGCAAGGCCGGCTTCACCGCCACCGGCGAACCGGCGCTGAAGGACGCGCCGGCGCTAGAAGCGCGCAATGGCCCGCTGAAAGTGACGCCGACCACCAACGGGCCGCTCAAGCTCGAAGGCAATGTCGAGATCGTCACCGGCACCGGCCACACGATCGACCGCACGCAACGCACCTTCCTCTGCCGCTGCGGCCATTCGGCCAACAAGCCGTTTTGTGACAATACACATAAGAAGATCGGCTTCGTGGCATAAAAAGGCCGTTCGCCAGCGTTAGTGCAGGATGAGGGTTCGCGTTCAGGAGGAAATCCATCATGCGCACCATGCTCGTTCTTGCTCTGCTTGCCTTTGCCATGCCCGCCTATGCCGCCAATCATGCGGTCCAGATCAAGGGCATGAAATTTAACCCGGCGAAAATCTCGGCCGCCGTTGGCGATACCATCACTTTCACCAATGCCGACCCGATGACGCACACCGCCACGGCGCTCGACGGCTCCTTCGACACGGGCCACCTCGCCACCGGCAAGAGCGCCAAGGTCAAGGTATCGGCTGCCGGCGCACATCCATTCCATTGTGCGATCCACAGCTCGATGAAGGGCATTGTCACGGCCAAATAGCGGCATCCTCGCCAGATGGTCCCTGGCACTGCGGTCAAGGCCTCCGATCTCCTCCCAAAGGGAGATCGAGGCGCCTATTGCGGTCATCGCGTGTTGGCCCAGCGCTCGTGGCTTTATCGGCCGCCCGCGATAGGCTAAGGGCGGGGAAGCAAAATTCCCCACCGCCCGGACTGCCAATGACCGCCAAGACCAAGCCAAAACCCCTGTTCCTCGGCATCGACACCGGCGGCACCTATACCGATGCCGTGCTGTGGTCCGAGACCGAAGGCCCGCAGCAGGAGCCGAACAAGGGCAAGGTGCTGGCCAAGGCCAAGGCGCTGACCACCAGGCATGATCTCGCCGTTGGTATTTCCGGCGCGGTCGACGCGGTGCTCGAAAAGGCCGGCACCGATCCGGCCGCGATCAAACTGGTCTCGATGTCGACGACGCTTGCCACCAATGCGCTGGTCGAGGGCCAGGGTGGCCGCGTCGCGCTCGTCATGATCGGCTTTTCCGAAGCCGACCTCGCCCGCGACGGGCTGAAGACGGCGCTCGGCACCGATCCGGTGGTGTTTTGCCCGGGCGGCCACGATGTCCACGGCAATGCCGCCAACCTTGATCTGTCAGAACTGGAAGAGGCCTTGCCGGAACTCGGCGCCTCGGTGTCCGGCTTTGCCGTCTGCGCCTATTTCGCCACCCGCAACCCGGCGCACGAGATCGCCGCCCGCGAGCTGATCCGCGACAGAACCGGCCTGCCGGTCACCGCGAGCCATGAACTGTCGGCCAAGCTCGGCGGCCCGCGCCGGGCGCTGACCACGCTGCTCAACGCCAGGCTGATTTCGATGATCGACCGGCTGGTGGCCGCGACCGAAGGGTTTTTGCAAGCCCGCGACATCGCCGCCCCGCTGATGGTGGTGCGCGGCGATGGCGCGCTGGTCTCGGCGGCGTTCGCCCGCCAGCGGCCGATCGAGACCATATTGTCCGGTCCGGCTGCCAGTCTGGTGGGCGCCCGCCACATGACCGGGCTCGACAACGCCGTGGTCTCCGACATTGGCGGCACCACCACCGATGTCGCCGTGCTCGACAAGGGCCGGCCGCGCCTGGATCCCGAAGGCGCCACCGTCGGCGGCTTCCGCACCATGGTCGAGGCGGTCGCCATGCGCACCTTCGGCCTTGGCGGCGATTCCGAAGTGGCGCTGGAGGACGGCGCGCTCAATCCAAAGATCCTGCTTGGGCCGCGCCGCCTGGTGCCGCTGGCGCTGGCTGGCATGGCGCATGGCGAGGCCGTCAAATCGGAGCTCGAACGCCAGCTGCGTTCGCCCAATCCCGGCCGCATGGACGGCCGCTTCGCGGTTCGCACCGGCGTGCCGGACAGGCTTGCCGCCGGGCTGACCGCTCCGGAAGCGCGGCTTTACGAGGCGATCGGCGCGACCCCGCTGGCCCTCGACAGGCTGCTGACGTCGAATGCCCAGAACGCCACCTTGAACCGGCTGGTCTCGCGCGGCCTGGTGCATATCTCAGGCTTCACCCCCTCGGACGCGGCGCATGTGATGGGCAAACAGGCCAATTGGGATGCCGCCACCGCGCGCCTCGGCGCCGAGCTGTTCGCCCGCAAGCGCGATGGCCGCGGCCAGCCCATTGCCGCGTCGCCGGAGGTGATCTCAGAGCGCGTACTGGTGACGCTGACGCGCTGGTCGGCCGAATACATACTCGAAACCGCCTTCGCCGAGGACGGGCTCGATGGCGCGGCGACAGTGGCACACGCGCTGGTGCAGCGTGCCGTCGATGCCCATCCCGGCATCGCCCGGCTGAGCGTCGCGCTCGACCGCCCTGTCATCGGCCTCGGCGCCTCGGCGCCGCTGCACTATGCCGGCCTGGCGCCCCTGGTCGGCAATGACTGCCTGGTGCCCGAGGACACCGATGTCGCCAACGCGCTTGGCGCCGTCGTCGGCCAGGTCAGGGTCTCGGCCGAGGCGCGGGTCAGCCAGCCTAGGGAAGGGCTGTTCCGGCTTGCCTCGGGTGAGACGGTGCGTGATTTCCTCGACGAGGCAGCGGCGATCGCGGCCGCCGAGGCCGATGTGCGGGCCATCGTCGCCGGGCGCGCCCGGGACGCCGGCACCGACAATGCCGAGATCGACGTCGCGACCGAATTCAAGGTTTCCACGGTGGAAGCCCAGCGCATGTTCATCGAAGCGCATGTGGTGGCGGTGGCCTCGGGACGGCCAAGGATCGCCGTGTGAGGATGAGAGCGATCTCCCCCCTTGTGGGGGAGATGGCCGGCAGGCCAGAGGGGGGCGCTGTCCCGCCGACCTATCAGTGGTTTTCAATCAAGCCTTTTGGCCCGGTCTCAAATCGATCACAGGGTAAAGGTTGCGATCCTTCACGCCCCCCTCTGCCCTGCCGGGTATCTCCCCCACAAGGAGGGAGATCGGCTGCTTCGCCAACCTTGCCTAAAGGTCCCCTTCACCTTAAGCCGAATTGACCCTGTAGACCTGACATGCCAAAGGCGCGCCCGAGCCTTTCGTCTGGAGACAAACTGATGACCGTTCGCATCGAGATCGCCGGATTGCGGATTGCCCGCGAGCTGCATGATTTTGTGGCTGGCGAGGCCCTGCCCGGCACCGGCATCGCCGCCGATGCGTTCTGGAATGGTTTTTCGGCCGTCGTCCACGACCTGGCGCCCAAGAACCGGGCGCTGCTCAAAAAACGCGACGCCATGCAGGAAAAGCTCGACGGCTGGTATCGCGACAATGGCGCGCCCGTCGACATGGAGGCTTACAGGGGCTTCCTGAAAGAGATCGGTTATCTCGTTCCCGAGGGGCCGGCCTTCAGCGTCTCGACGGAGAATGTCGATCCCGAAATCGCCGTCGTCGCCGGTCCGCAGCTGGTCGTTCCGGTGATGAATGCGCGTTATGCGCTCAATGCCGCCAATGCGCGCTGGGGCTCGCTCTACGATGCGCTCTATGGCACCGATGCCATTCCCGAGACCGGCGGCGCCGAAAAGGGCAAGGGCTTCAATCCGGCGCGCGGCGCCAAGGTCATCGCCTGGGCCAAGGATTTTCTCGACCAGTCGGCGCCGCTGACCTCGGGCAAATGGGCCGGCGTCAACGGGCTGTCGTTTGTCAACGGCATGCTGCGGCTGGGCGAGGGTGCCGGTGTCACGACACTCGCCAATCCCAAGCAATTCGCCGGCTATCGCGGCGACGCCGCCAACCCCGATGCCGTGTTGCTGGTGAAGAACGGGCTGCATGTCGAGATCGTCATCGACCGCGCCAACCAGATCGGCCGCACCGATCCGGCGGGCATTGCCGACGTCATCCTGGAATCGGCGCTGACCACCATCCAGGACTGCGAGGATTCGGTCGCGGCGGTGGATGCGCAGGACAAGGTCGTCGTCTACCGCAACTGGCTCGGCCTGATGAAAGGCGACCTCGCCGAGGAGATCAGCAAGGGCGGCAAGACGTTTGTCCGCAAGCTCAACCCCGACCGCGCCTACACCGCGCCGGCTGGGGGCCAGCTCACCGTGCCCGGCCGCTCGCTGATGCTGGTCAGGAATGTCGGCCACCTGATGACCAATCCGGCGATCCTGGACCGCGACGGCAACGAAGTGCCCGAAGGCATCATGGACGCCGCGCTGACGGCGCTGATCGCGCTGCACGATGTCGGGCCGAAAGGCCGCCGCGCCAATTCCCGCGCCGGCTCGATGTATGTCGTGAAGCCCAAGATGCACGGGCCGGAGGAAGTCGCCTTCGCCGTCGAGATCTTCGACCGGGTCGAGGCGCTGCTCGGTATGGCGAAAAACACCATCAAGATGGGTATCATGGACGAGGAGCGGCGCACCACCGTCAACCTCAAGGAGGCGATCCGCGCCGCGCGGGAACGCGTGGTGTTCATCAACACCGGCTTCCTCGACCGCACCGGCGACGAGATCCACACCTCGATGGAAGCCGGCCCGATGATCCGCAAGGGCGACATGAAGCAGGCCGCCTGGATCTCCGCCTACGAGGCGTGGAATGTCGACACCGGGCTCGAATGCGGGCTGGCCGGCCATGCCCAGATCGGCAAGGGCATGTGGGCGATGCCGGATTTGATGGCGGCGATGCTGGAACAGAAGATCGCGCATCCCAAGGCCGGCGCCAATACCGCCTGGGTGCCGTCGCCGACGGCCGCGACGCTGCATGCCACGCACTATCACAAGGTCGACGTGCACGCCGTGCAGGCGGCGCTGAAGAACCGGCCGAAGGCCAGGCTCGACGACATCTTGTCCGTGCCGGTGGCCGTGCGGCCGAACTGGACGCCGGACGAAATCCAGCGCGAACTCGACAACAATGCGCAAGGCATTCTCGGCTATGTCGTGCGCTGGATCGACCAGGGCGTCGGCTGCTCGAAGGTGCCCGACATCAACGATGTCGGGCTGATGGAAGACCGCGCCACGCTGCGCATCTCCTCGCAGCACATCGCCAACTGGCTGCGTCACAAAGTGTGCTCGGAGATCCAGGTGCGCGATTCCCTGCAGCGCATGGCGGCCATCGTCGACCGCCAGAATGTCGGCGATCCGCTCTACCGGCCGATGGCGCCGGATTTCGACACTTCCATCGCCTTCCAGGCCGCCTGCGACCTGGTGTTCAAGGGCACCAGCCAGCCCAACGGCTATACCGAGCCGGTGCTGCACGCGCGGCGGCTGGAGCTGAAGGCGAAGCAGGATCAAGCGGATTTGCGTTGAAACGGCCTGACGCAACGGGTCGACCAAGTATCGTCGGTCCGCGCTGCCCCTCAATTGCCCTGCCGGGCATTTCTCCCCGTAGTGACACCGTAGTGACGGGGAGAAAGACGCTTCTATCGCCGATTCGCCAATCACCAATGTCGCAAGAAGAGCGCCGAGGGCGCAGCAGCTCCCTTCTCCCCGTCACTATACGGGGAGAAGGTGCCGGCAAGCGGATGAGGGGCGGCGCTACAATTGGTTGGACAGCGAACTGGCGCCACGAGATCGAGCGCCGATCACACAAATGCGATGTCGAGGTGACCGGCAATCGTTTCCAGGCGCCTTGACGGTCACTGGGCTACCTACTAGTTGGTAGGAAGTGAAACGAGAGATCCCCACCATGTCTGGACAAATGAATGATCAGAGCCGCGCCGCGACATCGAACGGCTGGCTCAAAAGCTATTATTATCTGCGGTTTGCCGTATCGGCGGCCTGGGTTGCGGTGGCTTTCACCGTCGCGAAAGGCAGCCCGCCGCTCGCCGCCGCCATGCTGGTTGCCTACCCTGCATGGGACGCGCTCGCGAATTACATCGACGCCCAGCGTACCGGCGGGCTCGGCCGCAACAAGTCGCAGTTGCTGAACTTCGCCGTCAGCATCCTCGCCACGATTGCCGTCGCCATCGCGCTCGGTCACAGCATGAACGCGGTGCTTTCGGTCTACGGCGTCTGGGCCGTTGTCTCCGGCGTGTTTCAGCTCCTGACCGCGGCGCGGCGCTGGAAAACCAACGGTGCGCAATGGCCGATGATCCTGAGCGGCGCCCAATCGGCGCTGGCGGGTCTCTTCTTCGTCAAGATGGCCGGCGGCACGGAGATCATTGGCATCGCCAATGTCGCGCCCTATGCCGCGTTCGGCGCCTTCTACTTCCTCGTGTCCGCTCTATGGCTGTCGGTCGGCGACATCCTTCGCAAGTCACCGCGGGTCGCAGGTTAGGATAATACCAGGAAAAGTGTGAGCGCTTTCCCTTGGGAATTGCGTCAAAACAAGAGTTAGAGCGGTTCGCCGGTTTCCATGAAACGGCGAACCGCTCTAAGTGCAGAGGAGCCCTCCGCCGGAGCAAGTCATGAGCAAGCCTTCGAACACCGCCGATGAGATCCTGGCCGCCGCGCGAAGCTTCATCGTCGCCGGCGGCTACAATGGCTTCAGCTACGCCGATATCGCCGAGGTGGTTGGCATCCGCAAAGCCAGCATCCATCACCATTTCCCCAGCAAGGTCGACCTCGTGCAGACCCTTCTCAAGCGTTACCTCGAGGATGCCGTCACGGGCATGGCAGGGCTCGAGCGCGATGTCCCCGAGCCGCCGGAGTTGCTTCGCACCTATGCCGGCATCTGGGCCCGGTGCATCGAGGATGCGAGCATGCCGTTCTGCGTCTGCGCACTGCTTGCCAGCGAGCTGCCGGCCCTTCCACCGGAGCTTGCCGTTGAAGTCCGGGCGTATTTTCAGTTTCTCTCGGGATGGCTGACTGGCGTCATCCAGCGCGGTGCCGACAAAGGCACGCTGGCAATTTCCGCTTCGCCACGCGTTGAGGCCGAGGCCTTCATGGCGACCGTGCATGGCGCAATGCTTTCCGCGCGAGCCTATGGCGATGTCTTGACCTTCGGCATGATCCTGACGCCGACGCTTCAGAAGTTGATCCCCGCGACCGACTGATCCGGGCAAAGATGGATCGGCCCGGAGAAACGGACATGGCGTAGCTGCAGATGCCTTCGCCTACGCCGCCTGCGCCACGCGCTCCGAACTCATGCGATAGGAGATCGCCTCGGCCAGATGGATGCGGCCAACGGTTTCGCTGGCGTCGAGATCGGCCAGCGTGCGCGCCACTTTCAGCACGCGGTGGTAGGCCCGCGCCGAAAAGGCGAGCTTTTCGCTGGCGTCCTTGAGCAGCGACAGGCCTGACGCGTCGGGCATGGCGATCTCCTCAATGACGGAGGGCGCGCAATGGGCGTTGGTGGTGGCGCTGGCCACGCCGAGCCGTTCGAAACGCTCGCGCTGGAGGGTGCGGGCGCGTGCCACGCGCAACGCCACATCAGCACTCTTCTCCGCCCGGTCCGGCCTTATCAGGTCGCTGGCCGAGACCGCAGGCACTTCGATCCGCAGGTCGATGCGGTCGAGCAGCGGACCGGAAATGCGTGCCTGATAATCGGTGCGGCAGCGCTCGCCGCGCAGGCAGCGATAGCCCGGCTCGCCGGCCATGCCGCAGCGGCACGGGTTCATCGCCGCCACCAGCTGGATGCGCGCCGGATAGGTGACGCGGTGGTTGGCGCGCGCGATCATGCAGTCGCCGGTCTCCAGCGGCTGGCGCAGCGCATCGAGCGTCTGCGGCGTGAATTCGGGGAACTCGTCGAGGAACAGCACGCCGTGATGGGCGAGCGACACTTCGCCAGGCCGGGCGCGCAACCCGCCGCCGACCATCGCCGCCATCGAGGCCGAATGGTGCGGGGCGCGGAACGGCCGCCGGTCGGTCAGCTTGCCTTCGCCGAGCTCGCCCGCCACCGAGGCGATCATCGAGACTTCGAGCAATTCCTTCGGCATCAGGGGCGGCAGGATCGACGGCAGCCGCTGCGCCAGCATCGACTTTCCCGATCCGGGCGGCCCGACCATCAGAAGATTATGGCCGCCGGCCGCCGCCACTTCCAGCGCCCGCTTGGCCGTCTCCTGGCCCTTGATGTCGGCGAGGTCGGGCAGGTCGCGCGCCGCGGCGTGGATGCCGGCCTCAGGGCGCGACAGCACCTGCGTGCCGCGGAAATGATTGGCGATGGCGATCAGGCTGCGCGGCGCCAGAATGTCGAAATCCTTGCCGGCCCACGCCGCTTCCGGCCCGCAGGCGAACGGACAGATCAGGCCCTTGCCCTCGGCATTGGCGCCGATCGCCGCCGGCAGGGCACCGGCGACCGCGGCAATGGTGCCGTCGAGCGACAATTCGCCAAGCACGACATAACCGGCCAGCATGTCGCCGGGAATGGCGCCAAGCGCGGCCATCAGGCCAAGCGCGATCGGCAAATCGTAGTGGCTGCCTTCCTTGGGCAGGTCGGCCGGCGCCAGATTGACCGTCACCTTCTTCGACGGCATCGACAGGCCGGACGCATGGAGCGCGGCCTGCACCCGCTCGCGGCTTTCGGCCACCGCCTTGTCGGGCAGCCCGACGATCTGCATGCCGACCTTGCCGGGCGCGATCATCACCTGCACGTCGACCGGCACGGCCTCGATGCCCTGGAAAGCGACCGTGCGAACCCGCGCCACCATTTTCCCACCCCGGATATGGGCCGCAACCCATGCGATAGGCCTGGAACGTGGCCCTGGCAGAAGACAATCACAGATTGCCGGTCAAATCAAGAACATTACAAGAACAAGGCAATCGCTCTGGTTGCAGCCGGATTGAGCCCGGTTGAAAAGGCGGAACATGGTTAATACGACCGAAAACGGCCTACTTGCGCCGCTTCCCCTCGACCGCGTCCCAGAACAGGCTGGCGATGTCGGCGCCGCCAAAGCGCTGCACTTCGCGCACGCCGGTCGGCGAGGTCACGTTGATCTCGGTCATGTAGTCGCCGATGACGTCGATGCCGACCAGAATGAAGCCGCGTTCCCTGAGCGACGGCCCGATGCGGGCGCAGATCTCGCGCTCGCGCTCGGTCAGTTCGGTCTTTTCAGCGCGGCCGCCGACATGCATGTTGGAGCGGGAATCGTGCTCGGCCGGAACGCGGTTGATGGCGCCGACCGGCTCGCCGTCGATCAGGATGATGCGCTTGTCGCCCTTGCGCACGTCCTTCAGGTAGCGCTGCACGATGTAGGGCTCGCGGAACATCTGGCCGAACATTTCGAGCAGCGAGGCGAGGTTGCGGTCGGCCTCGTGCAGATGGAAGATGCCGGCGCCGCCATTGCCGTAGAGCGGCTTGACGATGATGTCGCCGAACTCCTTGCGGAAGGCGGCGACTTCTTGGCTGTCCTTGGTGATCAGCGTGTCCGGCATCAGGTCGGCAAACTCGGTGACGAAGATCTTTTCCGGGCTGTTGCGCACCCAGGCCGGGTCGTTGACCACCAGCGTCTTCGGGTGGATGCGCTCGAGGATATGGGTGGTGGTGATGTAGTTCATGTCGAAGGGCGGATCCTGGCGCAGCAGGACCACGTCCATCTCCGACAGATCGGTGCGCACCTTCTCGCCCAGCGAGTAATGGCTGCCCTTCTCGTCGCGCACCTGCAATTCCTCGATGCGCGCAAACACCTTGCCGTCGCGCAGCGACAGCCGGTCGGGCGTGTAGTGGAACAATTGATGGCCGCGCCTCTGCGCTTCCAGCGACAGCGCGAACGAAGTGTCGCCGGCGATCGACACGGTGGAGATATGGTCCATCTGGACGGCGATTTTCAGCTTCATGGCGGGTCCCCAGCGCAGTCGACGAGAGCGATATAAGGGTCACGGAGCCATCTGCCAATTGGCCAGAGCCTGTTATGGTACGGGATGGCGGCGCTTCTCTTGGTGCAAGCAACCTTGGTGTGGCCTATTAGAGGAACAAAATGCGTAAGCAGCCGATGAGGTATCTTTTTGTCATATTTGTAGCGGCGATATTCTATAACACTCTCATTGACAACGAGTATGTATCTTTTATCAGGACACCTGATCCAGACGTGGGGAAAATAGTACCATACCACGTGAAAGGAATTTATGTATACATAACGATTGAGCAGTACAAATTTATTTACTGATTACGATTCGTCGAAATTATGTCCGGGGCCTTAATCTTGATAAGTGCCCTAATTTCCAAAATTAACAACAATGGGAGCTGATTTAAGGTCCGCAAATGGCAAGGCATTCCCCTGTGCCGGCTCACTCTCGGTCTGCCAATCGCGACATTTTGAAGACTGGCATCAGGTAATCGCATGCCCGGCCCCAGCCTTCTGGTTGGAGACGCCTTCCGGTTGAAGACAAGGCAAGCGGCCGCGTCATCGTTTTCTTAAGCCTTGCCGTACAAGAATAGGCTTCGAATACCCCAACGGCAGGCGCCGGATGGGGGTCCTCGATGGAACAACGACCATGAACGCGCTCACCGCCATCCGCGCCGCCGCGACCGACCAGCTTGAACTCACCATCCTGATGCCGTGCCTCAACGAGGCCGAGACGCTGGCCGTTTGTGTCGGCAAGGCCAGGGCTTTCCTCGACAAGGCCGGCATCCTGGGTGAGGTGCTGATATCGGACAATGGCAGCACCGATGGCTCGCAGGAGATCGCGGCCCAGGGCGGCGCCCGTGTCGTTCCGGTGGCGCAGAAGGGCTATGGCGCGGCCCTTCTGGGCGGCATCGCCGCCGCCAGGGGACGCTTCATCATCATGGGCGATGCCGACGACAGCTACGATTTCGGCGCGCTGGATGCCTTCATGACGCGCCTGCGCGACGGCGCCGACCTGGTCATGGGCAATCGCTTCCAGGGCGGCATCGAAACCGGCGCCATGCCGCCGCTGCATCGCTATCTCGGCAATCCGGTGCTGAGCTTCGTCGGCCGCCTGTTCTTCCGCATCAAGACCGGGGACTTCCACTGCGGCCTGCGCGGCTTCAACGCCGAGAGCATCCGCAAGCTCGACCTGCAGACGACCGGCATGGAATTCGCCAGCGAAATGGTGGTGCGCAGCGCGCTTGCCGGGCTGCGCATCGAGGAAGTGCCGACCACGCTCAAGCCCGACGGCCGCAGCCGGCCGCCGCATCTCAGGACCTGGCGTGACGGCTGGCGGCATCTCAAATTCCTGCTCGTCTACAATCCGCGCTGGATGTTCTTCATCCCGGGCGCGGCGCTGTGCGGCCTGGGCACGCTGTTCGCGGCCCTGTTGGTGTTTGGACCGCTGCGGGTGATCGACAATCTTTCGCTCGACCTCAACACCTTCGTCGCCGCCTGCTTCATGATCATCACCGGCATCCAGCTCATCACCTTCGGCGCCATATCGCGATACTATGCCGAGATCACCGGCATCCTGCCGCGCAGCCGCGGGTCCGACTGGCTGAGAAGGACCATCAGCACCGACCGTCTTGCCGCCAATGCCGGCATCTGCTTTGCCGGCGGTGTCCTGTTCTTCGGCTATGCGGTGCTGCGCTGGGCGCATCTTGGCTTCGGCCCGCTGAACGATTCCGAAATCCCGCGCATCGTCGTGCTGGGCCTGAGCCTGATCGTCATTTCGTTCCAGGCCTTCTTTTCGGCATTCCTGCTCGGTGTCCTGGAGATTCCGGTCAAGCGGCTGAAAGCCGGCCAGCCCGGCGGATCAGGCGAAGCCGCCGCGACTGCTGAAAAATGAGCCGGCTTCTACGAAAATTCGCCGCCATACGGCTTGTCCGATTTGTCATCGTCGGCATTGGCGCGGCGCTGCTGCTCTTCGTACTGTCATGGGCGTTGGTGTCGGCCGGGATGCCGCCATTCGTCGGAAGCGTCATCGCCTACATGCTGGCCTTTGTCGTGGCGTATTCGGCACAGCGTGGCTGGACGTTCGAGGGACGGCACGACCACGCCCATGCGCTGCCACGGTATCTCGCCACCCAGCTGGTCTGCGCGGCGTTCGCAGGCCTGTCCGCCCATGTCGCGGTGTCGATATTTTCCGCCTCGCCGTTGATCATGTCAGCCATCATCACGGTCGCCGCAAGCGCCGCGAGCTATGTGCTCTCATCGGTCTGGGTTTTTCGCGACGATCAAAGAGCCGCGTGAAGGCATTCGACGGCGGCCCGTCGACGCGATGCGACGAAGCGCAAGGCTGGTTTAAGATTTGCGCAGTGAGTTCGCGATAACTTCCGGCACGAAAAGAGCGCCCAGAGGCCGTCCCGTGACTCCTGCCGATACCATGGTCTCCGCCGAGGCCGCACCACTTCCGTCACGGCGCAACGACCTCGCGCTCGTGCTCGTCGCCACGCTGGTGATGGTTGCCGTCAGCGCTCTCAGCGGATTCCGTGACTTGACCGACGCCGGCGGCGACAATGACAATCTGCTGCGCCTGGTCGAGGTTCGCGACATGCTGGCCGGCCAGGGCTGGTTCGACCTGCATCAGTACCGGATGGGTCTCGAAGGCGGCTTCGTCATGCACTGGTCGCGGCTGGTCGACGCACCGCTTGCCGCCATCGTTCTCGCAGCCTCGGCGCTGACCGGCAGCATGGCAAGGGCCGAGACCATCGCCGAGGTGCTCTGGCCGGCACTGCTCTTCTACCTCGCTTTGCTCTTTACCGCCCGCGCGGCGCGCAGTTTCGCCGGTGCCGCCGCCGTGCTGCCGGCCGTCGTCATCGGCGCCGCGGCGCTGCACTTCATCGGCATCTTTTCGCCCGGCTCGCTCGATCATCACAATGTCCAGCTGACGCTGACCATGGCCTGCCTGAGCCTGCTGCTCGATGCACCCGTGCAGCGCTGGGCCGCGCTGCTCGCGGGCCTGTGCGCGGCGCTGATGCTGGCGGTCGGCATGGAAACGGCGCCCTACGTCGCCACCATCGGCGCGTGCATTGCCTTGCTGTTTGTCGCCGACCCCGGCGGCGAGGGGCGGATCGCCAGGGATTTCGGCCTTGGCTTTGCCGGCGTTTCAGGGCTGGTCTTCGTCACCACCATCGCCCCGTCGGCGTGGGGCCAGCCGCACTGCGATGCCTTTTCGACAGTGCAGTTCGTGGTGGCCGCGCTCGCCGGATGCGGCCTCGCCGCCGCGGCATCGCTCGATATGGCCAAAGCCACGCTCGGCCGGCGTCTCGTGGCACTCGGCCTGCTTGGCGTGGTGCTTGCCGCTGTCGTGGTGTCGCTTTTCCCGCAATGCCTGGCGGCTCCCTATGCGAACCTCGATCCGCGCCTCAGGGAATTATGGCTCGACAACATCGAAGAGGCGCAGTCGCTGTACAAGCTTGTCATCTACAATCGGGTCGCGGTGGTAGAGCGTTTTGCCACGCCACTGGTGGCGATCCTGCTGATGGCGCTTGGCCTCGGTCGTGGCGGCTCGCAGCGGCAGGACAGCCTGGTTGGCGCGCTGCTGGTGGTGGCGTTCCTGGTCAGTGCGTGGCAAGTGCGCGGCTCGACCTTCTCCATTGCCCTGGCGGTGATCCCGCTTTGCGCGTGGATCGCCAAATGGCGGCAGCGGGCCGAAGCCAGCCCGTCGCGCGGCTCCGCGCTCAGGGTGGCCGCGGCCTGGCTGGTCTCGGTCAATGCACTCTGGGCGTGCGCGGCCGTGGCTGCGTCAAGCGCCTTCGAAACCGGTGCGGCCGTCAACGGCGCCAGTGTCAATGGGAACTGCCAAGGCAAGACCTCGTTTGCGGCGCTCAGCCAGCTGCCGGACACCACCGTGCTCGCTATTTCCAATCTCGGCTCGCCCATCCTGGCCTATTCCGGACATCGCGTTTTCGCCGGGCCGTATCATCGCAACGTCGCGGGAAACCTGCTTGCACTCGATACTTTCCTCGGATCGGACGCCGATGCCAGGTCGGTGGTCGAAAGCCACCATGTCGGGCTTGTCGCGCTCTGCCGTGGCAACCCGGAAACCCGCCTGCTCGTCGGCAGGGCGCCTGACGGATTCCTGGCCAGGCTGGCGCGCGGCGACGTGCCGGACTGGCTGGAGCCAGTGGCGGAGACGGGCGGGCCCCTGCTTGAGCTCTATCGCGTCAAGCTTGGCGGCTGAAAATCACCGCGAAAACAAGGGTTTGACGCTCAGCTTAGCCGGCTTTCCCTGGGCATCCGGCTCTTTGCCGCGGCAACATCGCCGGGGAAACCGGATTGCGTTTTCCGGATCGTGTCCCGGCCGCAAAAAAATCGATTTTCGAGATACGTTTCCTAAAGGGTTTGCTGCCAGTCTCCGATATAAATTCCGACGTCAAAAACAGGGACACCGATGCAAACTCCGTTTGGCACCGGTCAGGCAAACAGGGAGAGCACGGATCTGGCCTTCACCGATCCGTTGACCGGGCTTGGCAACCATCGCCGCTTCTTCGACAAGGTCGATCGCCTGATCAGCGACCGCGCCGATGATCCCGCGCCTTTCACCGTCGGCATTCTCGACCTCGACGGCTTCAAGCCGATCAACGATCTGTTCGGCCACAAGGCCGGCGACGACATCCTGATCCAGGTCGCCATGCGGCTGCGCGCCTCGATGGACGGCCATTCGACGGTCTGCCGCATCGGCGCCGACGAATTCGCCTTCCTCTATCCGCTGGTGTTCTCCGAGGAAGCGGCGGCGGAAAAATCCCGCATGCTGATCGAGATCCTGTCGGCGCCATACGATGTCGGCGAACGCACCGCCAGGCTGTCGGCCTCGGTCGGCTGCTCGCTGTTTTATTCCGGCGACGAGACCACCGAGATCCTCATCAACAAGGCCGAAACCGCGCTCTACCACGCCAAGCGCTCCGGCCGTGGCCGGGTCGTCGTCTACACCCGCGAGATGGAAGAGGCGGCCAAGCGCGTCACCCGCATCGAGCAGGCTCTGCGCCGCGCCGTCTCGGCCGGCGAGGTGGAGCCGCATTTCCAACCGATCGTCGACCTCACCACGCGCCGCACCATCGGCTTCGAGACGCTGGCGCGCTGGACCGATCGTGACCTCGGTGCCGTGCCGCCGACGGTCTTCATCCCCATCGCCGAAGAGCGCGGCATCATCGGCCCGCTGTCGCAGCTCGTGCTGCGCAAGGCGACCGAGGCGGCCAGGAACTGGCCGAGCGACCTGTTCCTGTCCTTCAACCTGTCGCCCTCGCAGCTCGTCGACCAGAACACCGGCCTGCACATATTGGCGATCCTCGACCGCACCGGCTTTGATCCGCGCCGCCTCGAGATCGAGATTACCGAGACCGGCCTGATGAACGACCCGGCCTCGGCCGCGCAGATCGTCGAGGATCTGCGTCGCGTCGGCATCCGCGTCTCGCTCGACGATTTCGGCACCGGCCAGTCCTCGCTCGGCCGCCTGCGCGAATTCCATTTCGACAAGCTCAAGATCGACCGCGCCTTCGTCTCCTCCATTCTCGACGACCGCCCGTCCGAACACATCATCCGCGCCATTCTCGCCATGTGCGAAGGGCTTGGCATGGATGTGGTCGCCGAAGGCATCGAAGAGGAAGCGCAGGCCGATCGCCTTGTCCAGTTCGGCTGCGCCGGCGGGCAGGGCTATCTCTTTGGCAAGCCGGTCGATGCCGACGCCACGCTCGGCTATCTCCGCGATTCCTTCCGCGGCGCCCTGCGCGCCAAGGCGATCTGACCGGCGATTTCGACGTAGTCAGCATTCCGCCGATGTCGCGGCGCGCTTCCACTGCGGCGCATTGTCGTTTTGTCCGACATGAGCCTGCAAATCCGACGTTTCGCCCTTGCCCGCGCGACTTGCGTGGCTAGGATGCGCGCCGTTCACGCCTACAGCGCCGTGCGTCCTTGGGACGCGCAAAGGACGCTGTTGCAACTTGTATTTGCGCATGATCCCTATCCGAAAATCGATCCGATTTTCGGGGTCATGCGCTGGGAGACAAGAAAGATGATGCCATCGGCGGATTTTGCCGACCTCAAGGGCGCCTCGGTGCTGATCACCGGCGGCGGTTCCGGGATCGGCGCGGCGCTGACCGAGGGTTTCGTGCGCCAGGGCGCCAATGTCGCCTTCATCGACATCGCCGAGGGTCCGAGCACGCTGCTTGCCGACCGCATCGAGAAGG
Source organism: Mesorhizobium sp. WSM4308 (assembly GCF_002294905.1). Classification (NCBI taxonomy): domain Bacteria; kingdom Pseudomonadati; phylum Pseudomonadota; class Alphaproteobacteria; order Hyphomicrobiales; family Phyllobacteriaceae; genus Mesorhizobium; species Mesorhizobium sp. WSM4308. The sequence goes on along the minus strand of NZ_NSFW01000006.1, from coordinate 312,475 downwards.
AATTCGGCCGGCGGCCGCTCTATCTCAAGACCGATCTGCGCGACATCGAGGCGCTGCGCGCCTCGGCGGCCAAGGCGGCACAGGCGCATGGCGATGTCACCGTGCTGATCAACAATGCCGCCTGGGACGAGCGCCACGCCGTCGAGGACGTGACGGTGGAGTTCTGGGACAACAACCAGGCGATCAACCTCAGACCACATTTCTTCACCGCGCAGGCGGTGGCGCCGGGCATGAAGCGGGCCGGCGGCGGCTCGATCATCAACTTCACCTCGACATCCTACCTCATCAACCATCCCGACATGCCGGCCTACACCGCCGCCAAGGCGGGCATCCTCGGCCTCACCAAAGGGCTGGCCGGCAAGCTCGGGCCCGACCGTATCCGCGTCAACGCCGTCGCGCCCGGCTGGGTGATCACCGAGCGGCAGCAGGAACGCTGGGTGACCGAAGGGGCGCTTGCAGCCCATGTCGCCAAGCAGTGCATCAAGGAGGTCATGCGCCCGGACGACATGGTCGGCACGGTGCTGTTCCTGGCCTCGGATGCCTCGCGCATGCTGACCGCGCAGATGCTGATCGTCGACGGAGGTTTTCTGTGAGCCCGGAATTTGCCGGCGATATGCCGGCGGTAGCCGCGCTTGATTGGGGCACGACCCGGCTTCGCGCATGGCTGATCGACGGCAGCGGCAAGGTGCTTGCCGAGCGCCGCGGCGATGACGGCCTGATCACCGCGCGCGAAAAAGGTTTTTCGAACGTTCTGGAAGGCCATCTGGCCGCCCTGGGCGCGCCGGAAACACTGCCCGTCATCATCTGCGGCATGGCCGGCTCCCGTCAGGGCTGGATCGAGGCGCCCTATGTGAGCGTGCCGGCGCCGATCGGCGCCATCCTCGGCGGTGCCGCCCGCGTGGCTGATCAGAAACGCGACATCCGCATCGTGCCGGGCCTTGCCCAGCGCCTGGCCGATGCGCCCGATGTCATGCGCGGTGAGGAAACACAATTGGCTGGCGCCGGTTTGCCGCCGAAGGGGCGGCATCTCGCCTGCATGCCCGGCACCCATTCGAAATGGGTGCTGGTCGAGGACGGCGCGGTTGCCGGCTTCGGCACATGGCCGACCGGCGAGTTGTTCTCGGTGCTTTCAGCGCATTCCATCCTCAAACATTCGCTGGGCGAGCATCCGGCTCCCGTCGCTGCGGGCAATCCGTTCTTCCGGCAGTGGTGCGAACGCGCGCTCGGCGAGGGCGGTGACGTCACCTCGAAGCTGTTTGCCATCCGCGCCGCCGGGCTCCTGCAGGACCTGAAGTCGGAAGATGCGGCTTCCTGTCTGTCCGGGCTTCTGATCGGCGGCGAGATCGCCTCGGCGAAGCTCCGCTATGGCGCCGGCGATGCGCCCGTCGTGCTGATTGCCTCGGGCGCGCTCGCTGTGCTCTACCAGGCCGCACTCGGCTTTGCGGGGCTTGCCGTCCGCACCGTCGACGCCGATGAAGCGGTGCGCGCCGGCCTCATCGAAGCCGCGCGCGAAAACGGCATGATCGCCAGAACCGGAGCCTTGGCATGACCGAGACCGCAGCCTTTCCAAGACTCAAGCGCGGGCTGGTCGCCATCCTGCGCGGCCTGAAACCCACGGAGGCGATTGCCATGGGGCAGGCGCTGTTCGACGCCGGCATCGAGGCGATCGAAGTGCCGCTCAACTCGCCCCAGCCATTCTCGTCGATCGCCAGGATTGTCCAAGTGCTGCCGAAAACCGCCTTGGTCGGTGCCGGCACGGTGCTGACGGCGGCCGATGTCGACGGCCTGCACCAGGCCGGCGGGCGGCTGCTGGTCAGCCCCAACATCGATGCCGAGGTGATGGCGCGCGCCATGCACTACGGCATGGTGACCATGCCCGGCGTGTTCACGCCGACGGAAGCTTTTCAGGCGATCAGGCTGGGCGCTTCGGCCTTGAAGTTCTTTCCGGCGAGCGCGCTCGGCGCATCAGGCATTTCCGCCATCCGGGCGGTGCTGCCGGCGAAGACCCTGGTCGGCGCCGTCGGCGGCGTTTCGGAGAAGGACTTTGCCGGCTACAAGGCGGTGGGCGTCACGGTCTTCGGCCTGGGCTCCAGCCTGTTCAAACCGGGCATGAGCGTCGACGACGTCGCCGCCCGTGCGCACGCCGCCGTTGCGGCCTGGGATGCGGTGTTCGGAGAAGCATGATGAGCGCGGTTTCGATTTTTTCCGATCACATCTGCCAGCTCGGCGAAGGCCCGAGCTACGATCCCGCTACCGATGCGCTGTTCTGGTTCGACATCGTCAACGGCCAGCTTCTGGAAAAGCCGCTCACGGGCGCCCTGAAGATCCACGAGCTTGGCCAGATGGCCAGCGCCATTGCCATCATCGACGAGCAGCGCCAGCTGATCGCCACCGAGACCGGGCTTTTTGTCCGCGATGTCGCGACCGGCACGATGACGCTGCACACGCCGATCGAGGCCGATAATCCGCTCACCCGCTCCAACGATTCCCGCGTCCATCCCTGCGGTGCCTTCTGGGTCGGCACGATGGCCAAGGACGAGAGCAAGGGCGCGGGCTCGATCTACTGGTTCTCTAGGGGCGAACTGCGCCGCCTGTTTTCGGACATCACCGTGTCGAACTCGATCTGCTTTTCCGAGGACGGAACGATCGCCTACTACACCGACACCGCGACCGGCCTGTTGATGCGCGTCGGCTGCGATCCGGTGACAGGCCTGCCGGTTGGCGAACCGAAAGTGTTCGTCGACCACCGCTCGTCGAAGGGCTACGTCGACGGCTCTGTCGTCGACCGCGATGGTGTGCTGTGGAATGCCGTCTGGGGCGGCAAGGCGGTGAAGGCCTATTCGCCCGATGGCACATTGTTGCGCGAAATTCCCATGCCGGCGACGCAGGCGTCCTGTCCGGCCTTTATCGGCGCCAAGGCCGACCGGCTGGCGGTGACCTCGGCCTGGAAGGGCAAGGACGACAAGCAGCGCAAGCTCGATCCGCAGGCGGGCATGACCTTCCTCGTCGATATCCCCGTCAACGGCCGGTTCGAACCGCGCGTGCTGATCGCCTGAGCACCCGCGGCAGGTAATTGTTTTCGCGGGCGTTGTCACGCAAGCGCCCGGCACGGTCGGTTTCGCGAAAGCCGATGGCAGGCGCCGTGGGATGGTAATGCATGTCGTTTCGACGCGACGCGCTCTAAGCCATCGCACCGCTGGAATCCGCCCCATCATGTCAAAGCATAAGCCGAAGCTGATCCTTGTCTACGAGCCGGAGAAGGCTTGTTTCGATCGTCTGATCGCCGACGGCTTCCCATCGCAGCGCGCCACCGAGATCTCATCCTACCTCGCGCAGTCGACGGACATCGCCCCCGAATTCGCCGCACTCGCCGCCGCCTGCGAGGCGCGGGGTCTCGCCTTTGCGCCGGTGGCGCTCGACGATGCAGCCGAGGCGCTGGAGGGTGCGGATGCGCAGAGCACGCTGGTCTGGACATTGTCCGACGGCGTCGCCTATTTCCGTGGCGGCGCGGCTCCCGCACTGGCCCGGCTCAAGGGGTTGCGGACGATCGGCGCCGATGATTCGCTGTTCGCGCTCTGCCAGGACAAGTTCCGCTCCGGTGCCGTGCTTGGCGCGCTCGGCCTGCCGGCGCCGCAGGCTGGCCTTGCCCGTGATGGCAAATGGCTGGTCGAGCCGCCGGCCTCCGCCGCCGGCTGGTTCGTCAAGCCCAACCGGCTTGGCGCCAAGATCGGCATCTGGCCGGATTCACGTGTGGCTGATCTCGGCCACGCGCTGGAGCTTAGCCGGCGGGTCTTCGCCGCCTATCGCGACGATGTCGTCGTCCAGCCCTATGTCGCCGGCCGCAATGTGCGCGCCAGCTTTCTCGCACTGACGCCGCAAACCGGTGTCGAGGCGCTCGGCGTCGCCTTTGTCGATTCCGGCGCGGATTTCCAGACCATGGCGGACAGTATGGCGCTCTACGGCGAGACCGGCGAGGCGGCGAAGGCGGCAGGATTTTATGCCGAACCAGAGCTCGTCGCCGTCGCCGATGTCCAGCCGGTCGCCGACGCCAGGATCAGAGCGATCGCCGGGCGGCTGATCGGCGGGCTCGGCCTGCGCGACGTGTTTTCCATCGACCTGCGCGTCGAGGCCGACGACACGGTTCACCTGATCGAATTCGAGGTCTGCCCCGGCCTTCCCTGCTTCGATTTCCGCGCCTACTGCCGCCGGCAATGGGGCCTGGAGCTTGCCGACGTCATGGCCGAGACGGCGGCAAGCCGATTTATCGGCGAGCGCCACGGCGGCTAGGCTCGGCCTATATCGGCCGTGCGCCGGCCATGTACCTGGCGTTGTCGAACGGCTCCGGCCGGTTGTCGGCCAGGCTCCACAATTGGCGGTCGGTGCCGGGCAGATCGCCGAGATAGACATGCAGGGCGCCTGAGCGGGCACTGCCGGTATTGGCGACCGAGTGAATGGTGCTGGAAGACATGTGCACCAGCGCGGGCGCTGAAAAATCCTGCCGCTCCGGTTTGTCGACCTTTTGGCCGGCGAGCGGGTAGATGAAATTGGTCTCGCCGCCCCAATAGATGCCGATCAGGGCGTCCATCAGATGGTTATGTGGCGGATACTGCACCCCGGGCGAGAGCGTGATGTGATAGATCGTCAGCTGCGGGCTGGCATGCAGCAAAAGCTCGTCGTCCTCCTCCTCGTGAACCAGTCCGCCGCGCGCATGGAAGCGGTTGGTATAGTCGCTCAGCACGGCCTTGACGTCCTCGAAGGGATTGGCGCCAGCCGCCGCGTTGACGATATCCCTGATCGCGGGGTAGAGAGGGGAGTCGGCCAATAGCGGCATGCCACAGCTCCTGATTGAGATGCTCAGCGAGCATAACTAAGATGGCCAATGCGCGTCAAGGCCGACGCAAAGCGAGAGAAGCATGGGGCCGACTAAAACCACGCCATCGAAATCGGCCGCGTCCCCGGACGGGACGCCGGCGCTGTCGACGGCCGATGTGCTGCGCAGCGAACAGGCCTACGAACAGCTGAAGAGCGACATCGTCGCCTGCGTCCTGTCGCCCGGTGAAGCCTTGACCGAAAAACAGATCGAGGCGCGCTACGGCATCAAGAAGGCGACGATCCGCTCCGCACTTGCCCGACTCATGCAGGAAGGGCTGGTCAGGAGCGAGCCGCGTCGCGGCTATGTCATCACCACGCTGACCCTGCGCGATGTCAACGAGATCTTCGACGTGCGCGGCCTGGTCGAGCCGGAAGTGTTCCGGGTTGCCACCACCGGCATTACCGAGCGCGGGCTGGACGAGATCAGGCTGGCGGCGAGAAAGGTGCTGAAGCCGGAGACGCTGCGCAGCCCCGTTGCGTTCCTCGCGGCCGACCGTGCCTTCCGCCTGGCGATCGTCGAGCTTTCCGAGAATTTGCGGCTGGTACAGCTGCTCAGCCAGATCCTCGACCAGTCGGAACGGGCGCTTCATCTCGGCTTCAAGTCGCGCGATTTCATGCCGCTGATCATCGAACAGCAGAGGCAATTGCTGCAGGCCTGCGAAAAGAGCGACGTTCCCGGCATCGTGAAACTTGCCCGCTCGCAGTGCCTTGCCCTCAAGCACCAGCTGGTGGGGGCGCTGCTTGGCGGGGCCAAGCTGCGGGACGTGAACCTTCAGGACTTCGTCTGAAGCCTGTGGGCCGGGATAGGCTTCAGGCCCCTTCGACCAGCACGATCTCACCGTCGGCGACCTTCTGGCGAATGGCCACCGCGCGCTGATATTCCGGCGAGTGGTAGCAGTCATGCGCGATCGCAAGCGATTCGAATTCGATGATCACGTTGCGGGCGCGGCCAGGCCCTTCGGCCAGCTCATGGGCTCCGCCGCGCGCCAGGAATTTTGCGCCAAAACGGTCGAAGGCGAGCTTCGAAGCGGCGATATAGGCCTTGTAGCCTTCGGCATCGCGTACATCGACGCGGGCGATCCAGTATCCCTTCGGCATTGTTCTCTCCCTTGTCTACGCAGAGCGCATTTCGTCGAGGATCGCCTGCGCTGCCGCGCGGCGGTCGTTTGCCGCGACGATCGGGCGGCCCACCACAAGATGGCTGGCGCCGTTGCGGACCGCTTGCGCCGGCGTCACCACGCGTTTCTGGTCGCCATGGTCGCTGCCGGCCGGCCGGATGCCGGGCGTCACCACCGCCATGTCGGGGCCGACGATGCGGCGCACCGCTTCTGCCTCCGCCGCCGAGCAGACGATGCCGCCCATGCCGGCATGCAGCGCCTGTTCCGAGCGCCTCAGCACCAGCGTGTGCGGGTCATATTCGTAGCCGACATCGATCATGTCCTGCTCGTCCATCGAGGTCAGCACGCTGACGGCGAGCAGGCAAAGGTCGCTGCCCCTGGCCGCTTCCACCGCTGCATGCATCACCTTGGGATAGGCATGGATGGTCAGCATGGTCATGCCCATCTTGACGATGTTCTCGACGCCCTTGGCCACCGTATGGTCGATGTCGAGCAGCTTCATGTCGAGGAAGATCTTGGTTCCGCCGCTCGCCAGTTCCCTGGCGAAGTCGAGCCCGCCGGCGAAGGCCAGCTGATAGCCGATCTTGTAGAAGGAGACGACGCCGTCGAGTTCGCGCACCGCCTGCTCGGCTTCCCGCACGGTCGGCACGTCGAGGCCGACGATCAGTCTTTCCTGGATGGACTGGGCCCGGATGGATTTGGCCTGCATGGTCGTGGCGGTCACGCCTCGATCCGGGTCGACAGCATGCGCGAGGTTTCGATCAGCGTGCGGCATAAATGCTCCATCGATTTGTACAGTCTTTCGTCACGGAAATTGCCGCCTTCGTCGAAGGCATCGCCGCCGTCCGGCACCGAGCATTCCGGTGTCACCACCTCCATCTGGCAGCGTACCAGCACGGCGCGCAGATGGTTGATGCAGCGTATGCCGGCAAAACGGCCGTTGGAGGACGAGCACAGCCCGGCGACCTTGCCGGCAAGCGGCCTCACCGATCGGCCGCCATCGCGGCGCACCCGGCTCACCCAGTCGATAGTGTTCTTGAGCAGCGGCGGGATCGAGCCGTTATACTCCGGCGTGGCGATCAGCAATCCGTCATGGGCTGATATCAGACGGCCGAGTTTGACGGCGTTTTCGGGGACGCCTTTTTCCTTCTCGAGATCCTCGTCGAGGATCGGCAAGGGATAATCGGCGAGCGAAATGCGGGTCACCTCGGCGCCTTGCACCGCAAGTTCCTTCTGCGCCACATCGGCGGTCCTGCCGCTATAGGCGCCGCGGCGCACCGAGCCGGCGAAGACGAGGATTTTCGGGATCACTGCCATTGGCCACCCTTGTTCCCGGACAGGTACAGCCAGAGGCAGCTCAAATCAACGGCTGGGTCGGTGAATAGGGGAGTAAGGCGGTAAGGCAGTAGGTCAGCAGGGAACAGTCCGGAAATCGAATCGTCATTTCCTACTCCCTTACTCCCCTCTCACTTAATGCGCTTCGCGGCGGTAGATCCACAGCTGCGTCGGCGGGATGTTGCGGAAGATGAAATCGAAATGCTTGACCGTATAGTCGCCGCGACCGGCCGGGATCGGCGACATCGGGCCATAGGTCAGCTGCACGATCGGACGGCCCGCCGGAATGCGGTCGAGCAGGCTCTCTATATAGGCGATGCGCTGGGCGACCGGGAAATTGAGCAGCGGCACGCCGGACACGACGGAATCGAAAATCATCCCGCTCCTCTCGCCAAGCGTGGCGTTGAGGTTGAAGGCGTCGCCCTCGATGACGTTGACGCCGGGATAGAGCTGGCGCAGATGGCGCACGAAATCCGCGCTGTATTCGACGGCATAGAGGTTTTCGGGCCGCACGCCCTGGGCGAGGATGGCACGGGTGATGACACCGGTGCCGGGACCAACTTCAAGCACCGGCAGGCCGGACCTGGGATTGACGATCGAGGCCATCTTGCGCGCGGTGATCGAACTGGTCGGCACGATCGAACCGACCGTCTTCGGCTTGTCGATCCAGCCCTTGAAGAATTTGAGTTCGTCGTCGAACTTCTCGGCAAGCGCCTTCCGCAGTCCGTGACCACGTGTCATGCAAGCTCTCCTCAAGGCTCCCCCGCAAAGCTACTTAACACCTGGTTGACGCAAGGCAAGGCGTTGCGAGACGCATGTCGTGGATAAGATAGATTTCGTCGCGTCTCAAAACACGGCGCGTTTCATCGATTCCCGCGCCGTTCTTGCACCATCAACGTTCGCTGAAGGACTCGAAGAAATCCTTCATGCGGGCGAAAAACCCGCTCGATTGGGGCGAATTGTCCTGCGAGGACAGCTGCTCGAACTCCTCCAGCAACTCGCGCTGGCGGCGCGACAGGTTCTGCGGCGTCTCGACAGCGGTCTGGATATAGAGGTCGCCGATATTGGGCTGGCGCAGCACCGGCATGCCCTTGCCCTTGAGGCGGAACTGGCGGCCATTCTGCGTGCCTTCGGGCACTTTCACCTTGGTCTGGGTGCCGTCCAGCGTCGTCACCTCGAAGGAGCCGCCAAGGGCCGCCGTCGTCATCGAGATCGGCACCTTGCAATAGAGATCGGCACCATCGCGCTGGAAGAATTCGTGCGGCTTCACCGCCAGGAAAATATAGAGATCGCCCGAGGGCCCGCCGCGCAGGCCGGCCTCGCCCTCATTGGCAAGGCGGATGCGGGTGCCGTCCTCGATGCCGGCCGGAATGTTGACCGACAGCGAACGCTCCTCGGTGACGCGGCCCTGGCCGGCGCATTTCGGGCACGGATCCTTGATCGTCTGGCCGCGGCCCTGGCATTGCGGGCAGGTGCGCTCGATCGAGAAGAAGCCTTGCGTCGCCCGCACCTTGCCATGGCCATGGCACATCGAGCAGGTCACCGGCTGGGTGCCGGGCTTGGCGCCGCTGCCGGAGCATTCCGAGCACGAGATCGAGGCCGGCACACGGATCTGCGCGGTCTTTCCCGCGAAAGCCTCTTCCAGCGAGATTTCCATGTTGTAGCGCAGGTCGGCGCCGCGCTCGCGGCCGCCCGACGAGCGGCGCTGGCGCCCACCCATCATGTCGCCGAAAATATCCTCGAAGATGTCGGCGAAACCGCCGGCGCCAAAGCCCTGCGCCCCGCCATTCATGCCGCCCTGTTCGAAGGCGGCGTGGCCGAAACGGTCATAGGCCGCGCGTTTCTGCGGGTCTTTCAGCGTCTCGTAGGCTTCGTTGATTTCCTTGAACTTGTGCTCGCAGGAGTGATCGCCGGGGTTGCGGTCAGGATGGAACTGCATGGCGAGCTTGCGGAAAGCGCTCTTGAGCTCCTTCTCGTCGGCGCCCTTTTGTACGCCCAGCGTTTCGTAGAAATCAGCTTTCATTTTTTCCCGCTGTCCGGATGCTCAACGTCTTGATGCATTGTTGCGTCGTTTGCCGGCACGTCGCCTCGATTTAGGAGCGGTGCTGCCCCGATGCTAGGGCCGGCGCGAACTTGTCCGTGGTTTTCAGTGATTTTTTCGGCAGGCCCCGCACTTTTTTCAGCGAGGGTTGCAAAAAAGCCCGGCTTTACGCCGGGCTTTCCGCTTTATCTTGCCGTCAAGCGGCTCAGGCCGACTTCTTCTTGTCGTCGTCCTCGTCGATTTCCTCGAAATCGGCATCGACCACGTCGGAGTCCTTGGCGGCATCCGCCTTGGCGTCGGCTTCCGCCGCTTCCTTCTGCGAGGCCTCGTACATGGCCTGGCCGAGCTTCATCGAAGCTTCGGCGAGCGCCTGGCTCTTGGCCTCGATGTCGGCCGCGTCGTCGCCCTCGGCGGCGGTCTTCAGTGCCGCGATGGCATCGGAAATCGCCGTGCGCTCGGCTTCCGAGACCTTGTCGCCATATTCCTTCAGCGACTTCTCGGACGAATGCACCAGCGCCTCGGCCTGGTTACGGGCCTCGACCACGGCGCGCCGCTTCTTGTCGGTCTCGGCATTGGCTTCGGCGTCCTTCACCATCTTCTCGATGTCGGCGTCCGAAAGGCCACCCGAGGCCTGGATGCGGATCTGGTGCTCCTTGCCGGTGCCCTTGTCCTTGGCCGAAACGTTGACGATGCCGTTGGCGTCGATGTCGAAGGTGACCTCGATCTGCGGCACCCCGCGCGGCGCCGGCGGAATGCCGACCAGGTCGAACTGGCCGAGCGCCTTGTTGTCGGCGGCCATTTCACGCTCGCCCTGGAAGACGCGGATGGTCACGGCCGACTGCGAATCTTCAGCGGTCGAGAACACCTGGCTCTTCTTGGTCGGGATCGTCGTGTTGCGCTCGATCAGCCGGGTGAACACGCCGCCCAGCGTCTCGATGCCGAGCGACAGCGGCGTCACGTCGAGCAACAGCACGTCCTTGACGTCGCCCTGCAGCACGCCGGCCTGGATGGCGGCGCCGAGAGCAACGACCTCATCCGGGTTGACGCCCTTGTGCGGCTCCTTGCCGAAGAACTGCTTCACGATCTCCTGGATCTTGGGCATGCGGGTCATGCCGCCGACCAGGACCACTTCGTCGATCTCGCCAGCCTTCAGGCCGGCATCCTTGAGTGCTGCCTTGCACGGGTCGATGGTGCGCTGGACGAGATCCTCGACCAGGCTTTCGAACTTGGCGCGCGTCAGCTTCAGCGTCAGGTGCTTGGGCCCGGTCGCGTCGGCGGTGATGAAGGGCAGGTTGATTTCGGTCTGCGTGGTGGACGACAGCTCGATCTTGGCCTTTTCAGCCGCCTCCTTGAGGCGCTGCAAGGCGAGCTTGTCGTTCTTCAGGTCGATGCCCTGTTCCTTCTTGAACTCGGCCGCCAGATACTCGACCAGGCGCATGTCGAAATCCTCGCCGCCGAGGAAGGTGTCGCCATTGGTCGACTTCACCTCGAACACGCCGTCGCCGATTTCGAGCACCGAAATGTCGAACGTGCCGCCGCCAAGGTCATAGACGGCAATGGTCTTGCCATCCTTCTTGTCGAGGCCGTAGGCGAGCGCGGCGGCCGTCGGCTCGTTGATGATGCGCAGCACTTCGAGGCCGGCGATCTTGCCGGCGTCCTTGGTGGCCTGGCGCTGGGCGTCGTTGAAATAGGCCGGAACGGTAATGACCGCCTTCTCGACCTTCTCGCCGAGATAGGCTTCCGCCGTTTCCTTCATCTTCTGCAGGATCATGGCCGAGATCTGGCTGGGCGACTGCTTCTTGCCGCCGGCTTCGACCCAGGCATCACCATTGTCGCCCTTGACGATCTTGTAGGGGACAAGCTTCTTGTCCTTTTCCGTCACCGGATCGTCATAGCGGCGGCCGATCAGGCGCTTGACCGCGAAGATGGTGTTTTCAGGATTGGTGACCGCCTGGCGCTTGGCCGGCTGGCCGACCAGACGTTCGCCGTCGCCCGAGATGGCGACGATGGAAGGCGTCGTGCGCGCGCCTTCCGCATTCTCGATAACCTTGGGCTCCTTGCCATCCATGATGGCGATGCAGGAATTGGTGGTTCCGAGATCGATACCGATTACTTTTGCCATTTTTCTAGTCTCTCCGCTAAGCAGGCTTTCAGGACCCGTGAAGGCGTTCCGACGAAAGCCCCTGTTCACAAGAAATCCCGTCCGGCCACCGGAGTTCCGGCGTCGGACGGCTTGGCGCGTATATAAGAACACGCGACAGCGGGCGCAAGCATTCTGCGCAAGGCTTCCATGAACCTTTCCACCTCCGTCCGCGACAGAGGTCAAGGTGCCGCATGGTGCGGCCCGGAAAGGAAGCCCCCATGACCAGCAACCCAGAGACTCCCAGGTCTCCGGGAACAACAGGAACTCGGCGCGACCACCGCCTTCGGGACGGGGTCGATGCGCTGGGCTTCCTGCTGATTCCGTTGACCCTGCGTAAGAGCAGGCGTATCGTGACAATGAGGAAAGCAGACAATTCGAGCAGGGAAGAACGAGCCGGACCGCCGCGCCTTGCCCTGGTTCGCGCGGCACAGCCGGAGGCTCCTCCCGCAGACTTCGGGGGGAGTTCCATGTCTTGCGATCACGGCCCGTTCGTGCCTTCTCGCGCCAGCCGTTTGCACCGCCTGATCAAGGCAACCGGCGGACTTCTTGCGATTGCCCTGACCGCCGGCCTTTGGCTTGGCGGCGTCGCCCGGGCGCAGGACACCCAGGTCATCTATCCCGGCTCGATGGCGGTCACCGGATTTTCCGGCACCGTCATTCCGAACTTCGACGAAGGCCTGCCGCCCGGCGTCGATCCGGTCGACGAAACCTTCATCGACACCACGCGCGCCACCTTGCGCGTTTTCGACGTTTCGCATCTCGGCGGGCCGGCCTCGGGCCAGCTCGTCTTCACGCCGCCGCCCTTCGAGGTGACGGCCGGCCAGATCGGCCAGGTTTTCGGCCTCACCTATGATGACGGCGTGCGCGGCGGGGTTCCGTCGGGCGTTCCCAATCTTTACGCCGCCGCAACCTCGCTGCACGGCATCCGCATCGTCACGCCGGACGCCGACAGTGACGGCAGGCCGGAGCGGCAGCGCCGCGGCACGGCAGGCGCCACTTTCATGGATGGCCAGTTCGGCACCGAAAACGGCGGCGGCCCGGGCACCATCTGGAAGATCGACGGCATCACCGGCCAGGTCGCCAAATTCGCCGACATCGACACCGACAGCGGTCCCGGCATCGGCAATCTCACCTTCGATCCCAACCACCGCCAGTTCTTCGCCTCGGATCTCGACACCGGCCTGATCCATCGCATCGACGCCACCGGCAGATTGATCGACACGTTCGATCATGGCGTCGCCGGGCGCCCGGCGCATGGCCTGGCTCCCGTCGCCGACGATGCCGCGGTGATGGACATTCAGGGTGCCGCCTTCGACACGGAAGACCCCGAGACCTGGGGCTACACCCAGGACGAGCGCCGCGTCTGGGCCGTCTCCTACCATGGCGGCCGGCTCTACTATTCGGTCGGCGAAAAGTCGGAAATCTGGTCGGTGGGCATTGCCCGCGACGGCGGCTTTGCCGGCGACCCGCGCTGGGAACTGACGGTCAAGGCCGACAAGGACTACGCCGTCACCGATATCGCCTTCGACAACAGCGGCTTCATGTATCTCGCCCAGCGCGGCCCGGTCGAAAACCGCTATGATTACAGCCAGTTCGCCGATTCCGGCAAAGGCGAGGTCATCCGCTACTGGCACGAGAATCCGGACGATCCGGCAACGGAATCGGTCTGGGTGGAAGTGCCGCAGGAATATGCGGTCGGCTTCCCGCAAGGCAACCGGCAGTCGGCCGGCGGCCTCGACCTGCAATATGGCTATGACGCCGACGGCAATCTCGACACCTCGGTGTGCACGCAGACGCTGGTCAACACCGGCGACAAATTGCGCGACAATCCGACGCTTGCCGAGCAGCTCTCAGCCGGCGGGCCGCTCGCCGTGCATGGCGTGCAGATCACGCCCAAGGACCTGGTCAAGCCGGCCAACGTGCCGCCCTTCGGTTCCTGGTTCGTCGATTTCGACGGCTATTTCGAAGATCCCGAGGTGGAAGGCCATGTCGGCGACGTCGCCGTCTGGCACCCCTGCGAGGGCCGCGCCGGCTATTATGAAGAAATCCCGGGCGGCTATCTGCCACCCTTCTACCCGCCGGACTTCCCACCGCCCGGCAACCTGCCTCCCTGTCTCGATGTCGAGGACGTCCAGTATTACTGCACGCCTTCGGGCCTCGAGGCCGATCTCTATCTCCATGACCATGCCGGCTTCGGCGGCGATTCGATCAAGGCCCAGTCCAGGACGCCAGGCGTCGCGGTGACCTCACCCATGTCGCATGCGCCCGGCACGCCTTACACGATCGGCATCACCGGCCACTATCCGGGCGACAGAGTGGATGTTGGACTTTGCTTCTACAGGAAGTCCGACAAGGACAAGGGTGGCTACTACCCTTGCTGCAAGATGACCTTGCCGCTCCGCACCCCAGCCGTCAGCTGCGAACGTTGAGGAGGGGAAGATGAACAATCTCGCACTCTCCCCGTTCGCGCAAAACCACTCAACCGTCATGGAGACGATCATGAAACCCCTGTCATATGCCAGGCGCGGCGCGCGCTGGCTGATGGCGGCCGGTATCGCGGTCGCCATGCTCACCCCGGTGCACGGCTTCGCTGAAGACCTTGCTCCGGCCGGTCAACTCGAAACCGTCAGTCCGGAGCCACGGCTCGAACTCGACAATCCCCGGGTGATCAATCCGGAGCCCGGCCGGATCGTGCCCTTCTTCACCAAGAAAGGCGGCCAGCGAAGCTGCGACTATGTCGAATATTTCCTGAGCTTCGGCCTGCGCGGCGATCCGAAAGGCTTCGACAATCCGAGCCTCGCCGCCTTACTGAAAGCCGCAAGGATCGACTTCAAGGACCAGCTGCCGCACGGACTGTCGATCGTCAACGTGCAGGTCGCCGGCGACGGCACGGACGCTTCCGGCGGACCGCTGCCGGCGGCCGTCATCAGCAATTCGGCCGGACCCGACGATACCGCCGATGTTTCCGATTTCCGGATTTCCGCCTCCGACCTCGACGGGTCAGGCGCCGTGAACGAACGCATCATCACCTTCCGGATCACCGCCAAGATAGACCATGCGGCGTTTCCTGCGCCGACGACGGTCGACAACCAGGGCCAGATCAGAGTGAGCCTGAGGGGCGGCCCGGCGACCGTCATCCCGTCGCAGGATCCGGGCAAGCCGGACGACGGCGACTATAAGACCGGTGTGAAGACCTCGATCAAGATCGACGTCACCAAATGCAACCCGCCGCCGCCACCTCCCGGCAAGGAATGCTTCAAGGTGGAACGCGGCACCGTCGATTGCGTGCCCGGCGGCGGTGCCTTCATCTACCACATGCCGGTCGGCCCGGAGATGGGCGGCAAGTGGGTGCAGGTTTCGACGACGACGCCCGGCATCACCATCATGCCTGACACCCAGCTGGTGCCTCCAGGCGGCGGCGTGCTGAACTGGAAGATCGTCGGCGCATCGCCCGGCGACGTCATCCACCTCATCGTCACCGGCATCGAGACCTATGCCGGGCCGAAGGAAGGCTGGGGCCTATGCTGCACGCAGACCATCGACATCGTCATCCCGCGCGACGTCAGATGCCCGCCTGAAAAGCAGCCGGACCTCAAGGTCGAGAAACGCGCCGACGTGCCACGTTGCACGATGGCCGGCGGCTGTGACTTCACCATCCGGGTCACCAATGTCGGCACCGCACCCTACAACGGCAAGATCGTGCTCGACGAGGTGACGCTGCCGGCCGGCTCGACGCTGAGTTCGGGGCCCAATCCGCCCTGGGTCTGCGTGCCCGGCACCACCCCGATGACGTGCACCTATCCGGTGACCACGCTCAACCCGGGGGCCTTTGTCGACCTCAAGCTCGGCTTCAAGCCGGCCGGGGGCTGGCAAGGCAGTGCACTGCGCAACTGCGCGACCTACAACTATGCCGCCAGCGGCAAGCCGTTGTTCGGCAGCCAGTCGAACGACCGTGGCTGCGCCTCGA
This sequence comes from Mesorhizobium sp. WSM4308, assembly GCF_002294905.1. Classification (NCBI taxonomy): domain Bacteria; kingdom Pseudomonadati; phylum Pseudomonadota; class Alphaproteobacteria; order Hyphomicrobiales; family Phyllobacteriaceae; genus Mesorhizobium; species Mesorhizobium sp. WSM4308. The sequence goes on along the minus strand of NZ_NSFW01000006.1, from coordinate 296,999 downwards.
TCCCGATCTGCCGCCGTGGCGATCGTGACCGCGACTGCCAGCCGCCGGTAGAGAAGAAGGTCGACCTGATCCTGAAGAAGCGGGCCCGTACCGAAATCTGCACGCCGGACGGCGTCTGCACCTTCGTGATCGACATCATCAACAACGGCACATCGACCTATAACGGGCCGTTGACGGTGATCGACAACTATCCCAGCGGCGCGCCGAGCTCCTCGACCTTCGGGCCGAGCCCGCCCTGGACATGCGGTCCGAACGGCCCCGGCCAGTTCCGCTGCGACAATGCCGGCATCTCGCTGCCCGCGGGCGCCTCGACGCCGATCTTCGTCAAGGCGGTCATGCCGGCCGGCTACCAGTCGGATACGGTCGAGAACTGCGCCGCGGTGAAGGCCATTCCCGGTGAGGTCGACCTCACCAACAACAAGGCCTGCGCCAAGGAACGCATCCGTCGTCCCAATGGCGGCAAGCCTGGCCTGCGCATCACCAAGGTGTGCAACGGTTCGCTGGCCGGTGCCGCGGTCGTCTCTTGCCGCGTCACCGTCTCCAACGCCGGCACGGCCGCCCCCACCGGCCCGGTGCGGGTCAACGATGCCGCCGCGCTGGTGTCGGGCGGGGCGCCGGTCCAGATCCAGACCGTCACCCCCGACGGCGCGGAATGGGCGTGCGGACCGCTTCCGGCCAACACGCTGTCGTGCCAGATTCCCGGCGCCGTCATGACGCCCGGAACCAGCAGGCACTTCGACGTCACCGTCTCGGCCAATGGCGAGTTCGAGAACTGCGCGCGCGGCTCCTATGGTCCGGCGCCTGGCGACGACATCGTCTATCCGATCGGCCAGGCCTGCGCCAAGGGTGGCGGCTCCTCGACCATCCGTGTCGAGAAGACCGGCGACCGCGAATGCCGGCTCGGCCAGCCCTGCTCGTTCGACATCACCATCACCAATGACGGGACGAGCCCCTTCTCCGGCCCGGTTCGCATCGGCGATGCGATCGGCGTCGAGGGTCTCGGCCGGCTGGACGGCGTTGCGATCACCTCGATCGACCCGCCCTTCGGCTGCTCGCCCGAACCGGCGACCCTGCCTCTGTCCTGTATTGCCAACTTGACGCTCGGCGCCGGCGAGAGCCAGTCGCATCACGTCACCGTGGTCATTCCCGACGACGTGCGTCTGGCCAATTTGCAGGGCAACGTCAATGGCCAGAACTGCGTTGGCGTCCTGTCTCCCGATACACGGGTGCAGGGCGGCGGCGATGTGCTGTCCAAGGATGCGGCCAATGTGCAGGGCGATCGCGGCAAGGCCTATGCGTGCCATCCCTTCAACATCACCCATGAGGTGAAGAAGGAATGCTCGCCGGGCTTCGTCATGAACGATGCCGGCCGCTGCGTCTGCCCGGAAGGCACCACCTTCCGCAACGGCCAGTGCACCGGCGGCGGCACCAACATTCTGCCGACGCCACCGCCGCCGCCGAAGCGCTGCGTGCTGCTCGAAGGCCAGATCCGCACCGAGGACGGGCGCTGTATCTGCCCGCGCGGCACGGCGCTGGAGAACGGCAAGTGCGTCAGGACCGACAGGCCCGAACAGTGCACCATCCGCGGCCAGATCCACAATGCCGATGGCGATTGCGTCTGCCCGCAAGGGACCGAGGTGCGCAACGGCGCCTGCCGCCCGGTGCGGCCAAAGCCTGAGGAGTGCCGCATCCCCGGCCAGATCCGCAATGGCGATGGCGACTGCGTCTGCCCGCAAGGGACCGAGGTGCGCAACGGCGCCTGCCGTCCGGTGCGGCCGAAGCCTGAGCAGTGCCGCATCCCCGGACAGATCCGCAATGGCGATGGCGATTGCGTCTGTCCACAGGGCACCGAGGTGCGCAATGGGGCCTGCCGGCCGGTCCGGCCGAAGCCCGAGCAGTGCGCTATCCGCGGCCAGGTGCACGATGCCAATGGCGATTGCGTCTGCCCGCGTGGGACCGAGGTGATCGACGGCGCGTGCCGGCGCAAGCAGCCGCAACTGGAGCAATGCGACATACGCGGCCAGGTCCACAACAAGCGCGGCGAGTGTGTCTGTCCGCGCGGCACCGAGGTGATCGACGGCGCATGCCGCAGGCCCAGGCAGCAGACGGAGTGCGCGCCGGGCACGCAGATGATCAATGGCCAGTGCCAGCCGATCTTCAAGCGGCGCTGCCCGGAAGGCACGATTGGACGGTATCCGAACTGCCGGCCGATCCGGGGACAACCATCGCTGGAGATCAACCCGGGATTGCTGCTGCAGCAAGTGCTGCCACGGCGTCAGCCGCAGGTCGACCAGCAGCAGGATCCAAACAGAATCCTGAAGCTCCAGCAGCAGTAACCAGCTGTTCGACACCAGACCAGAAACCCGCCGGAGCGATCCGGCGGGTTCTTTTTTGATCCTTGGCAATCCTGCCGCGCCATACGCTGCAGGCGGCGCCCGTACCTGCGCCCTCGACAAGTCATCTGGAGCGCATTAGGCAGTCGGTTCAGAGCCCGATGAAAAAGGACGCTTGGAAAGGCCGCAGGATGAGCAGAAAGACCTTGATCGCACCGTCGGTGCTGGCTTCGGACTTTTCGAGGCTCGGCGACGAGGTCGAAGCCGTCGCGGCGGCAGGCGCCGACTGGATCCATCTCGATGTCATGGATGGCCATTTCGTCCCCAACATCACCTTCGGCCCGCCCGTCATCAAGGCGATCCGCAACCGCACCAAGGCCTTCTTCGACTGCCATCTGATGATTGCGCCGGCCGATCCCTACCTCGCCGCTTTCGCCGAAGCCGGCTGTGACGGCATGACCGTGCATGCCGAGGCCGGGCCGCATCTCGACCGCTCGTTGCAGACCATCAGGAATCTCGGCAAGAAGGCCGGTGTATCGCTCAATCCGGCGACGCCTGAAACGATGATCGAATATGTGCTCGACCGCCTCGACCTGATCCTGATCATGACCGTCAATCCGGGTTTTGGCGGCCAGGCCTTCATCCCGGGGATCGTTGACAAGGTGAGAAGGGTCAAGGCGCTGATCGGCGACCGGCCGATCCGCATCGAGATCGACGGCGGCGTTTCGCCCGAAACAGCCCCCCTGGTCACGGCAGCCGGCGCCGATGTGCTGGTGGCGGGCGCGGCCATCTTCAAGGGCGGCAGCATCGAAGCCTACCGCGCCAACATCGAGGCGATCAGGACAGCGGCCGACAAGGCCGCCGGCTAAGGATTCGTGCGGGCCGCCTTGTGCATCCATGCGCCGAGTGTCGAGCCCGGACAAGGCTGATTCGGCCGCCCGATCCGGCATCTTTGCGCGCGCGCGCGGCAGAAAAGACGCTCGCGCGAGCACACGAAGAACAGATGATTCTGCGTGCATACGAAACACGTTAAGTTTCCGCTGGTTGTGGAGATGAGCGAGTTTGCCCGACCCCCCAGCGGTTTGGGGTATATTTCTTTGTGCTAAAGTACAATAACGCGATCTTCTGCTTGAGCGCCCGACGGCAGAGGCTGTATAATACATGTACGGAGAGGGACGTTTTTTCGGACTCGAATTGCCCAGGCCAGAAATTGGGACGAGGAGTCGCTTTGACGTACGGAGCTGCCAATCTGAACGACGACGGCACAGGATCCAAGAGCACGCTTGCCAGCACCGTCTATCATCAACTGCGGGAGGATCTGCTCAGCGGCGCTCTTGAAACCGAAAGCAAGCTGCGGGTCGAGTGGGTTGTTTCCAAATATGGCGCCGGCGCTTCCCCGGTTCGCGAAGCTCTCAATCGTCTTGCCTCCGAAGGACTTCTTGGTCGCCACGACCAGCGTGGCTTTTTCATCATGCCGGTCAGTGCGGCGGAGCTCGAGGAGCTGACGCGCACCCGCTGCTGGCTCGAGGAGCGGGCGCTGCGCGAATCCATCGACCATCGCACCGCCGAATGGGAGGAACAGCTGGTGCTGGCGCTGCATCGCCTGGGCCGCGCCTCACGTCTTTCGCTGCAAAATGCCACGTCGCTCGATTCCGATTGGGAGAAACTGCACCGCACCTTCCATCGGGTGCTGATTTCGGCCTGCCGGTCGCACTGGCTGGTGGGTTTCTGCGATCAGCTTTCCGATCACGCCTACCGCTACCGGCAAATGGCCAATGACGGCGAAAGCATCCCGCGCGACGATTTCGCCGAACACCGGCTGATCGCCGAATGCGCACTGGACGGCAATGCCGACGGCGCGGTCAAGGCCTTGATCGAGCACTACCAGCTGACCGCTTCCATATGCATGGAGCGTTTCAAGCAAGGCGAAGTCTCAAAGGTCGCCGCCTCGGCCGCACGTGCCCGGCCGTAACGATCTTTTCCCTTGGCGCCTTGTCGCGATCCTTAGCCACCTTTCGGCGGACGTGTCGTGCTGGACCGCCGTTTGCGGCCTTGACGGCATGGCCGGGAAACGCGAACTCTTCGCCGCCGACTCATGTCGCCCCAGAGGCACTGCCGGCGTCGCCATTGCCGTCACCGCAGGAAGACTTCATGAGCAATCATCTGTTCGACGCGTTCCGGTCCCGGATGCCGGCGCCCGGGCATCTGTTGATGGAAACCGATGACGGGCGCGCGCTCGGCTATGGCGACATGCTGGCGCGGTCGGCGCAGCTCGCGCATGCGCTCCTGCAGTTGGATGTCGAGCCCGGCGACCGGGTCGCCGTGCAGGTCGAGAAGAGCCCGGAAGCGCTGCTGCTCTATCTCGCCTGCGTGCGCGCCGGCGCCGTCTTCCTGCCGCTCAACACCGCCTACACGCTGACCGAGCTCGACTATTTCTTCTCGGATGCAGCGCCGCGCGTCATCGTCTGCGATCCGGCAAAGGCGGCCGATATCGGCCGCATGGTCGAGCCATCCGGCGCCGTCGTCGTCACGCTCGACCGCTATGGCCGGGGATCGCTGGCGGACCAGGCCTCGCATCTGCCGTCGGATTTTCACGATGTGGTGCGCGGGCCGGATGATCTCGCGGCAATCCTCTACACGTCGGGAACGACAGGCCGCTCGAAAGGCGCCATGCTCAGCCACGAAAACCTGGCCTCGAATGCGCGGGTGCTGGTCGAGCAATGGCGCTTCACATCGGGCGATGTGCTGATCCACGCTTTGCCGATCTTCCACACCCATGGCCTGTTCGTCGCCACCAATGTCGTCCTGATGGCGGGCGCCTCGATGCTGTTCGAACAGAAATTCGATCCGGCCCGCATCGTCGCGCTGCTGCCGCGCGCCACCGCGCTGATGGGCGTGCCGACCTTCTATGTGCGGCTGCTGCAGCAGGATGGACTGGACCGACAGGCGACGAAGACCATCCGGCTGTTCGTATCCGGTTCGGCGCCGCTGCTGGCCGACACGCACAAGGCCTGGCGCGAACGCACCGGCCACGCCATCCTCGAACGCTACGGCATGACCGAGACCAACATGAACACCTCGAACCCCTATGAGGGCGAACGGCGCGCCGGCACGGTCGGCTTCCCCTTGCCTGGCGTGTCGCTGCGCATCGCCGACCCGGACAGCGGCAAGCCGCTGGCCCAAGGCGAGGTCGGCATGATCGAGGTCAAGGGTCCGAACGTTTTTGGCGGCTACTGGCGCATGCCGGAAAAGACCAAGGCGGAATTCCGCGCCGACGGTTTCTTCATCACCGGCGATCTCGGCATGATCGACACCGACGGCTATGTCCATATCGTCGGCCGTGGCAAGGACCTGATCATTTCGGGCGGCTTCAACATCTATCCGAAGGAACTGGAAAGCGAGATCGACGCGCTTGACGGCGTGAGCGAGAGCGCCGTCATCGGCGTCGCCCATCCGGATTTCGGCGAAGGCGTCACCGCGGTCGTCGTGCGGGCGCCGGGGGCGGCGATCAGCGGAGCCGAAATCCTCGGCGCCATCGCCGAGCGCCTAGCCAGGTACAAGCACCCGAAGCAGGTGATCTTCGTCGACGAATTGCCGCGCAACACGATGGGCAAGGTCCAGAAGAATCTTCTGCGCGACGCCTACAAGGATCTCTACACGTCCTAGAGCGTTTCACCGTTTCATGGAAACGGCGAACCGCTCTAACTCTTTGTTTTGACGCAATTCCGGACGGAAAACCGCTCACACTTTTCCTGGAATTGCTCTAGGTAGTGGGGGGCCCCGTTACTTCGCCTTCCGCGGCTTTTCGGTCCTCGTGCCGGAGCCCCACAAGGCGCGCTGAAATAGGCCGCGTTTGCGGTTGCGCGGCACGAGGTCGATATCCCCGACCAGTTTCGCGCCGCCCTTACGCCGCTCCAGCGTGATCTTGCGGGTGTGGAACGCTTCCAGTTCGGCGCGATGCGCCACGCTGACGATGGTCACCTCTGGCAGTTCGCGGATCACCGTTTGCATCATCTGGTCCTGGCTCTTTTCGTCCAGCGCCGACGTCGCCTCGTCCAGCACGACGATATCGGGGCGATGCAGCAAAAGGCGCGCGAAGGCGACACGCTGTTTTTCGCCGCCCGACAGCGTCTGGTCCCAGGGCGCTTCCTCCTTGATCCGGTCGGCGAGGTAACCGAGGCCGACCTTGTCGAGGGCGGCCTTGATCTGCTCGAGCTTCCACTTGTTGGGGGCCGCTGGGTAGGCGACCACCCGGCGCAGTGTGCCCGAAGGGACGTAGGGCCGCTGCGGCAGCATGAACAACCGCTTGTCGGGATGGAAATCGACGCTGCCGCTTCCCCACGGCCACAGGCCGGCGAGCGCCCGCACCAGCGTTGACTTGCCCGAGCCGGATTCGCCTGAAACCAGCACCCGTTCGCCCGATTCGACGGCGACCTCCGTCTCCTTGACCACAGACGTGCCGTCGTCGAGCGTCACGCAGAGCTCGTTGAGGGAAAGCATCGTATCGCCCTTGGTCTCGCCGTGCTGGATGCGCCCGAGCTCGTCGCTCTGCTCGGCGCGCTCCAGCCCGTCGAGCGACATCATCAGCGAGGCGATGCGGCGCGCGGAGGCGTTCCAGTCGGCGAGGCGCGGATAATTGTCGACTAGCCAGCCGAAAGCGCCCTGCACGATGGCGAAGGCGGAGGCCGCCTGCATGACCTGGCCGAGCGACATCGAGCCTTCAAGGAACTTTGGAGCACAGAGCAAGACCGGCACGACGGGTGCGAATAGGCTCGAGCCCTGCGAGACCAGGGCCGTGCGCATATGCTGGCCGGTCAGTTGCGCCCATCGCTTCAGCACGCCGCCGAAGGTCCTGTCGATGCCGCTGCGTTCCTCCTCCTCGCCGCCGAGCAAGGCGATGCTCTCGCCGTTTTCGCGCACGCGCGTCAGCACGTAGCGGAATTCGGCTTCCGTCTGGTTCTTCTCTTCGGACAGCCGCACGAAATCGCGGCCGATGACGAACATCGAGGTGGAGGTGATCGCGGCATAGATCACCGCTGTGACGACGAGGAAGCCGGGCACGGTGAAGGTCGAGCCTCCCAGGGTGAAGCTCAAGGCCCCGCCAATCGTCCACAGCACCACGATGAAGGTCGACGCCGACAGGGTGGCAACGATCACGCCGGCGACGAAATCGACCGGCGCCTCGGTGGCGACGCGCAGATCTTCCGAGAGGCGGGCCTCGGGGTTCTGGTGGTCGCCCTGCACGAGATTCAGCTGGTAGTAGCGGCCGTTGGCGAGCCAACGCGCTATCACCGAGGCGGTCAGCCAGGAGCGCCAGCGGCGCTGCATGGTCATGCGCAGATAGACCTGCGCGACGACAAGGCTGATGCTGCCAAGCACGACAGGCACGAACACCGCGCTCAGGAAATAGACGGTGTGGGCGTCGCGCTTCTCGATGGCGTCGAAGATCGAGCGGTTCCAGACGTTGATCCCGTACTGGAAGCCGAGATTGACGACGATCAGGACCAGCAGTCCGACCGTCAACGGCCAGCCGAGCTTGTCGCCGTGCCGTCCCCAATAGCCGCGTCCGCTGATCCAGAATCGCTTCAGCAGGTACTTCTTGCGCGCCTCCTCTGCCTGCTTGGGCGTCAGTTCGGGATCGGGTTCGACGGCTTCCGGCGGCGGAGCTTCGCCGGCAGTCCCGGACGCGGCCGCTTCGACGGTCGACATCCTCTTGTTGCGTGGCTTCTTTTCGCGCGGCTCCTCGGCGCGCGAGCGATCGTCACGCTGCCGTCGCGGCTTGGGGGCGCCGCGCGGTTTGATGCCGTCGGCCGGTCTGGATCTGGGTTTCGCCTCGGACATACGCCCCGACAACGAGCTCGAAATCAAAAGGTTTCATGATGGCCGCTTGAGATGACAAATTCCTGACCGCGCCCGTTATCGCGGGTGCAGCAGTTCGACGACATGGTCGGCGATGGCCAGGCTTGCCGTCAGGCCGGGGCTCTCAATGCCGAACAGATTGACGATCCGCCCGGCGCCATGATCGGCCGGACCCTGGATGATGAAATCGGCGGCAGGCTGGCCGGGGCCAGACAATTTCGGCCTGACGCCGGCATAGGCCGGTAGCAGGGCGCCCTCGGCAAGGTCGGGCCAATAGCGCCGGATCGCTTCGTAGAAGACGGCGCTTCGGCCGGGGTCGACCGTATAATCCACACGGTCGATCCATTCGACATCGGGCCCGAAGCGCGCACCGCCGCCAAGGTCGAGCGTCAGATGGACGCCGAGGCCGCCGTCGACCGGAACCGGATAGATCAGCCGCGAAAAAGGCGAGCGGCCGGGAAGCGCGAAATAATTCCCGCGCGCCAGCCACTGCCGGGGGATGAAATCCTCGGGGAAACCGTCGATCCGGGCGGCCAGGGCCTGAGCCTCGAGGCCCGCGGCATTGATGAAGGCAGCCGCTTCCAGGGCGAAGGTCTCGCCATTGGCATCGCGCGTGTCGATCCGGATCCCGCCGGTCCCGATCGTCGCTCCGGCAACGGTGGTCAGGAAAGCCAAGGACGCACCGGCGGCTTCGGCCTCGCCGCGCAGCGACAGCATCAGCGCATGGCTGTCGACAATGCCCGTCGATGGCGACAGGAGCGCGCCCGCGCATGTCAGTGCAGGTTCCAGGTTTTCGGCTTCGTCACGCGTCAGGAATTGCAGGTCGTCGACCCCGCAGCATCGCGCATTGGCCTCGATCTTCCGCAATCCGTCGGTCTGGCTTGGCTCGCTGGCGACGATCAGCTTGGCGGTACGCTTATGGGCGATGCCGTGCTCGGCGCAGTAGGCGTAGAGACGGCGGCGCCCTTCGACGCAGAGCCGGGCCTTCAGGCTTCCCGGCGCATAATGGAGCCCGGCATGGATGACTTCGGAATTGCGTGAACTGGTGACGGTGCCGATCGCATCCGCCTGCTCGACCACCACCACCTCGCGGCCCGACACGGCAAGCGCCCTGGCGATGGCAAGCCCGACGACGCCTGCTCCGGCGACGACACAATCGATTGTCTGCATGGCCCGCCTTCAGCGTGAAGCGCCGGCCTCGAACACCTTGTCGCCGCCGATCCAGACGCTTCCTATGCCAAGATCGTCCGACAGCGCAACGATGTCGGCCGCCGTGCCGTTGGCCAGGCGGCCAAGCCGGTGCGATTGGCCGATCGCCTGCGCCGGATAGAGCGAAGCCATGCGCAAGGCCTCGGACAGATCGACACCGACGACATCGTGCATGAACCGCACAGCCGAGATCATGTCGAGATCGGCGCCGGCCAGCGTGCCGTCGGCAAGTCGGAGGCTCCCGTCCTTGCGGTAGATGGTGCGGCCGTTGAGCGTGAACGAGGTCATGTCGGTGCCGATCGTCGCCATCGCATCGGTGACCAGCACGATCTTGCCCGGCCCCCGTTTGGCGTCGAGCGCGATCCGGATGGTTGCCGGATGAACGTGGATGCCGTCGGCGATCAGCCCGGCTGACAATGTGCCGATGCTGACGGCCGCGCCGACGAGGCCGGGCTCGCGGTTGCCGATCTGGCTCATCGCGTTGAACAGATGCGTGACCACGCCGGCACCGGCCTCGGCAAAGGCTTTTGCCGTGGCATAACCCGTGTCGGAATGGCCGAGGCTGACGATGATGCCGGCCTTGACCAAGGCCGCAACGCGCGCCGGATCGACGGATTCCGGCGCGATCGTGGTGAGCAGCACCGGTAGTTTCGGCCGCGCCGCGATCAGCATTGCCTGGTCGGCATCCGTCATCGGCCGGATCAGCGCCGGATCATGCGCGCCCTTGCGAGCGATCGACAGATGCGGGCCTTCGAGATGAAGGCCGAGGAATCCCGGCACCTTTTGCCGTGCGGCGGCCGCGCCGGCGGCGATGGCGGAAGCGGTGATCGCGGGCGTGTCGGTGATCAGCGTCGGCAAGAGCGCCGTCGTGCCGAAGGGCGCATGCGCCCGGCAGATGGTCTCGATCGAGGCCACATCGGGATGGTCGTTGAGCATGACGCCGCCGCCGCCATTGACCTGGATGTCGACGAAGCCCGGCACCAGCATGCCGCCGCCGGTGTCGACGGCGCGGATATCCGAGGGAATAGCGCCCGAGGGCAAAATAGCCTCGACCAAGCCGTCGCGCACGACTAGGGCGTGGCCTTCATGCCAGTCGTCACCGTCGAAAATGCGGGCGCCAGTCAGGGCAAAACGGTCGCTCATACGGTCTCCGTCACCTTGCGAAGATTGCGCGGCGTGTCCGGGTCGAGGCCGCGATGGCGCGCGAAGGCCTCGACGAACACGTAGAACGAAACGATCAGCGTCAGCGGATCGGTCAGCGGGTGACCGGTGGCGACATGCGGCAGGCGCGTCGCGCGGTTGGCGAGCGTTGAGGTGACGAACACCGGCGCTCCCTTGGCCGCCAGGCCGTCGGCTGCTTCGGCGACGGACGGTTCGGACGCATCGCGCGCGGCCAATGCCAGCACCGGGAAGTCGGGGCCGATCAGCGCCAGCGGGCCATGCATGACTTCGGCCGCGCTATAGGCCTCGGCATGCATGCCGCAGGTTTCCTTGAACTTCAGCGCCGCCTCGTTGGCCATCGCCGCCGACGGGCCGCGGCCAAGGATGAACAGCGATTTCTGCTTCTCGATGGTTTCGGCCAGCACGCTCATCCAGTCGCAGGCGATCGCCTTGCCGAAATGCTCGGGCAAGCGGGCCAGCGCTGCCAGAAGCGCTTCGTCGCCGGTGGAATGCGCCATCAAGGCGAGACCGGCGACGGCGGAATTGACGAAAGTCTTGGTCGCGGCGACGCTGCGCTCGGGTCCGGCAAGAATGTCGATCGAATAGTCGCAGGCGCGCGCCAGCGGCGAGTCGGCGGTGTTGGTGACGGCGATGGTCAGCGCGCCGCCGGCGCGGGCGGTTTCAGCCATGGCGACGATGTCGGGGCTCTTGCCCGACTGCGAGATCGCCAGACACGCCGAGCCGTCGAGCCTCAGCTTGCGGCCATAGATCGAGGCGATGGACGGACCGACCGAGGCGACGGCAAGGCCCGCGGTCAGCTCCACGGCATATTTCATGAAGGTCGCCGCATGGTCGGACGAGCCGCGCGCCACGGTGACGACGAAATGCGGGTCGCGCTCCTTGATACCGCGCCCGGCCTCGGCGAGCACGGCGCCGGAGCCGTCGAGCAGGCGGGCGACGGCCTCGGGGATCTCCTCGATCTCGCGCTGCATATGGGTGATGTTGGAGATCATGGTCGGCCCTCTTCGCTCGGCCCTGTCAGCCGCAGTTCGGCGACGAAATCATAGGCGTCGCCCCGGTAGATGGAGCGGGTGAATTCGATCACCTTGCCGCTCGCCAGATAGGAAATGCGTTCAATATGCAGGCCGGCGATACCCGGCGGCACCTCGAGCAGGCGCGCATCGCTGTCGCCGAGATTGGCGGCCGAGATGCGCTGCACCGCCCGCACCGGCCGGTTGCCGGTCAATTCCAGCGCGGCATAGAGCGAAGAGCCGATACCCGCCGGGTCGGGCAGCACGCTGGCCGACAGCGAGGCGCGTTCGATCGCCAGCGGCGTGTCGTTGGCGATGCGCAGGCGCGCCACGCGCGCCACCAGCTCGCTCGACGACAGGCCAAGCACCATCATCTCGTCGGGCGAGGGCGCATAGAGGCCGCGGTCCAGCCATGCCGAACGCACCGCCATGCCGCGCCGCGCCATGTCTTCGGTAAACGAGGTCAGCCGCGACAGCGATTGCTCGACGCGTTCCATGCGCGGCGCCACGAAAGTGCCGGAGCCGTGGCGCTGCACGAGAATGCCGCCCTTGACCAGGTCCTGCACCGCCTTGCGCACGGTGACGCGCGAAATATCGGCCTTGGTGGCGATATCGCGCTCGGAGGGCAGCGCATCGCCAGGCCCGATCAGGCCACGGTTGACGGCGTCCTCAATGCTCTTGCGCAGCTGCAGATAGAGCGGCGCGCCGCTTTGCGCGGATTGCCTCAGCGTGGCGAAGATCTGGTCGGCGGCGTCGCTCATCGCGCCGCCTCCACCGGTTTGGCGAAAAGCCGGACCGCCATCTGCACCGCGCCGCCCAGCGCGTCGTCGAGCGGCGGCTTGAGCAGTGCGCGGTAGCGCGCCGACAGGCGCGGCGCATAAAGCGGCGCCAGCCCGCCAAGCAGGCAAAGCGGCGCGTCATCCGAAAGGTCGAGTGCGCCCAGCGAGGCCTCGACATCGCCGACCGCCTTGTCGACGATCCAGTTGGCGACGGCATCGCCCTTTTGCGCATGCTCGAACACTTTGGGCGCGAAGCCGCCGAAATCGCCGGGCTTGGCGTTGGTGGTGAATTCGACCACGTCCTCGGGATTGTTGCGGAAGATCGCCATCATGGCGTCGGTCAGCGGCGAGCGTGCGCGCACGCCGTCATAGGCAAGCAGCGTTTGCTCCAGCAGGTCGCGGCCGATGCGGGCGCCGCTGCCCTGGTCGCCGACCTGGAAGCCCCAGCCGCCGATGGCGCGCGACGTGCCATGCTTGCGCGCCATATAGGCGGTGCCGGTGCCGAGGATGGCCATGGCGCCGTCACCGGAGCCGACGGCCCCTTCGAGCGCGATCTCGGCATCGGTCTCGACACGGCTGATGCTGAACGGCAGGATGGCTTCGAGCTGCTGCCGGTAGGTGCCGACATTGGCGCCGGCAAGGCCGAGAATGGCCGGTGTTTGCGGGATGAGTTCGGGATCCTGCCCGGCGGCAATGAAAGCCTGCCGCGCGGCGTCGACAATGTTCGAGCGCGCGCCGGTGAGATCGGTGCGGATGTTGGCGGCGCCGCTTTTGGCACGGCCAATGACCGAACCTTCAACTGTTGCCAGGGCGGCCCTGCAGCTGGTGCCGCCGCCATCGATGCCGAGCACGAATTTCACGCGATTTCTCCTCCGGGCGGATAATACCAATAAAATACCAATAGCCAAGAGTTAATTTCCGTTTCAAAAAGATTAAGCCGTATTTTATTGAAAACTCTGCACATTTCGCCGGCTCAGCGATTTCCTCTCCGTGAATTCGTTAATGCATGTGGACAAGTGGTATTTTTTTGGTATTGTTCTGGTATTGGAGGAACACGGATGGCTGAAACGCGCACCGAAGCGCTTCACAGGAATGCCGAGGGGCTGGATATCCAGGCTCCGGAAGCCATCCTTGTTTCGCTGGCCGATGCGCAGATCGAAGCCGCAAAGGCCGTCCGCAACGCCATCCCCGCCATCGCCAAGGCAGCCGAGATCATCGCCGGCCGGTTGAGCGGCGGCGGCAAGCTTGCCTATGCCGCGGCCGGCAGTTCCGGCCTGATGGCGCTGGCCGACGCCCTGGAACTTCCCGGCACTTTCGGCATCCGCCGCGACCGCATCGCCATCTTGATCGCCGGCGGCGACGAGGCCTTGAGGACCCTGGCCGGCGGCCCGGAGGATGATACGGAGGAAGCGGCGGCTGCCGTCGCCAATGCCGGTATCGGCGTGGGCGATTGCCTGATCGCCCTTTCCGCCAGCGGCGCCACGCCCTATGCAGTGCGCGCCATCGAGGAAGCTGCCAGCCAGGGTGCAGCCACCATCGGCATTGCCAACAATCGGGACTCGGCCCTGCTGCGCCAGGCCGAAACCGCCATCCTCTTGGAAACGCCGCCGGAAGTGATCGCCGGCTCGACGCGCATGGGCGCCGGTACCGCGCAGAAGATCGCGCTCAACATGCTGTCGACGCTGACCGCCGTCCATCTCGGCCATGTCCATGACGGGTACATGGTCAATCTCCTGGCCGACAACATCAAGCTGCGCGCCCGCGCCGCGCGCATCGTCGCCGCCATCAGCGGGCGCGACAGGGACGAAGCCGCCCGGCTGCTCGAAAAGAGCGGCGGCGCGGTCAAGACCGCCATTCTGCTCGCCGCCGGCGCCGACAGCGCCGACGCGGCGGAGAAACTGCTGGAAGGAACCGGCCAGAGGCTGAGGCCGGCGCTTTCCGCGATCGAGGGGAGCAAGGGGCGCACTGCCTCCGTTCTCATCAAAACCGAACCTGAAAAAGGTCAACAGGGAGACTGAGCATGACAACGAAACTACTGACGGCACTGCTTCTGGGCACCAGCATTCTCGGCTCGGCCGGGTTGGCTCACGCCGAGGACGTAACGCTCAACATCGAAAGCTGGCGCGGCGACGACCTTGCCATCTGGAAGGACAAGCTGATCCCGGCCTTCGAAGCCAAGAATCCCGGCATCAAGGTGGTGTTCGCACCATCGGCTCCGACCGAATATGACGCCGCCCTTGGCGCCAAGCTCGCCGCCGGCTCGGCGGGCGACCTGATCACCTGCCGCCCCTTCGACAAGTCGCTTGAACTCTACAAGAAGGGCAACCTCGCCGATCTTTCGGCGCTGCCCGGCATGGAGAACTTCTCGCCCGTCGCGAAGTCCGCCTGGCAGACCGATGACGGCAAGGCGAGCTTCTGCGTGCCGATGGCGTCCGTCATCCACGGCTTCATCTACAACAAGGACGCCTTCGACAAGCTCGGCATCAAGGTGCCGACGACCCGCGACGAGTTCTTCGCCGCGCTTGACAAGATCAAGGCCGACGGCACCTACATCCCGATGGCGATGGGCACCAAGGACCTCTGGGAAGCCGCGACCATGGGCTACCAGAACATCGGCCCCAACTACTGGAAGGGCGAGGACGGCCGTCAGGCGCTGATCAAGGGCACGCAGAAGCTGACCGACAAGGACTGGGTCGCTCCCTATGAGGAACTGGCCAAGTGGAAGCCGTATCTCGGCGACGGCTTCGAGGCGCAGACCTATCCGGACAGCCAGAACCTGTTCACGCTCGGCCGCGCCGCCATCTACCCGGCCGGCTCGTGGGAAATCGGCCTGTTCAACACCCAGGCCCAGTTCAAGATGGGCGCCTTCCCGCCGCCGGTCGAGAAGGCCGGCGACACTTGCTACATCTCCGACCATACCGATATCGGCATGGGCCTGAATGCAGCCTCCAAGCATGCCGACGCGGCCAAGACCTTCCTGTCGTGGGTCGCCTCGCCGGACTTCGCCACCATTTACGCCAACGCGTTGCCGGGCTTCTTCAGCCTGAACTCCTCGCCGGTGAAGATGGCGGACCCGCTGGCGCAGGAATTCGTCTCCTGGCGCGGCAAGTGCAAGTCGACGATCCGCTCGACCTACCAGATCCTGTCGCGCGGCACGCCGAACCTCGAAAACGAGACCTGGGTTGAATCGGCCAACGTCATCAACGGCACCGACACGCCGGAAGCCGCGGCCAAGAAGCTGCAGACCGGTCTCGACAGCTGGTATAAGCCGGCGAAGTAAGAGCTCAGGCAACGGAACCGGCCGGGCGCATGCCTGGCCGGTTCCGGATACCCCGTTCAGATAGCGATTGTCGGCACCGCCTCGCGGCCTTACCCTTGCTCGTCTTGGGGAAGGCTAGCTGATCAGTCGCAGGCCTCTGTTCTTGCCGCACCGGGCAAGGATGTCTGGGCCGTGCATCGAGGCATCATCTAGCAACAACATCGTCTGGAACCGAGAGACGGCGGGAACCGAACTCATGGCCGCAGATATCCGACCGAAAAGACCGTTTCGCTGGCACATCGCCATCTTCCTGGCGCCGGCCGTGCTCGTCTATACGGCAATCATGATCCTGCCACTCGCCGGCACGCTGCAGCTGTCGCTGTTCCGCAACATCGAGCAGCACCAGGTCTTTGTCGGACTGGACAATTTCCGCACGCTGTTCGGCGACCCCAACTGGTCGGTGAATTTCTGGAATGCGCTGCGCAACAACGTCTGGTTCTTCATCATCCATATGCTGGTGCAGAACCCGATCGGCGTGATGCTGGCAGCCCTGTTGTCCAGCCCGAGGCTCAGATTCGCGGCCTTCTACCGTACGGCGATCTTCGTGCCGACCATCCTGTCCTTCGTCATCGTCGGCTTCGCCTGGAAGCTGATCCTGTCGCCGCTCTGGGGCGTGGCGCCGCACATGCTGGACCTTATCGGCCTGAAAAGCCTGTTCACGCCGTGGCTCGGCAAGGAAGAATACGCGCTGACCGCGCTCAGCCTGATCTCGGTGTGGCAGTTCGTCGGCATCCCGATGATGCTGATCTACGCAGCACTCCTGTCGATCCCCGACGAGGTGATCGAGGCCGCCGAATGCGACGGCATCACCGGTATGTCGCAGTTCTGGAAGATCAAGCTGCCGCTGATCCTGCCGTCGATCGGCATCATCTCGATCCTCACCTTCGTCGGCAATTTCAATGCCTTCGACCTGATCTACACCGCACAGGGCGCGCTCGCCGGGCCGAACTATTCGACCGACATTCTCGGCACCTTCCTCTACCGCGCCTTCTTCGGCTTCCAGCTGCAGGTCGGCGACCCCAACATGGGCGCGGCGATCGCCACGATGATGTTCCTGATCATCCTCGGCGGCGTCTGTGTCTACCTCTTCCTCGTCCAGACGCGCCTGCGTCGCTACCAGTTCTGAGGGCAAGAGATGAGCACCGCCACCCGTTCGCTGCCCCGCACCATCGGCGCCCACGCGATCCTGCTGACCTACACGGCGATCGCGCTGTTTCCGGTGATCCTGGTCATCATGAATTCGTTCAAGTCCCGCGCCGGTATCTTCGGCGCGCCACTGACGCCGCCGACGCCGAAGACATTCGACCTGATCGGCTACACCACGGTGATCGGCCAGGGCGACTTCATCCACTATTTCCAGAACAGCCTCGTCGTCACCGTCGCCTCGCTGTTCTTCGTGCTTTTGTTCGGCGCCATGGCGGCCTTCGCACTGTCGGAATACCGCTTCCGCGGCAATTCGCTGATGGGGCTCTATCTGGCGCTCGGCATCATGATCCCGATCCGGCTCGGCACCGTCGCCATCCTGCAATTGATGGTGGCGAGCGGGCTGGTCAACACGCTGACCGCACTCATCCTGGTCTACACCGCGCAAGGCCTGCCGCTCGCCGTCTTCATCCTGTCGGAATTCATGAAGCAGGTGTCCGACGACCTGAAGAATGCCGGCCGCATCGACGGCCTGTCGGAATACACCATCTTCTTCCGGTTGGTGCTGCCGCTGGTGCGGCCATCGATGGCGACGGTCGCCGTCTTCACCATGATCCCGATCTGGAACGATCTGTGGTTTCCGCTGATCCTGGCGCCCTCGGAAGAGACCAAGACGGTGACGCTCGGCGCGCAGCTCTTCCTCGGCCAGTTCGTCACCAACTGGAACGCCATCCTGGCGGCACTCTCGCTGGCGATCATGCCGGTGCTGATCCTCTACGTCATCTTCTCGCGGCAGCTGATCCGCGGCATTACGTCTGGAGCCGTCAAGTGAGCTCAAAACCACCCCTTCGCGTCGTCGTCGCCGGCCTTGGCAATATGGGCCGCAGCCATGCGCTGGCCTATCACACCAATCCTGGCTTCGAGATTGCGGCACTGATCAACCGCTCCGACGTGCCGCTGCCGGAAGGCCTGTCGGCCTATGGCATCAGGCGTTCCTTCGACGAGGCGCTGCGCGACGAAAAGCCTGATGTCGCCTGCGTCGCCACCTATTCCGACAGCCATGCCGACTATGCCGTGAAAGCGCTCGAGGCCGGCTGCCATGTCTTTGTCGAGAAGCCGCTGGCAACGACGGTGGCCGACGCAAAACGCGTCGTCGCGGCCGCCAAGGCCAACGGCAAAAAACTGGTGATCGGCTATATCTTGCGCCACCACCCGTCCTGGATCCGGCTGATCGCCGAGGCGCGCAAGCTCGGCGGCCCCTATGTCTTCCGCATGAACCTCAACCAGCAGTCCTCAGGCCCTACCTGGGAGACGCACAAGCAATTGATGCAGACGACGTCGCCTATCGTCGATTGCGGCGTCCACTATCTCGACGTCATGCTGCAGATCACCGACGCCAGGCCGGTCGAGGTGCGCGGCATGGGGCTGCGGCTGACGCAGGAAGTGGCGCCGACGATGTACAATTACGGCCA
Organism: Mesorhizobium sp. WSM4308; assembly: GCF_002294905.1. Taxonomy (NCBI): domain Bacteria; kingdom Pseudomonadati; phylum Pseudomonadota; class Alphaproteobacteria; order Hyphomicrobiales; family Phyllobacteriaceae; genus Mesorhizobium; species Mesorhizobium sp. WSM4308. The sequence continues at coordinate 278,693 of NZ_NSFW01000006.1, read as the reverse complement.
CCTGCAGGTGCTGTTCGATGACGGTTCGGTCGGCTGGTACGAAGCCGGCTGGGGGCCGATGATTTCCGAAACCGCCTTCTTCGTGAAGGACGTCATCTCGCCGAATGGCTGCGTGTCGATCGTCATGAAAGAAGGTGTGAAGTCGGACGACATCGACACCCACACCAAGACCTCGACCATCCGCCTGCACGGTGCGGCGACCGGTCCGGACGGCAAATTCGTCAAGGCGGACGAGATGCTGTCCATGGCCGGCGAACCCGGACATCAGGACCTCTGCGACCTCGAACAGGCCTTCGTGCTGAAGGCGATCCGCGAGGATATCGACCTCAATAGGCACATGGACGACGCAGTGAGATCGCTCGCCGTCTGCCTTGCCGCCGACGAGAGCGTGCGCAGCGGAAAGGCGGTGCGATTGTGACCGGGGCATTGTCATCGGGGGGTGCCTTGGCGCTCACTCATCAATTTGGAGGACCGCTGTGGGCTCGCTGAAGATCGAGAATGTGAAGAAGGCCTTTGGGCCCGTCGAGGTGCTGAAAGGCATCAACCTCGAAGTGACGGATGGCGAATTCGTCGTCTTCGTCGGCCCGTCGGGCTGCGGCAAGTCGACCTTGCTCAGGGTCATCGCCGGGCTGGAGGATTCGACCTCGGGCCGGGTGGTGATCGACGGCGCGGATGTGTCGGCCACACCGCCGGCCAAGCGCGGCATCGCCATGGTGTTCCAGACCTATGCGCTCTACCCGCATCTGACGGTGAAGAACAATATGGGCCTCGGCCTGAAACAGGCCGGCACGCCGGCGGCCGAGATCGACCGCCGCATCGGCATCGCCTCGTCCATGCTGTCGCTGGAGCCTTATCTCGAAAGGCGCCCGGCCGAACTCTCCGGCGGCCAGCGCCAGCGCGTCGCCATCGGCCGCGCCGTGGTGCGCGAGCCCAAGCTCTTCCTCTTCGACGAGCCCTTGTCGAATCTCGACGCAGCACTGCGCGTCAACACCCGGCTTGAGATCGCGCAGTTGCACCGCCGGCTGAAGGCAACGATGATCTACGTCACCCACGACCAGGTCGAGGCGATGACCCTGGCCGACAAGATCGTCGTGCTGAACGCCGGCAGGATCGAGCAGATCGGCGGTCCGATGGAGCTCTACAATTCACCGGCAAACGAATTCGTCGCCGGCTTCATCGGCTCGCCGAAGATGAACTTCATCGAGGGTGCGCGTCTCGGCGAGACGGCCAAGACCATCGGCGTGCGGCCGGAACATCTGACCGTCGACACGAAGTCAGGCGCCTGGAAGGGCACGGTGGTGCATGCCGAACATCTCGGCGCCGACACCAATCTTTATCTCGACTGCGAAAAGGCCGGGCTGATTACGGTGCGCATCTTCGGCGTCTATGACGCGGAGCCAGGCGCGACGCTCTATGCGACACCGGATCCGGCAAAGACCTATCGGTTTGGCGCGGATGGGAAGACGATAAAGTAGCGCCCTGACCTTCTCCCCTTGTGGGAGAAGGTGGATCGGCGCGCAGCGCCGAGACGGATGAGGGGTGTTCCAGCGGAGTGAGGCGTGAAAAGATCGAAAGATTTCAGGCGCTTACTTCTGCAAACCTAAGATCCTTCGCGCACCCCTCATCCGACCTCGCTTCGCGAGGCCACCTTCTCCCGCAAGGGGAGAAGGTCAGGAGCCGCCGCGCCTACACGTCAGCCCTAAACGTCTGCTTCTGCTGGCCGAGGCCTTCGATGCCCAGTTCCACCACGTCGCCAGCCCTGAGGAACACCGGTGGCTTCATGCCCAGGCCCACGCCGGGCGGGGTACCTGTCGAAATGATGTCGCCGGGGTGCAGCGACATGAACTGGCTGAGGTAGGACACCAGATATTTGACACCATAGACCATGGTCTTGGTCGAGCCGTTCTGCATGGTCTTGCCGTTGACGGTCAGCCACATCTTCAGGTTCTGCGGATCGGCGACTTCGTCCTTGGTCACCAGCCACGGGCCGGTCGGGCCAAACGTGTCGCAGCTCTTGCCCTTGGTCCACTGGCCCTGACGCTCGGCCTGGAAGGCGCGCTCGGACACGTCATGCGCAACGGCATAGCCGGCGACATAGTCGAGCGCATCGGCTTCGCTGACATATTTGGCTTTTCTGCCGATAACCACGGCGAGCTCGACTTCCCAGTCGGTCTTTTCAGAGCCGCGCGGGATCAGCACGTCATCATCCGGACCGACAATGGCCGAGCTTGCTTTCATGAAGATGATCGGTTCCGGCGGCACGGTGGCGCCGGTTTCGGCGGCGTGGTCGGAGTAGTTGAGGCCGATGCAGATGAATTTTCCGGTGCCGCCAACGCAGGCGCCGAGGCGAGGCTTGCCGGAAACCGCCGGCAGCGACTTCGGATCGAGCTTGCCCAGCATCTCCAGCGAGGCCGGATGGAGCGTGGTGCCGGCAATGTCGGCGACATGGGCGGAGAGATCGCGGATCGTTCCATCCGCATCGAGCAGGCCGGGGCGTTCGCTCCCCGCCTCGCCATAGCGCAGCAGTTTCATCTAAATCCTTCTCCTGGTTGCGGCCTCGCGGCCTTTTGCAAACTCTCCGCCGAGGCGATGGCTCCCCAGGGAGCCGGGCGGACCGTACCCATCGACCTCTTCCCGGGCAAGCACGGACAGCTGTTGGGCGGGCCGGCGCGCCGGATTTTCAGACTTCCCGATCCACGGCAGACGTTGGAGCGGAACCCGATCTCAGATCGACCAGCCGCCGTCGATATTATAGGCCTGCCCGGACGTGTAGGTCGCGCCGGCCAGATAGACGGCGAGATCGGCGATTTCCTCCGGCGTGCCGAGCCGGCCCATCGGCTGGCGGGCGATGAAGGCGGCGCGAGCCGCCTCATAGTCGCCTTGCGCGTGCATGCGGTCCTGCAGCGACGGGCTCTCGACGGTGCCTGGGCAGATGGCGTTGCAGCGTATGCCCTTGCCGACATAGTCGGCGGCGATCGCCTTGGTCAGGCCGATGACGGCGGCCTTGGTGACGCCATAGGCAAAGCGGTTCGGCACGCCTTTGCCGGCGCCGGCGACGGAAGACATGTTGACGATCGATCCGTCGCCGCGCTCCAGCATGCCGGGCAGCACGGCCCGGATGGTGCGGATCATGGCGCGGACATTGAGGTTGAAGGCGAAATCGAGATCGCCATCCTTCATCTCCAGGATCGAGCCGGAATGGACGAAGCCGGCGCAGTTGAACAGCACGTCGACGCGGCCGATCTCGGCGAAGGCGGCGTTGACCGCCTCGTCGTTGAGGACATCGAGCTTGCGGGTTTTGATCCCTGGCGTCTTGGCGAGTTCGGCGAGAAGCGTCTCGTTGATGTCGGTGGCGTGGACGGTGGCTCCAGTCTTGGCGAAGGCCAGCGCGCTCGCCTTGCCGATGCCTTGCGCCGCCGCCGTGATGACAACGACCTTGCCTGCCAGATCCGCCATGCCTTTTTCCTCGCCTGCTTGGGTGTCAACTGCCTTTATCGGCGGCCGGCCGAGGCGTCATGTGCCAGTCAGGCTCGATTGTGCGGCCTGCGTCGCAGCCAGTTCACTGATAAAGATGTTTTTTCTCGTTAAAGAACATATGTCCGGGCGTCAAGCCCGAACACGATCACCATTGCGACAGCCGGGAAATGTCAGTCGCCGTAAGGCACCCAGACATTCTTGACCTCGACGGCGCGGCGCAGGAAAGCATCGCCGGCCGCCTCGTCGGATGCCCAGTCGAGGCCGCGGCCATTGCCGCTCCAGACGCGCTTGAGGTTGCCGATGGACTCTGCTTCCGCCTTGGCGCAGGTCTCGGCATCGGCGAACACCCAGAGCCCGTCGACATCGTCATGCTTGGCCAGCACGCCGGCAAGCTCGGCGGTGCGGCCGGTGACGATGTTGATGGCGCCGGCCGGAACGTCCGAATATTCGATCACCTGATAGAGATCGGTGGCGAGCAGCGGATAGCGTTCCGAAGGCACCGCGACCACCGTGTTGCCCATGGCCAGCGCCGGCGCCACCAGCGAGATCAAGCCAAGCAGCGGTGATGCGTCCGGTGCGACGATGCCGACGACGCCGACCGGCTCATGCAGCGCCAGCGTCACCGCGCGGGCCGGCGGCTGGTGCACGCGCCCCTCGAACTTGTCGGCAAGACCGGCATAGAGGAACAGCCGCTCAATCGACTGGTCCACTTCTTCCCGCGCGGCCTTGGGTGTCGCCCCGGTGAGTTCGGTGAGACGGGCGGCAAACTCGCCAGCGCGGCCGGAAAGGTTCTCGGCCAGGTAATACAGCACCTGGGAGCGGTTATAGGCGGTCGCCTCCGGCCAGCCTTTGCAAGCGCGGGCGGCCGCGACGGCGTCGCGGATATCCTTGCGGTTACCAAAGCCGACTTCGCCGGCCAGCTTGCCCTTGGCGGTGGCGACAGCCAGCGAATAATTGCCGTCCGGCCGCACCTGCTTGCCGCCGATGAACAGTTTTGCGGTGCGGTCGATGGCCGCGCCGTCAGCCTGCTCGACCGGCTGCGCGGAGACCGTTGCCGGCTTGATGACCGGTCCGAGCGGCAGATTTGCCGCGAGATATTCGAACATGCCTTCGCGCCCGCCCTCGCGGCCGAAACCGCTTTCGCGGTAGCCGCCGAAGCCGCAGGCGGCATCGAACATGTTGGTGCCGTTGACCCAGACGACGCCGGCCTTCAGCTGCGGCGCGACATGGAGCGCGAGGTTTACATTCTCGCTCCACACGCTCGCCGCGAGCCCGTAGCGCGTGTTGTTGGCAAGCTCGATCGCTTCCTCGGTGTTGCGGAAGGTCATGGTCGCCAGAACTGGCCCAAACACCTCTTCCTGCGCCAGGATGTTAGCCGGCGAAACACCGGTGGCGAGTGTCGGCAGGTGATAGTAGCCGGTGGCCGGCAGCGCCGCATCCGGCTGCCAGCAGACGGCGCCCTGCTTCGCGCCTTCGGCGACCAGACCCTTGACGCGGTCGAGCTGCGTCGGATCGACCAGCGGGCCGATATCGGTGTTCTTGTCGAGCGGACTGCCGACGCGCAGCCGGCTCATCCGCGTCTTGACCTTGGCGATCAGGGCTTCGGCAATGCCTTCCTGCACCAGGAGCCGCGATCCGGCGCAGCAGACCTGGCCCTGGTTGAACCAGATGCCGTCGACCAGACCTTCCACGGCGCTGTCGAGATCGGCATCCTCGAAGACGATGAAGGCCGATTTGCCGCCGAGCTCCAGCGACAGTTTCTTGCCCGATCCGGCGGTGGCCTTCCTGATGATCTTGCCGACTTCCGACGAGCCGGTGAAGGCGATCTTCTGGATGCCGGGATGGTTGACGATGGCCGCGCCCGCTTCCGGTCCACCCTGCACGATGTTGACGACGCCCTTCGGTACGCCGGCACGCTCGCAGATCTCGGCGAACAGGATGGCTGTGAGCGGCGTGAACTCCGCCGGCTTCAGCACCACCGTGCAGCCGGCGGCCAGTGCCGGCGCGATCTTCCAGGCCAGCATCAGCAGCGGGAAATTCCAAGGGATGATCTGGCCGACGACGCCGACGCCCTTGTGCCCGGGAAAATCCTTGTCCAGCGCCTGCGCCCAGCCGGCGTGATGGATGAAATGGCGGATCGCCAGGGGCACGTCGATGTCGCGGCTTTCGCGGATCGGCTTGCCGTTGTTGATGGACTCGAGCACCGCGAACAGGCGCTGATGCCGCTGCATGACACGGCCGATGGCATAAAGCACCTTGGCGCGCTGGTAGCCTGAACTGGCACTCCATTTCGGCAGCGCCTTGGTGGCGGCCGCAACCGCCGCGTCGATATCGGCGGCACTGGCGTCGGAGACCTTGGCCAGCAGCTTGCCGGAAGACGGCTCGCTGGTTTCGAAAGTCTTGCCGCCGGAAGCGGCTTTCCAGCCGCCGTCGATGAACAGCGCCTTGCCGAAATCGCGCGCGGCAAGCCACGCATCGGCCTCGTTGCGGGCTTCCGGCGCCGGTCCGTATTCCATGGCGTGATAGCGGTCGAGAATATTCATGGGGTGCCTCCTTCACCCTTCCCCTTGGCGGGGAGGGTCGATCGGCCAGGCCGATCGGGGTGGGTGCTCAAGCCATTGCGTGGCGGTGATTGGCCGAATAGTGCCCGGTCAGATGATGCTCGAGCTGCCGCTCGATGTCGGTCAAAAGGCTCGACGCGCCGAAGCGGAACAGTTCCGGTTCCAGCCATGGCCGGCCGAGCTCTTCCTTCATCAGCACCAGCCAGTCGAGCGAGGCTTTTGCCGTGGATATGCCGCCGGCCGGCTTGAAGCCGATGAGATAGCCGGTTTCCTCGAAATAGGCCCTGATGGCGCGCACCATGGCGAGGCCGACGGGCAGCGTGGCGTTGACGCTTTCCTTGCCGGTCGAGGTCTTGATGAAATCGGCGCCTGCCATCATCGCCACCATCGAGGCCAGCATGACATTGCGCAAAGTGGCGAGGTCGCCAGTGCCCAGAATGACCTTCAGATGCGCATCGCCGCAGGCAGCACGCATCGACACGATCTCATTGTAGAGCTCCCGCCACTTGGCGCCGAACACCAGCCCGCGCGGAATAACGACGTCGATCTCGTCGGCGCCGTCGCGCACCGAAGCCTCGATTTCCTGCAGCCGGGTCGACAGGGGTGCCAGGCCATGCGGAAAGGCGGTGGAGACGGCGGCGACGTGGATGCCGGTGCCACGCACGGCATCGACGGCCGTGGCGACGAAGGGGTGGTAGACGCAGACGGCAGCCGGCCGGATGGTTTCACCTGCGATGCCGAGGCCTTCGACGATATCGCGGCGGAAGGGATTGATCGCCTTGGCGCAGAGCCGGCGCACCCGCTCCTCGGTGTCGTTGGAGTTCAGCGTCGTCAGATCCATGCAGGCGACGGCGCGCAGCAGCCAGGCCGCCTGGTTGTCGGCCTTGATCGAGCGCCGCTTGGTCAGGCTGGCGACGCGCCGTTCCAGTGCCGAGCGGTTGACGCTGCGCACCGATTCCATGAAGCCGAGGTCGAGTTTCATGCCCGGATTGCGCGCAATGCGATGGTCCAGCGGCACGGGGGTGTTGGCGGCGGCGCGGGCCGGCAGCGGCGTCACCTTGGTGCCAAGATCGGCTTCGCGGATTGTGCTGCTCATCTCCTGCCCTTTCATTCAGCGACTTGCGCTTATGTCTTGGTGCGCGTCGTTTCCCGACAAGATAGCCCGTGAAGCCACGCTTCACGAGTCCTCAAGCGAGGGATAGCTGAAAAAGGCCGCAAAAGCAGCTAGTTTTTGACCGCATGGTCAAAATGCGGGTTTTAAGGTGCCGGGCGTGCGGCCCTCAGCCGACGAAGGCGCGCTCGACGACGAAGGTCGCGGGATGGCTGAGCGAGCCTTCCTGGAAGCCGAGGCTTTCGGCTAGTTCCTTGACGTCCTTGAGCATATGCATCGAGCCGCAGATCATGATGCGGTCCGTTTCCGGATTGAGCTTCTCGATACCGAGATCGGCGTAGAACTTGCCCGAGCCGATCAGCGCGGTGATGCGGCCCATGCGGGCCGATTCTTCGCGGGTCGTCGAATTGTAGAGCGTGACGCGCCCGGTGGTCAGTTCGCCGATCAGCGGATCGCTTTCCAGCGCCGCCACCAATTCCTGGCCATAGGTCAGTTCGGCATTGTCGCGGCAGGTATGGGTCAGGATCAGCTGGTCGAATTTCTCATAGGTGTCGGGGTCGCGCAGCAGGCTGGCGAAGGGCGCGATGCCGGTGCCGGTCGAGATCATGAACAGCCGCTTGGCCGGGGTCAGCGCGTCGATCACCAGCGTGCCGGTCGACTTCTGGCGCATGATGACGGTGTCACCGACCTGGATCTTCTGCAGTTCCGAGGTCAGCGGGCCGTCCGGCACCTTGATCGAGAAGAATTCCAGCTCCTCGTCCCAGGCCGGGCTTGCCACCGAATAGGCGCGGAACACCGGCTTCTCGGCATTGGGCAGGCCGATCATGACGAATTCGCCGGAGCGGAAGCGCAGCGACTGCGGGCGGGTGATGCGGAACGAGAACAGCCGGTCGGTGTAGTGCTTCACCGAGACGACGGTTTCGGCATAGACATTGGCCGGTATAGGAAACTGCAGCGGGCGGGCGCCGGCGGTGTTGAAGGCGGATGTGGTGTTCATCAAATCCAACTTTCTGGCCCAGCCGGGGACGCGGGCGCCAAACCTTTTCCTGCGCGCCCGGACCGTTCAGGTCCCGGCGTGCTGCTCGCACACTCCAAAGCGGTAAGCTCTTGTGTCCGGAATTTATTAGTATACAAACGATATTTGCGTCAAGATACCGTCGCGAAACACCTTTCCAAACTGTGCCATATCCGTAGTCCCAGCATTTCGGGTTTCGACAATGAAAGAGAATTTTTCGGTGCAGCCGCCGGATTCCCTGGGCAGCGTCGTGGCCGGCATCGATGTCGGCGGGACCTTCACCGACCTGCTTCTGATCGACGGCAAGCACGGCGGCAAGGTGCATATCGCCAAGACCCCGACGACGGTCGACAACCAGGCCTTCGGCGTGGTTTCGGCACTTGGCGCCACCGGATTTGCGATCGACGGCATCGACCTCATCGTGCATGGCACGACCACCACCACCAATGCAGTGCTGGAGCGCCGGTTGGCCAAGACCGGCATGATCACCACGCGCGGCTTTCGCGACGTGATCGAGCTTGGCCGGCGCACGCGGCCGCAACCCTATGGCATGACCGGCACTTTCGTTCCCGTCATCCCGCGCAATCTCAGGCTCGAAGTGTCGGAACGCGTCGAGGCTTCCGGCGCGGTGCGCACGCCGCTCGACGAGGCCGGGATGCGCGAGGCGGTGAAGGCGCTGATCGCGGCCGGCTGCGAATCCCTCGTCATCCATTTCCTGCATTCCTACGCCAACCCTTCGCACGAGCGGCGCGCCGCCGAGATCGCCGCCGAGCTCTGGCCGAACGGCTACATCACCACGGGCCACGCGCTGCTGTCGGAAGCGCGCGAATTCGAGCGTGGGGTGACGGCTTCCGTCAACGCCTCCGTGCAGCCTATTCTCGAGCGCTATGTCGAGCGGCTGCGCAAGGAATTGGCCGCCAAAGGCTATGCCCGCGACTTCCTGATCATGAACGGCAATGGCGGCATGATCTCGGCCCGCTTCGTCACACGTGAATCGGCCAAGACAGTGATGTCCGGCCCGGCCTCGGGCGTCATCGCCGCCGCCTATACGGGCAAGCGTGCCGGCTTCGAGAACCTCGTCACCTACGACATGGGCGGCACCTCGACCGACGTGGCGCTGATCCGCAACGCCGAGCCGGCGGTCTCCAACGAGATCGAGATCGAATATGCCATGCCGATCCATGTGCCGATGGTGGCGGTGCACACGGTCGGCGCCGGCGGCGGCTCGATCGCCCGCGTCGACGCCGCCGGCCTGATCCAGATCGGTCCGGAAAGCGCCGGCGCCAATCCCGGGCCGATCTGCTATGGCCGCGGCGGCCTCGAGCCTACCATCACCGACGCCAATCTGGTGCTTGGCCGGCTGGCGCCGAAGAAGCTGCTGGCCGTCGAAAACCCGGTCACCGTGGAGCGCGTCACCGGCATTTTCGAGGACAAGATCGGCAAGGCGACCGGCCTGTCCGGTGTCGAGGCGGCGGGTGCGGTGCTCAGGCTCGGCAACATGAAGATGGCCGGCGCCATCCGCATGGTCTCGGTGTCGCGCGGCCATGACCCGCGCGATTTCGCGCTGTTTGCCTTCGGCGGCGCCGGGCCGCTGCATGCGACGGCGCTGGCGCGCGAACTCGGCCTGCCCCGTGTGCTGGTGCCGGCGCGCCCCGGCATCACCAACGCGCTCGGCTGCGTCGTTGCCGATCTGCGCCATGACTTCGTCAACACCATCAACCAGCCGGTCGCGGTTCTGGACGAAAGTCAGCTTCATCAAGTATTGGAACGGCACCGAAACGAAGGCGAGGAGCTGATCGGCAAGGAAGCGGTGAAGCCGGAGACGATCCGCGTCACCCACTCCGCCGACATGCAGTTCGTCGGGCAGACCCATATCATCAACGTGCCGCTGCCGTCCTCGTCCGTGACCCGGCAGGAGCTGCAGGCCCTGTTCGAAAAGGCCTATTTTGCCCGCTTCAAGGTCGAGCTGCCGGAAATCCGCGCCAACCTCGTCAACCTCAACACCTCGGTCACCGGCGTGCGCCCGGCGATCGACCTGTCGCGGCTGATCGACCCGGCCGGGCGCGCCGAGACGCTGGACGAGGCGCGGCGCGAGATCCGGCCGGTCTGGTATGCAGGCCGGTGGCACGACACGCCGGTCTATATCAGGGAAAAACTGCCGCTCGATGCCGTCATCGAAGGCCCGGCGATCCTCGAACAGATGGACGCCACCACCGTGCTCGAACCCGGCGACCGCGCAAGGTCGGACGCCGACGGCAACATCATCATCGACATTGGCGAGGCCTGGGATGCCTGACATTGACATGGCAAAGCTCGACGCCATCACCCTTTCGGTCCTCCAGGCGGCCTTGCAGCAGGTCTGCGACGAGATGGACCTGACATTCTCCCGCGCTGCCTTCTCGCCGGTCATCGCCGAAGCCAACGACCGTTCCGACGGGATCTATTCCGCCGTCGACGGTTCGCTGATCGCGCAGGGAAGCCAGGGCCTGCCGGTGTTCGTCGGCGTCATGCAATATTCGACGAAAACGGTGATCGAGATGATCGCCGATGGCCGTTGCCTGGCCCCTGAGCCGGGTGACATCTACATCGTCAACGATCCCTATCTTGGCGGCACGCATCTGATGGATGTGCGCTTCGCCATGCCGGTCTACCGGGACGGCAAGATCTTCTGCTGGCTGTCCAACACCGGCCACTGGCCCGACATTGGTGGCTCGGTGCCCGGCGGCTTCTCGGCCTCGGCGACGGCGGTCGAACAGGAAGGCCTGCGGCTGCCGCCGGTCAAACTGTTCAAGAAGGGTGTGCTCGATCCCGAGATCTACGCCATCATCTGCTCCAACATCCGCGTCGCCGACCAGCGCATCGGCGACATCAGGGCCCAGGCCGCCGCGCTGCTGATCGGCCAGGATAGGCTCAATGGAATACTGGATCGTTACGGGGACGAAACCGTTGTCGAGGCGATCGCCGAACTGCGCCGCCGGGCCGCCGAGCAGATGCGCGCCAACATTGCGGCCATTCCCGACGGCACCTATCGCTCGAAGGCCTTCGTCGATTCCGACGGCGTGGTCAACGAGCCGCTGACCATCGCCCTTGCGGTGGAAAAACAAGGCGACACGCTGGTCTTCGATTTCGCCGGCTCGTCCAAGCCTTGCGCCGGACCGATGAACAGCGTGCTGGCGACGACCCTGTCCTCGGTCTATCTCGCCATGCGCCACATCTTTCCGGACGTGCCGATCAGCGCCGGTGCCTTCGAGCCGTTGATCGTCAAGCGGCCGGAAGGCACCTTCCTCGACGCCAAGTACCCAAGGCCGGTTTCGGGCTGCGCGGCGGAAGTCTCGCAGCGCATCGCCGAGGCGGTGTTCGCGGCCATGGTGCAGGCGCTGCCGGACAAGGTGACGGCGGCGCCCGCCGGCTCCAGCGGCAATTTCGCGCTCGGCGGCAACGACCCGGCGCGCGGCCGCGATTACGTCATGTACCAGATCTCCGGTGGCGGCTATGGCGGCAATTCGGGCCATGACGGGCTGACCAATGGCTGCTCGACCATCGGCATTTCAAAATCGCCGCCGGTCGAGATCATGGAGCAGGCCTTTCCGGTGCTCTATCGCCACTACGCCTTGCGCGAAGGCTCGGGCGGCGCGGGCAAGCATCGCGGCGGTTTCGGCCTCGCCTATGAGGTCGAGATCCTGCGTGGCGATGCGCGGGCCTCCTTCGTCATGGATCACGGCCGTTTCGGCCCGCAAGGCGCGCTTGGCGGCAAGGACGGCGAACCCAACAGCGTGACCGTCTTCCGTGGCGGCGTCGAACACGTGCCGCCGCATCTGTCCAAGGAGCAGGACATTCCGCTCAAGGCCGGCGACCGCGTGCGCGTTGGCACGCCCGGCGGCGGCGGTTACGGCGACCCGCGCCAGCGCGACCCGGAATTGGTCGCGCGCGACGTCCGGCTTGGCTATTATACAGCCGAGCAAGCCAAGGATTTGTTCGGGACCAAATGAACCCTCAGGGCAAGTTCAAGTGCCGTGTCTGCGGCCTCGATCAGTCCCCCGACATGCCGTGGGGCGAGAGCGGCAGAGAACCGAGCTATGCCATATGCTCCTGTTGCGGGGTGGAGTTCGGCTACGAAGACGACGGCAAGGCGCTGGCGACCGCGCATCTGCGCTTGGCGCCGATGCCGTTCTTCGATCCCGAGGGTATGAGATTGAGGGGGTAGCCCGGCTTGCCTGGAATCGTTTTGGTTTCCCCTCCGGGTCCATGATATGATTTGCGAATGAAGGCTCCCAATTCAAGAATCATCCGTTCGGCCAAGACAGGCCAGTTCGTCTTGACGAGCGTGCGCGGCGAGAAAATCAGCGCCGTGGAAGGCATGAAGCTCTCCCCTCGCATGGGTGAAATACTTAGCCAGGGCGTGCGGCGCGGACTGTCCGGTGATGAGCGGCGTTCGCTCATCAAGGAAGAAATCCGCAAAAAGAAATAGACATTGGCCTACGCTGCCGAGTTCGATCCGCTCTGCTATCCCGGCACGACGGTGCTCATCAATCTGCTGGACGTCCGCGATCAGGCCGAACTCGATGAGGTTGAGCTCGCCCTGTTCCTGACTCGCGCCGATGAGCCTCTTCCGGCAGGCGAACTCGACTACGTGCACCAGCACTTGTTCCAGGATGTCTATGGCTGGGCGGGTCAGGCGCGCACGATCCGCATCGGCAAGGCCGGCAGCTGGTTCTGTTATCCTGAGCACATAGCCAGTGAGATGGCTCGGGTGTTCCGCGAACTCGGCAACCCCGACCACCTGGCTGATCTTGACAGAGTCAGCTTTGCGAAGCATCTGGCGCACATCATCGCGGAGATCAATGCCGTTCACCCATTTCGTGAAGGCAATGGCCGTACCCATCTTACATTCCTGGCCATGCTCGCCGAGCACGCAGGCTTCACGTTCGGGTGATTCAGGCCATGATAGACAGTTTCAGTGGGTCCGAGGCACCACTACAGGCTCTCATCGAAGACATCATCGCGTAGCTCGCCGGGTCATCCCCGCCGATCCAGCCGCGCCACCAATCGATCCCCCGCCCACTGGATGCCACACACCAGGATGATCAGCACGATCACCACCGCGACCATCACCGAGGTCTCGAATCGCTGATAGCCATAGCGGATGGCGAGGTCGCCGAGGCCGCCTGCACCGATGGCGCCGGCCATGGCCGAGGCGCCGATCAGCGTCACCAGCGTCACCGTGAAGCCGGCGACGATGCCGGGGAGCGCCTCCGGCACCAGCACCTCGCGGATGATCGTCCAGCGGTTGCCGCCCATGGCGCGCGCCGCCTCGATCAGGCCGTGGTCGACCTCGCGCAGCGACACTTCGGCGATGCGCGCATAGTACGGCGTGGCGGCGATCGACAGCGGCACGATGGCCGCCCATGTGCCGATCGAGGTGCCGACGATCAGCCGCGTCAGCGGGATCAGCGCCACCAGAAGGATGATGAACGGCACCGAGCGGAAGCCGTTGATGATTGCGCCGAGCACGCGGTTGACCCACAGGCTCTCGGCGATGCCGCCGCGCTCGGTGGCGATCAGGGCAAGTCCAAGCGGCAGGCCGAAGACCAGCGAGATCAGACCGGAGGCGGCCGTCATCAGCACCGTCTCCCAGATCGACCGCAGCAGAAGCTCAAACAGGACTGGCGACATGGCCAAGCACCTCCACCCGCGCCTGGCGGGCCTTCAGGAATGTGATGACGGCAGCGAGGTGGCTTGCATCGCTGCCAGCGACAGAGAGAAACAGCGTCCCGACCGGCTGCTGCTGGATATGGTCGATGCCGCCATGGACGAGGCGGAAGGCGCCCGGAACAGCAATGGCAAGGTCGGACAGCAGCGGGCCGCTTGCCGCTTCGCCGGCCACGTCCACGCGCAGGATCGTCTCCGCGCCGGAAGCCGGCAGCAGCCGCGCCGCCAGTTCGGCCGGGAGTTGCGGCCGGATGGCGCCGAGCAGGCTTTTGGTGATGTCCGATTGCGGCTCGGCGAACACCGACCAGACCGGGCCTTGCTCGACGATGCGCCCGGTGTCGATCACCGCCACACGGTCGGCGATCGAGCGGATCACTTCCATCTCATGGGTGATCAGCAGGATGGTCAGCCCAAGCTGCCGGTTGATGTCTTTCAGCAGCGCGAGGATCGAGCGCGTCGTCTCCGGGTCGAGCGCCGATGTCGCTTCGTCCGACAACAGCAGCGCCGGCCGCGCGGCCAGCGCCCGGGCGATGCCGACGCGCTGCTTCTGGCCGCCTGACAGCGATGCCGGATAGGCCCGGGCTTTCTCCGACAGGCCAACGAGCTCGAGCAGCTCCGCCGCCCGCGCCAGCAGCTCGGCCTTCGGACGGCCCTCGATCTTCAGCGGCAGCGCCACATTGTCCTCGACCGTCTTGGCCGACAGCAGGTTGAAATGCTGGAAGATCATGCCGATTCGCCGCCGCAACGGCTGCAGGTCGCGCTCGCCGAGCCGGCTGATCTCACGGCCCTCGATGAAGACCTTGCCGGAATCGGGCCGCTCCAGCCCGTTCAGGCAGCGGATCAGCGTCGACTTGCCGGCGCCGCTGCGGCCGATAATGCCGAGGATCTCGCCCTTGCGCACCGTCAGCGAGATGCCGTCGATCGCCGGCGTGGCACCGAAGCGGCGCCTCAGGTCGACAAGGCGCACAACGTCTTGCGACAGGTCGGGTCCGGCGTGGGGCGGATCGGCGATCTCCCTGGATGCCGTGATATGCTGGTTCATACGGTTTCCTGTTCTCGCCATCGAAAACGCAAGTGCGGCCCGCGCTCAGGCGCGGACCGCATTTGCTCTCGAACCGGGCGTCCGGTCGCGGATCAATAGGCGCTGAGGCCGGTGCCCTTGTAGACCTTGTCGAACTCGGCCTTCACCGCGTCGTTCTGGTAGGAGGCCACCAGCGTCTTCACCCAGGCCGAGTTCTCATTGCCGACCTTGACAGCGATAAAGTTGCGGTAGGGATTGTCAGCGATGGGCTCCTGCGCGATGCGGTTTTCCGGCGTCAGACCGCTTTTCAGCGCCCAGTCGGTGTTGACCACGGCGGCATCGAGATCCTCGACCGAGCGGCCGACGATGCCGGCGTCGAGTTCCTTGATCTCGACCTTCTTGGGGTTCTCCGCGATGTCGGCCGTGGTCGCCAGGATGCCGGTGCCGTCCTTCAGCTTGATCACGCCCTCGTTCTGCAGCACGCGCAGCGCCCGGCCTTCATTGGACGGGTCGTTCGGCACGCCGATCACCGCGCTCTCGGGCAGATCGGCGACCGCCTTGTACTTCTTGGAGTAGAGGCCGATCGGCCAGACGCCGGTGTAGCCGACGCGCACGATGTGATAGCCTTGAGTCTTGATCTGGTTGTCGAGATAGGGCTGGTGCTGGAAGGCGTTGGCGTCGATCTCGCCGCGCTCCAGCGCCTCGTTGGGCTGGGTGTAATCGTTGAACACCACGGTCTCGATGGTCAGGCCTTTTTCGGCGGCCTGGGCAACCACGACGCGCCAGACATCCTCGTCCTCGCCGCTGATGATGCCGACCTTGATCGCCTTCTTGTCCTCGGCGAAAGACGCATGCGGCGCCACCAGGCTGCCGACCGCGACGGCGGATGCGAACAGCAGAGCCAGGCCGCTGCGGCGGTTGATGGTTGACCAAAGGGAAGATGGCAAAGTGTTGTTGACGTCGGACATGATTGATCTCTGCGGTTGTGAAGTCATGGCAGCAAGGCGGATTGCCCAGGCTTGGTCACATCGTCAGAAATTCTATCGAGTTTATCAAAGAACGTGTTTCGCCGTTCTCGGCAAAGCCCGGAATATTCTCTCAAAAATTTGAAGGGCGGGAGCACAAGACGCCATTGGATCGACCGCGGCGATGTAGCGCTGCGATCCGGGGCAATCGGGAGGGATCAGATTCTGGAGGCCCAGCGGGCCCTCACAGCGCGATCCAGGCGGTCTTCAGCTCCAGATATTTCTCCAGCGCGTGCAGTGACTTGTCGCGGCCGAAACCGGACTGCTTGACGCCGCCGAGCGGCACGGTGATGTCGGCGCCGCCATAGGTATTGACGTGGACGACGCCGGCATTGATGGCGCGCACCATGCGGTGCGCGGTGGAGAGGTTGGCGGTCCACACCGCGGAGGCGAGCCCGTAGACGGTGGAATTGGCAAGGCGCACGGCCTCTTCCTCGGTATCGAAACGCATGACGCCGAGCACCGGTCCGAACACCTCCTCGCGGGCAAGCTGCATGTTCTGCGTGACGTTTTCGAAGATCGTCGGCGCCATGTAGCTGCCGCCGGTCTCGGCCAGGATGCGTTCGCCGCCGGTGACCAGGCGTGCACCTTCGATTTGCGCCCGGGCGACGAAGCCGAGGTTCTTGTCCAGCTGTTCCGCGCTCGACACCGCGCCGATGTCGCTGGTGAGATCGAGCGGATCGCCGACCTTCAGCCGCGTGGTCGCCGAGACAAGCTCGTCCATGAAACGGTCATAGACCGATGCCTGGACGAGCAGGCGCGAGCCGGCGACACAGACCTGGCCGGAATTGCGAAAAATGCCGTTGGCCGAGACGACCGCCGCCTGCTTCAGGTCCGGGGCGTCGGCGAAGACGATGTTGGGCGACTTGCCGCCGAGTTCGAGGAAGACGCGCTTCACATTGGAGCGGGCGGAATAGTCGAGCAGCCGTCGGCCGACCGGCCCCGAGCCGGTGAAGGCGATGGCGTCGACATCCATATGCAGCCCGAGCGCCTCGCCGGTGACCGCGCCCCGCCCGGTGACGACGTTGAGCACGCCGGCGGGCAGGCCGGCCTCGGCCGCCAGTTCCGCCAGCCGCAACAGCGTCAGCGAGGCGATCTCCGGCGGCTTGACCACCACGCAATTGCCGGCGGCAAGGGCGGGCGCGACCTTCCAGGCGCCGATCATCAGCGGAAAATTCCACGGCACGATGACGCCGACGACGCCGAGCGGCTCCTTGTGGATCAGGCCCAGCACGTTCTCTGCCGTCGGCGCGATCTCGCCATAGACCTTGTCGATCGCCTCGGCGTAGTAGCGGATGGTGCCGGCCGCGGACAGCGGCTCTGCCTTGTAGGCCATGCCGATCTCGGTGCCGTTGTCGCGCACGCCGAGCACCGCCAGTTCGTCGGCATGCTTTTCGACCAATTCGGCGAGCCTGCTCAGCACCTTCTTGCGGAAGGCGGGCGCGGCGCGCGACCACGAACCCTTTTCGAACGCCTTGCGCGCCGATGTCACCGCGCGGTCGACATCAGCGGCATTGCCGTCGGCGATGCTGGCGAAAACGCGGCCGTCGATCGGCGATATCACCGGCAGCGTCGCGCCGGCTATTCCCTGCGATTGTGCGCCATCGATGAACAGGCCGCGCGTGCCGATCTCCGTGTGGCGCAGCGTGTCGATGGCATTTTGACTGATCATGATCTTCTCATTTCAGGTGGGCTGGGCGGCTTGGTATGCCGCCCAGATATTTCGCTCAATCCTTCAGCGGCAGGCCGAGGCTCTCGAAGGCGACCGGGTCGCGGCCTCGCAGGGCGCCGGCCAGCAGCAGCCCGACTACCGCGGCGATCAGCACCAGCCCGGGCAGGAACACGCCGAGGAAGCCGCCGGCGCCCGACAGGCTGCCGAAATTGATGACGATCAGATAGATGATGATGACGAAGGCGATGAAGGTCAGCCCGGGCAGGATGGTGGTCTTCACCGCGTTCTCCTGCGCCGACGGGTTGGCGCGGAAATACATCACCACGGCCAGCGAGGCCACCGCCATCATGACGATGACGCCGAGCGTCGCGACATTGGTCAGCCAGGAAAACAGCGCCAGCACCGGATCGAGGCCGAGCACGGCGAACAGGCCGACGACGAGGGCAGCAAGCACGCTCTGGATCACCGAGGCGACATGCGGGCTCTGATGCGCCGAATGCGTCACGCCGATCGACTGCGGCAACAGCTTCTCGCGGCCAGAGACATAGATGTAACGGGCGACCGCATTGTGGAACGCCAGCACGCCGGCAAACAGGCTCGACACGAACAGGATGCTCATGGCGTGGGTCAGCAGCGTTCCGGCGTAGCGGTCGGACAAGCCGAACAGGAAGGTCGTCGGATCCTGCAGGCCTTGCAGCGCCGGCAGCAATTTGTCGACGCCGGCGCCCACCGCCATCAGCCAGGCGGTGACCATGTAGAACACGCCGATCAAAAGCACCGAGAAATAGGTGGCGCGCGGAATGGTGACCTTGGGGTCGCGGGCTTCCTCGGCATAGATCGTCGTCGCCTCGAAGCCGATGAAGGCGGCGAAGCAGAACAGGATGGCGATGGCCGGTGCGCCCGAAATGATCTGGCTCCAGCTGAACGGCGCGGCCGACAGGCCGCTGTCGCCGCCGGTCTTGAGGATCGTCAGATCGAGGATCAGCACCACGGCATATTCGCACAGCACCAGAACCGTCAGGATCTTGGCCGACAGGTCGACCTGGCGGTAGCCGAGCACGGCGACGATGGCGATGGCGATGAAGCTCCACACCCACCAGGGCAGGTTGATGCCCCAGCCGGCGAACAGGCCGGAGGTGGCTGCACCAAGCAGGCCCATGACGCCGATCTGCATGGCATTGTAGGACAGGATGGCGATCAGCGCCGTGGCGCCGCCGGCGAAACCGCCCAGGCCGCGCGCGGCATAGGCATAGAAGGCGCCGGCATTGCCGACATGGCGCGACATGGCGACATAGCCGACCGCGAACAGCAGCAGCAGCACCGTCACGATCAGGTAGGTGCCGGCAAAGCCCGCGCCATTGCCCATCAGCATGCCGAGCGGCGTGCCGCCGGCCACCGCCGTAAGGGGCGCGGCCGCCGAGATCACCATGAAGGTGATGGCGCCGACGCCGAGACTGTTCTTGCGCAGCCTGTTGGCCGGCGCCTGTTCCGAAACTGCTGTCATTGGTCCCTCCTGTTTGCAAACCGGTTTGGCTCGCCGGCCGAATGGCCTGTCCCATATGCTCTGGATGCTGGTTCATTATTTGAACCGTTATTTTGAATATAGACTTGCAAACCAAGCGGCTTGCTGTCAAGTTAATTCACACGTTAATTGATTGCCCCTGCTGGGAGGCAAATGCCGGGAGGACGCATTGGGTACGGTCGGCAAGGCGATTTCACTTCTGGAGCTGTTCACCGTGGCCGAACCCGAACTCGGGCTGAGCGATCTGGCGCGCCGCTCGGGCTTCGACAAGGCAACGACGCGGCGGCTGCTGGTGGCGCTGACGGGCCATGGCTTCGTCGAGCAGGACGCCGCCACGCGGCACTACAGGCTCGGTGCCGGCCTGTCGCGGCTGGCACGCATCCGCGAGGCGCGCTTCCCTTTCCTGCGGACCGCGGTACCGCTGGTGCGGGATCTGGCCAGCGCCACGGCCGAGACCGTGCATCTGTCGGAATTCGGCATCGACAGGCTGGTCACCGTCCATGTCGAGCATCCGGCCCGGGCGAACCGCGTCAACATCGATATCGGCCAGCTTCTGCCCCTGCATTCGACCGCGTCGGGCATCGCCTATCTGGCCTTTGCCAGGGATGAGGCCGTCAAGGCATGCCTGGCGGGTCTTCTCGAAGCCTTCACGGCGCACACGCTGACCGAGCCCGCGGCCATTTCCCGTTCCATGGCCGAGGCGCGCGAACGCGGCTATTCGATCTGCGATCAGGGCCTGGAAGAAGGCGTCATATCCGTCGCGGCGGCAATCCTGGCGGCGGACGGCTTCGCGCTCGGCACCATCGCGGTGGCCGCGCCGAAGGCCAGGACGACGACGGCCGACATCACGCAACGCGGACTTGCGGTCATGGCAACGGCACGGGAGATTTCGATGCGCCTCAATGGCGACAATCTGCAAAGTCTGAGGAGGCAGGCCTGATGTCCGCAGAGACCGCGCCCCGCATCCTGGTCATCGGCACCGGCGACACCAAGGCCGACGAATTGCTGTTCATGAAAGCCTGCATCGAGGCATCGGGCGGCAGCGCCGTGATGATGGATGTCAGTGTGCTGGGCAATCCGCCCTACAGCCCTGATCACGACAAGCACGCCGTGGCCCGGGCCGTCGACGTGACGATCGAGGAGATCGTCGCGAGCGGTGACGAGAACACCGCCATGACGCTGATGGCGGGCGGGGCCGTGCAACTGGTGCGCCAGCTGCACCGCAATGGCGAGATCGACGCCTTCATCGCCATAGGCGGCTCGATGGGTACTGACCTGGCGCTCGACGTCGCGCTTTCCCTGCCGCTCGGCGTGCCGAAATTTGTCGTCTCCACCATCGCCTATTCGCACCTGATCCCGCCCGAACGCGTCGCGCCGGACCTGATGATGATCCTCTGGGCCGGCGGGCTCTACGGCCTCAACTCGATCTGCAGACTGGTCCTGTCGCAGGCCTGCGGCGCGGTGGTCGGCGCGGCCAGGATCTTGCTGGAGAACCGCGCCTCGGCCCCGGCGATCGGCCCCACCATCGGCATGACGTCGCTCGGCAGCTCCTGCCTGCGCTACATGAAGACGCTGAAGCCGGCGCTGGAACGCCGCGGCTATGATGTCGCCGTCTTCCACACCACAGGCATGGGCGGCCGCGCCTTCGAATCGATCGCCGGCCAGGATCATTTCTGCGCCGTCTTCGATTTCAGCCTGCAGGAGATCACCAACCATCTGGCCGGTTCCGTCGTCTCCTCCGGCAATGACCGGCTGGAAAATGCCGGCGCTCGCGGCATTCCGCAGATCGCCGCCCCTGGCGCGGTGGACATGGTCGACCTGCCGACTTGGCAGGATTTGCCGGCTAAATTTTCCGAGCGCCCGTTTCACGCCCATAACAGGCTGATCGCCTCGATCACCGTCGATGCCGACGACCGCCGCGAGGTCGCCAGGACCATCGCCGCCAAGCTCGGCGCCTCGAAAGGGCGCTCCGCCCTCATCCTGCCTTCCCAAGGCATCCAGGAGTGGGACATGCCGGGCGAGCCGCTTTATGAGCCGGAAGCCCTCGCCGCCTTCGTCGACGAGATGCGCAAGGCGATTTCCCCCGAAGTCGAGTTCCACGAGATCGACGCCCATATCAACAGCGACGATTTTGTCGCCAAGGCACTGGAGATCTTCGACCGCTGGGTCGAGGAAGGCATCATCCCGCGCGGCATGCCGGCCAAGGGGGTGGCAGCGTGAGCGCTGCTCCGGCCCAGGCGCTCGTCCTCGATTTCGGCGGCGTCGTCACCCGCACGCTGTTCGAGACCCATGCCCTGACCGAACAGGCGCTCGGCTTGAAGCCGGGAACGCTGCAATGGCGCGGCCCGTTCGATCCAGCCAGCGATCCGCTGTGGCGCTCGATGCAGGCCGACGAGATCAGCGAGCGTGACTATTGGCGCACCCGCACCAGTGAGGTCGGGCGTCTCGTCGGAGAGGACTGGCAGGCAATGGAAACCTTCGTCCAGCGCGCACGGGGGGCCGAGCCGGAAAAGGTGGTGCGGCCCGAAGCCGAACATGCCATCCGCGCCGTTCATGCCGCCGGCTTTCGCCTGGCGATCCTGTCCAACGAACTCGACCTGTTCTACGGTGCCGATTTTCGCCGGCGGCTGCCGCTGCTCGGCCTGTTCGACGTGATCGTCGACGCCACCTATACCGGCATCCTCAAGCCCGACGCCCGCGCCTATGGTTTCGTCACCGAGGCGTTAGGCCTGCCTGCCGAGGCTTGTGTCTTCGTCGACGACCAGCAGCGCAATGTCGATGGCGGCCATGCCGCCGGCATGCGCACGGTGTATTTCGACGTTGCCCGGCCAGCGCTTTCCTACGCCGAAGCCCTTGCCCATTTCGACCTCGTCCCAGTTGCCTGAGACCATTTGCGGAGCCTTGTGATGCGCGACATCAATTTCCTCACCGAGACCAATGCCAAGCCGATCTGGCATCCGATGGCGCATCCGGCCGAGATGCGGGCCAATCCGCCCAAGGTGATCATGAAGGGTGAGGGCGTCACCGTCACCGATATCGATGGCAGGAGCGTGCTCGACGCGGTCGGAGGCCTGTGGAACGTCAATCTCGGCTACAGCTGCGACCCGATCAAGAAGGCGATCGCCGACCAGCTCGGCGCGCTGCCTTACTATTCAGGCTTTCGCGGCACCTCGACCGGGCCGTCGATCGAGCTCGCCTACGAACTCGCCGAATGGTTCGCGCCGGAAGGCATGGTGCGGACCTTCTTCACCTCGGGCGGCTCGGATTCGGTCGAGACGGCACTGCGGCTGGCGAGGCAATACTGGAAGATCCGCGGCCAGGCCGACCGCACCAAGTTCCTCGCCTTGAAGAAGGGTTATCACGGCACGCATTTCGGCGGTGCTTCGGTCAACGGCAACGCGAATTTCCGCCGCAACTACGAGCCGCTGCTGCCCGGCGTGTTCCATATCCCGGCACCCTGGACCTTCCGCAACCCGTTCGACGAGACCGACCCGGCGCGGCTGGCCAAACTCTGCGCCAAGGCGCTGGAGGACGAGATCGCCTTCCAGGGCGGCGACACCATCGCCGCTTTCATCATGGAGCCGGTGCTCGGCGCCGGCGGCGTCATCGTTCCACACGAAAGCTTCATGCCGCTGGTGCGCGAGATCTGCGACCGCCACGAGATCCTGCTGATCGCCGACGAGGTGGTGACAGGCTTCGGCCGCACAGGCGCCTGGTCGGGCTCGCGGCTGACCGGTGTGAAGCCGGATTTCATGACCATCGCCAAGGCGATCACCTCGGGCTATTTCCCGCTCGGCTCGACCTTGATCGGCGCCAAGGTGGCCGATGTCTTCGAGGCCGACAAGACTAGTTTTGGCTCGATCGGCCATGGCTACACCTATTCCGGCCACCCGGTCGGCTGCGCGGCGGGATTGGCGGCACTTGCCGAGACCAAACGGCTCCGTTTGAACGAGAACGCGGCCGCGCGCGGCGTCGAGCTTGGGGCGGTGCTGGAAGGGCTGAAGGCCCGGCACGCCATCGTCGGCGATGTCAGGTACAAGGGCCTGATGGCGGCACTGGAACTGGTCTCCGACCGCGCGACCAAGAAGCCGACCGACAAGAAGACCATGGCCGTGGTTTCGGAGGCGGCCTACGAGGCCGGCGTCATGCTGCGTGTCTCCGGCAACAACATCATCCTGTCGCCGCCCCTCATCATCAGCGCCGCCGATGTGGCGAAGATTGGCGAAGCGCTGGACGCCGGCCTCTCGAAGGCCTGACAAAGCGGCTGATACAACGGAGTTTTGATACATGCAGATGGCTCAATCCCAGAAGAAACCGGCTGGAGAAACGCTGATTGGCCGGCGTGGTCGCCTGCTCGGCGCGAAATCGCAATTGTTCTATGACGAGCCGGTCCATCTGGTGCGCGGCGAAGGCGTCTGGCTCTATGACGCTGACGGCCGCCAATATCTCGATGCCTACAACAATGTCGCCCATGTCGGTCACTGCCACCCGCATGTGGTCGAGGCGCTGTGCCGGCAGGCAGGCCTGCTCAACACCCACACGCGCTATCTCCACACCGCCATCCTCGACTATGTCGAGCGGCTGACCGCGACATTCGATGCCGGCCTGTCCACCGCCATCCTGACCTGCACCGGCAGCGAGGCCAACGACATCGCGCTGCGCATGGCGCAGGCGACGTCAGGCCAGATGGGTATCATCGCCACCGACGCCACCTATCACGGCAACACTTCCGCCGTTTCGCAGGTCTCAACGCGCATGCCTCCGGTCGGCGGCCGTGCGCCCTATGTCCGGCTGGTGCCGGCGCCCGACAGTTTTCGCCATCCCGACGCCATGGCCAACGGCAAGGCGTTCGGCGACGCCGTGCGCGAAGCCATCGCTTCGCTGGCAAAGGACGGCATCGGCCTGTCCGGCATGATCCTCTGCCCGCTGCTCGCCAATGAGGGTTTCCCGACGCTGCCCACCGGATTCTTCGACGACGCCGTGGCGGCGGTGCGTGAGGCCGGCGGTCTGGTCATCGCCGACGAGGTGCAGCCCGGCTTTGGCCGCACCGCCAGCCATTTCTGGGGCCATCAGCGCGCCGGCTTCGTTCCCGACATCGTCACCATGGGCAAGCCGATGGGCAATGGCCACCCGGTCGCCGCTGTCGTCACCACCACAGAGATCCTGTCGACGTTCCGCAACGCCTTCCGCTACTTCAACACCTTTGGCGGCAATCCGGTTTCCTGTGCGGTCGCCAATGCCGTCCTCGATGTCCTGGAAGACGAAAACCTCGTCGCCAACGCGTGCGATGTCGGCGCCTATGCGCTCGGCCTGCTGCGGCCGCTGGCCGATCGGCATGACTGCATCGGGGAGATCAGGGGCGCCGGCCTGTTCTTCGGCGCCGAGCTGGTCCACGACCGCGAGACGCGCGAGGCCGCGCCCGACATCGCCGGGCGCGTCATCAACGCGATGCGCGACCGTGGCGTGCTTATGGGCAAGACCGGCATCCACGGCAATGTGCTCAAGATCCGCCCGCCCATGCCGTTTTCCCGCGCCCATGCCGATCTGCTGATCGGCACGCTCGACGAAGTGCTCGATGAAGTCGACGGAGGGACGGCGTGAACGTGGTTTCCGAGCGATCCGAGCCCGAGACGGAAGCGCATGTTACCGCACTTGCCCGGCATGCGCTCACCCATTGGGGCGTCCGCGACGGCGAACCGGAGCTGCTGAAATACCGCGAGAATGCGGTCTTCCGCGTTTCTTTGCCGGACGGCCAGCCGGCCGCCATGCGCATCCATCGGCTTGGCTACCACACGGATGCCGCGCTGCGCTCGGAACTGCAATGGATGAGTTTTCTGCAATCCGCCGGTATCGCCACGCCGTCTCCGGTGCCGACACCGGCCGGCGATCTCTTCGTGCTTGTCAGGAAGGCCGCCTCAGGACCGCCTCGCCAGGCCGATTGCCTGAGCTGGCTCGAAGGCCGCGCCGTCGGCGCGCGGGGCGTACCCCTGGCCTACACTCCTGAACAGGCAAGGCAGGTCTTCACCGCGATCGGCCGAACCATCGCGCAGATGCACAATATCAGCGCCAGCTGGACGCCGCCCGCCGGTTTTGCCCGCCATGCCTGGGATTTCGACGGCTTCTTCGGCCCGAGCCCGACCTGGGGCCGCTTCGAGACCTCGCCCTTTCTCGATGGCCCGCGCCGCGACCTTGTTCTGCAGGCATGGGACAAGGCCGCAAAGGCGCTTTCGGAGCATGAGCGCGGCCCTCGCAACTTCGGCATCATCCATGCCGATCTGGTGCGCGAGAACGTGCTGATCCATGACGGCGCGGTGCGCATCATCGACTTCGACGATTGCGGCTTTGGCTGGCATATGTACGACCTTGCCGTCGCCCTGTATCAGAACCGGCAGGAGCCGCTCTATCCGCTGATCGAGGCATCGCTGCTCGAGGGCTACCGGCAGGAGCGGACGTTGACGCCGCACGATGTCGCCGCGCTACCGCTGTTCGCCGCGCTGCGGTCATTCGCCTTTCTGGGCTGGGTGCAGAGCCGCGTCGAAGGCGACATCACCAGGGAGGTCGGCCTGCGCATGTCCAACATCGCGGCCGATGTGGTGATCGCCTATCTGCGCGGCGAATAGGCGGCACCGTCAGCCCTTGGCGAAATGAATGCTGACCGTGCCTGAACTGCCAAAATCGGCGACGATCGTGTCGCCGGGCCGCGCCTCCACAGGACGCACGAATGAGCCCGACAGCACCACTTCGCCGGCGGCGATCGACATCCCGTAGCGGGCGAGCCGGTCGGCCAGCCAGGCAACGCCCATGGCCGGGTGGTTGAGCACGCCGGCGCCGAGCCCGGTTTCCTCGACCTCGGCATTGCGCGAGACGATGGCGCCGATCCAGCGCATGTCGGCTTCATCGGGCCGCTGCGGCCGCCCGCCGATAACGATGCCGGCATTGGCGGCGTTATCGGAGATCGTGTCGAAGAAGCTGCGCGCCTTCTTCGTCTCGGCGTTGACGCGTTCGATGCGCGTGTCGAGGATTTCCAGCGCCGGCGTGATGTAGCCGGTCGCATTGAGCACGTCGAAGAGGGTCACCCCTGGCCCCTTGAGCGGCGCTTTCATGACAAAGGCGATCTCGGCCTCGACGCGCGGCTGGATGAAGCGGCCAGCGGGAATGGTCGCGCCGTCGTTGAAGAACATGTCGTCGAACAGCACGCCGGAATCCGGCGTGTCGATGGCCAGCGCATATTGCATCGCCTTGGAGGTCAGGCCGATCTTCCAGCCCTTCGGCTTCAGCCCGGCATCGATCTTGCGCGTCACCAGCGCCGCCTGGACGCGATAGGCGTCCTCCATGGTGGCGTCGGGAAAATCGAGGCTGAGCAGCCGGATCTGGCGGCGCGAGCGCTCGGCTTCGAACAGCCGGTTGGCGGCGTCTTCCACCTGTTCCGGGGTCATGAAGCTGCCTCGTCGACGACGCTGTTGCGCAGCACGCCGATCCCGTCGGCCTCGACCTCGATCACGTCGCCCGGCTTCAGCCAGACCGGCGGGTCGAAGCGGGCGCCGGCGCCGGTCGGCGTGCCGGTGACGATGATATCGCCTGGCACCAGCGTGGTGAAGGTCGAGATGTAGTTGATGATCTTGCGGAAGGAAAAGATCATGCGGCTGGTGCGGTCCTGCTGGCGCAGCTCGCCATTGACCCGGGTGGAGAGCGTAATGTCGGCGATCTGCGCCTCGTCCGTGAACGGCACCAGCCACGGGCCGATCGAGCCGGTGCGGTCGAAATTCTTGCCTTGCGTGACGTTGAACTTGGCATGCCGGACCCAGTCGCGGATGGTGCCTTCATTGCACAGCGACAGCGCGGCGATATGGCCGAACGCGTCGGTCTCCGCGATGCGGCGGCCGCCCTTGCCGATGACGATGACGATCTCGCCCTCATAGTCGAGCTGTGGCGATTCGGGCGGCCGCACCAGCGGCGCGCCGTGTCCGACGAAGGAGCGCGGGAAGCGGATGAAAAGCGACGGGTTGGCCGGCGCCGCCTGCCCGTCCTTGTACTCCTCGTTGCGGTCCGGATAGTTGACGCCGACGCAGATGATCTTTTCCGGCGACGGGACAGGGATGTCGTAGGCGACGGCGTCGAGCGGAAAATCGGCGGCAAACCCCTCCGCCTCTTCCGCCAGCCGCCGCAAGGCGCCGGCCTCGATCACCTCGCGCAATGTCGGCCACTGGCTGTAGCAGGCCGACAGGTCGACGACGCCCTTGCCTGTGACCGCGCCATAGCGCGCCTTGCCGCCGGCGGTGAAGGTGGCGAGGCGTGACGGGGTCATGCGGCGGCTCCGCCGATGGTGATGCGGAATATCGGCGAGGTTGGAGCCCTACGGCGCCCCCCTCTGTCCTGCCGGACATCTCCCCCACACGGGGGGAGATTGGCAGCTCGGACGGATGGCGCTCTTCTTGCAGCGTTGGAGATTGGCGAAGGCGGAGATGACGTCCAATCTCCCCCCTCGTGGGGGAGATGTCCGGCAGGACAGAGGGGGGCGCGAAGGAATGCCGTCATCGATCAAATCTCATCAGGGCGCCACAATCGGCGAGGCCGTCAGATCCGGCTGGCGCACCTCCGCTCCGGCAAATGCGCTGCCTTCCTCGAACCAGCTTTTCGGCGCCGGCGCGCCCCACAGCGTCTGGCGCTGCGGGTCCTTGAGGTCCCATTTGATCGGTTCGAGGTCCGGATCGACCGTCTGGTAGTCCGAACAATAGATCTCGATGCGGTGGTTGTCTGGGTCGCGCACATAGAGGAAGAAGGCATTGGAAATGCCGTGCCGGCCGGGGCCGCGTTCGATGTTCGCGAGATAGCCGGTCGTCGCCATCAGATCGAGCAGGTCGATGATGTTGAGCGGCGTCGGCACCCAGAAGGCGACATGGTGCAGGCGCGGTCCGATCCCATTGGTGAAGGCGATGTCGTGCACGCCGCCCTTGCGGTGCGTCCAGGCCGCCCACAGCTTTCCGCTCGAGGCATCCTCCGTGTATTCGGTGACGCGGAAGCCGAGCTCGTTGTAGAAGGCGACGGACTCGTCGACATTGGGCGAGAAGCAGTTGAAATGGTCGATGCGCAGCGGCTTCACGCCGCGATAGAGCGCGTATTTCTGGTGGATCGGCGGCAGCCTTGCCATCTCGGCATAGAATTCCAGCGGAATGCCGTGCGGGTCACGCGTGCGGAAGGTGCGCGACTGGTAGGGCCGCTCGACCCAGTCCACCGGCAGGCCCTTGCCCTTGAAGAAATGCGCCGCCTTGTCGAGGTCCTCATCCGAAAAGACCTTGAAGCCGAGGTCGCGCGCTTCCGGCGTCGTTGCCTTGCGCAGCACGATGCAGTGATGGCCGCGCTCCTCCATGGCGCGCAGGTAGATGGCGCCCGATGTCTCGTCGGTGACCTGCAGGCCGAGCGTGTCGACATAGAAGGCGCGCGATCTGGCCAGATCGGTCACCGCCAACTCGACATGGCTGAGGCGCACGATGTTGAAGGCCGGATAGAGGTTGGGCTTGGGCAAGGGCATTCTGATCTCCTCCGGTCAGCAGCCGAGTTTCTGGATCGCATGCGCTGAGGTGGCGAAGGCGATGTTCTTCGTCTCCATGTAGAAATCGAAGGAATGGTCGCCGCCGTCGCGGCCGATGCCGGAATTCTTGACGCCGCCGAACGGTGTCGGCAGATGCCGCACATTCTCCGAATTGACCCAGATCATGCCGGCATCCAGCGCGTCGGTGAAGCGAAAGGCGCGTGTCACGTCGGAGGTCCAGAGATAACCGGTCAGGCCGTATTGCGTGTCGTTGGCCAGTGCCAGCGCTTCGGCCTCGTCCTTGAAGGCGATTGCCGTCAGCACCGGCCCGAAAATCTCCTCCTGGGCTATGCGCATCCGGTTGGTGGCGCCGGTAAACAGCGTCGGGCTGACATAGCAGCCGCCGCCGGGGCCAGCGAACTTGCCGCCGCCGGCAGCGACCACGGCGCCCTCCGATTTGCCGATCTCGATATAGGACAGCACCTTCTCCTCATGCACCGGATGGATCAGCGGCCCGACCACGGTCTTCGGATCGAGCGGATGGCCTATTCTGATGCGCTTGGCCTTCTCCGCCACCAGATCGGTGAACCGGTCGTAGACCGAGGCTTCAACCAGCAGCCGCGACGACGAGGTGCAGCGCTCGCCGTTGAGCGAGTAGATCATGAACACCGCCGCATCCGCCGCGCGTTCGAGGTCGGCGTCGGCGAAGACGATCACCGGGTTCTTGCCGCCGAGCTCGAAATGCACACGCTTCAGCGTGTCGGCGCCCTGTTTCATGATCATCGAGCCGGTGCGGCTCTCGCCGACGAAGCCGATCGCCTTGATGTCGGGGTGCTCGGTCAGCGCCTTGCCGGCATGTTCGCCAAGCCCGTTGACCAGGTTCCAGACGCCTTTCGGCAGGCCGGCCTCCTCGGCGATCTCGACCAGCAGGCGCGCCGTCAGCGGCGAGAACTCAGCCGGCTTATGAACCACCGTACAGCCTGCCGCCAGCGCCGGCGCGATCTTCCAGGTCGACAGCATGAACGGCGTGTTCCAGGGCGTGATGATGCCGACCGGGCCGATCGGCACCCGGGTGGTCATATTGATCTGGCCGGTCGTCCGCAGCGTCTCGCCGTCGCGCGCTTCCGGCGCGCGGTCGGCGAAGAAACGGAAATTCTCCGCACCGCGCAACGCAGCCTTGGCCATGAATTTCAGCGCCTGGCCGGTGTCCATGCATTCGACGAAGGCGATCTCCTCGGCGCGCGCCTCGATCGCGTCGGCGATTTTGTGCAGCAGCTTTTTGCGCGCTTCGCCAGGCATGGCCGCCCAGGCCGGAAAGGCCGCCTTGGCCGCCTTGGCGGCGCGGTCGATGTCGGCACTGCTGCCGCGCGCGACCTTGGCCAGCGGCTTCAAGTCGACTGGCGACAGCGTCTCGAAGGTCGAGCCGTCAGCGGCCGGCACCGGTTCGCCGCCGATCTGGTTCAGCACGCCGTCGCTCTTGAAACGAGCCAGATAGGCCTCGGCCTTCTTCAGATTGCCTTCGAGGTCGGACATGTCAGCTTTCCGTCACTTGCCGCGCAGCCGCGGGTGGATGG
Source organism: Mesorhizobium sp. WSM4308 (assembly GCF_002294905.1). NCBI lineage: Bacteria > Pseudomonadati > Pseudomonadota > Alphaproteobacteria > Hyphomicrobiales > Phyllobacteriaceae > Mesorhizobium > Mesorhizobium sp. WSM4308. The sequence continues at coordinate 248,477 of NZ_NSFW01000006.1, read as the reverse complement.
CATTCTTCTTCCAGCTCAGCGCCGGATCGATTTCCCGGATCTCCAGGGACAAAGCGAAATGCGGGGTCTCGAACAGCGGCGCCAGATATTCGCTCACCGCCTTGAAGACGGCATCGCCGGTGCGTTTCTTGTCCTCGGCGCTGCGGCCCGCCCCGACGCGAAACGACATGTCGAGAAAGCCATTTTCCGGCAGATTGTCGGCTATGGCGTAGGCCTCGGCGCGGAAGGCTCGCACCCGCACCGCGCCGGTCTCGAACAGCCCGGTGTCGAGCACGGTGCGCAGCACCAGCGCGCACAATTCGGCCATGTCGACCTTGGCATCGAGATTGGCTGAATACTCGATGGAGAAGTGAGGCACCGCGTCTCGTTCCCTGGAACATTGCTTGTTGTAGTTAACGCGTTAATTACATGTGATGTCGCCGAAGTCAAGCCTTGCATCCGGCCCGAGGCGACGATACGGGATGACAGGCTTTGACGGCCAGCGCTGCCGGGCAAAGCCCGCCGCCGATCGCAAGCCAGCGCTGGAGAGAATTTTACTTGCTGCCCGAGAACACCCGCCGCTCCTTGCCAATGGCGCTCCTTCATGCCCGCGAAGTGGTGATGGCGCGGTTTCGCCCGATGCTCGCCGCGCATGACGTGACCGAACAGCAATGGCGCGTGTTGCGCGTGCTGAGCGAGGCCGGCCCGGTCGAGGCGACCGAGCTTGCCGATCGCGCCTCGGTGCTGCCGCCCAGCCTGACGCGCATCATCAAGGCGCTCGAGGGCCGAAAGTTCATCACCCGGAACAAAGCGGAAGGCGACGGCCGCCGCGTCATCCTGACCATCGCCCCGGCCGGCTCTGCCCTGATCGACGCCCTGTCCCCCGAACGCCGCGTCATCTACGACGACATCGAAAAGCGCTTCGGCCATGAGCGGCTGGAGCAGTTGCTCGATCTGCTGGAGGCGCTGATCGACGGCGAGAGCTGAGCGCTCTCCGTCCCGCGTCGTTCGCCCCGCCTCACCCTCCAAAGCTTCCGAGCCGTGTCGGCTGCGTGTAGTTGCGGTCGACATAGAGCAGCGCCGAGCCACCGCCGCCGTGCCGCACGTCGATGACGCGGCCGATCATGACATTGTGCGTGCCGACGATATGCACGTCCTCGATCTCGCAGTCGAAATTGACGATCGCGTCCGACAGCGCCGGCGTGCCCGAGGTCAGCGTCTGCCAGCGCGCCGCCGAATAGCGGGCCTCCATGTCCCTTGTCGCACCGGCGAACTTTCCCGCCAGGTGCATGTGGTCATGCGTCAGCACATTGACGCAGAAGCGCCGGTTGGCGAGGAACATGGCGGCCTGCGTCGAACGCCCGTTCATGCAGACCAACAGCGTCGGCGGCTCGTCGGAAACGCTGCACATGGCGGTGGCGGTGAAGCCGCCGCGCCCGGCCGGGCCGTCCGTCGTGACGATGTTGACCGGCGCGCAGACCCTGGCCATGGCGTCGCGGAAATCGGTTTTCGAGATCTGCGTGGCCATCGGAGTTCATCCAGCCGTCGAGGTCAGCGGCGGCAGCCAGGTGTCGCCAGTCCAGCCATTCTCGTCATAGTCGGCCATGCAGGTGTCGACCAGTTCCTCCATCGCCTTCAGCCGCCCGCCGCGTTCGGCGCCCTTCAGCACCTGCAGCCGCACCTCTTCCGGTGCGCCGGCATAGTTGAGCTCATAGAGCGCGTGGCGGCCGCCGAACTCGGTGCCGGTCGCGTCCCACAACAGCTTCATGATCTTGATGCGCTCGACATGGCCCATATCGTTGGAGCCGCGCACATATTGCGCCAGGTACTTGTCGATCTCGGGATTGTTGAAGTCGCGCACAGATGACGGCAAATAGATCAGCCCCGAGGCGATCACCCGGCGCACCGTGTCGATGACGCGCGGATAGGCTTCCGACATGAAGGTGCGGTAGGCGAGGGCGGCGTCGAGATTGGGCAGCACCGCGCCATTCGCCCACGGGATCGGATTGTAGGCCATGGCGTTGGAAAAGCTCCAGAACATGTGCCTGAGCGCAATCACCTCGCCAAGTGCCGCCTGATTGCCGCGGAAGGCGTCGCCGCCGGTGGCGCGCAGCGCCTTGGCGAGCAGACCGGCGAGGAAGTCGAGCTTGACGGCGAAGCGCGTGCAGCCCTGGAAGCAATAGCCATGCATGAAGCCCGACGCCGGGTGGAACGACAGGATCTTCTGCGCGTCGCGCAGCACCAGAACATCCTCCCAGGGGATGAAGACATTGTCGAGCACCAGGATCGCGTCGTTCTCGTCGAAGCGCGACGACAGCGGATAGTCGAAGGGTGCCGCCACCGTATTGGCCGTCTGTTCATAGGAGACGCGGCAGAACATCTTTATCCCCGGCGCGTTCATCGGCACGATGAACATCACCGACAGCGACGGATCCTCGGTGACCGTCGCCGAGCCCTGCGCCAGGAAATTGTAGTGCGTCAGCGCCGAGGACGTCGCCACCACCTTGGCGCCGGAGACATGGATGCCGGCATCCGTCTCCTTGGTGATGTGGACGAACACGTCCTTCACCTGTTCGGCCGGCTTGTGGCGGTCGATCGGCGGGTTGACGATGGCATGGTTCATGAACAGCACGGCGTCCTGCGCCCGTTTGTGCCAGGCGAGCGCATTGTCCTTGAACGGCCCGTACCAGTCGGCATTGGCGCCGAGCGTGTTCATCAGCGCCGCCTTGTAGTCGGGAGTGCGCCCCATCCAGCCATAGGACATGCGCGACCACTGCGCGATCGCCGTCTGCTGGGCGGCGAGTTCGCCAGAGGATTTGGCGACGCGGAAATATTTGTGGGTGTAGCCGCCCGAGCCGGTGTCGGTCGGCGAGGTCAGCGCCGCTTGCCGCGCCGGGTCGTGCAAGGCATCGTAGAGGCGGGCGAGCGAGCGGACCGAATTGCGCATCGCCGGATGCGTGGTGACGTCGGCCACACGCTCGCCGTTGATATAGACCTCGCGGCCGTCGCGCAGGCTCTCCAGATACTCGGCCCCGGTGAACGGGCGTTTCGTGTCGGCCCGGAAATCTTCCGATCGCATCATCATCATCCTCCCTTAACGTGTTAACAATAGCGCTGGCCGTTACAAAGGTTTATGGACAAAAGCACGAATCCGCTTGGACTTTTTCCACTGGCATGAGCGAAACTGGTATTCCCGATTTCTTCGTCTATGGCGAGCCGGTGCGGCCGCTCGATGTCGGCTTCCTGCATGTCGAGACAGTGCTTGCGCGCAGCAACATCCATCTCGGCCAGGTGGCAGCGCACAAGCATCCGCAGATGGGTCAGATCACCTATTGGACCAGCGGCTCCGGCACCTACCGCATCGAGGACCGCGCCTGGGACTTTTCGGCGCCGGCCGTCAGCTTCGTGCCGAGCACCATCGTGCATGGCTTCTCGATCGGCCCCGGCACCGACGCCATCGTCGTCTCCGTCGCGGACGATGCGCTCGCCGCCCTTGCCGGCCATAGCCTGTTGCCGCTGGACAGGCCGGTCTTTGCCGACGGCCTGCCCCGACACGCCGCATGGAAAAAGCTGGCGACGGTGCTGGAGATGATCGCCGCCGAATATGCCGAGGCGCAGGCCGGCAATGACAAAATCCTGCCGTCGCTGATTGCCGTAGCGCTCTCCCACATCGCGCGTCTCGCGCCGGCGACAGTCGCCGCCGCACCGTCTTCCGATGCGTCGCTGGCCATGGGCCTGCGCCGGCTTGTCGATGCGCATTTCCGCGACAACTGGCCGGTCGACCGCTACGTCGCGACGCTGGCCACCACGCCGCATCTCCTCGACAAGGCTGCCCATGCGGTGCTGGGCAGCGGCGTCAAGCGCGTCGTCAGCGAGCGGCGGCTGCTGGAAGCCAAGCGGCTCTTGCTGTTCACCGTGCGCACGGTCGAGGACATCGCTTACGAGATCGGCTTCGACGACCCCGCCTATTTCTCGCGTTTCTTCCGCGAACGGATAGGCGAAGCGCCTGCCGCCTGGCGGCGCAAGCAGTTGCAGGGCTGAGGCAAGCCCTCGCACTTTCCCGCTTGACTGACCAGCCGGACCGAATACCCTAAGGCCAAATACCGGCCCTGATCGCCGGGCGGCAAGAATGCCTCGTATGCCTCGCCCTTGCGGCGCTGGCTGCGGGGCATTTTCATTTTCTGGGGTCCTGTTTGAAACGGCGCATCGAGATCGGCATCCTCTATTCCCGTTCGGGGAGCTATCAGCTCGTCTCCGATGCATGCCGCATGGGTGCCATGCGGGCGATCGCCGACATCAATGCCGACCGCGGCTCAGGCATCGAGCTGGTGCCGGTCGAGCGCGATCCGCAAAGCAATGCCGACCGCTACGCGACGCTTTGCGAAGACATCTTCAAGACCAGCAGCGCGCGCCACGTCGTCGGCTGCGTCACCTCCTGGAGCCGCAAGGAGACCATTCCGGTGCTGGAGAAGGCCGGCGGCATGCTCTGGTATGCATGCCCCTATGAAGGCTTCGAGGCCAACGAGCATGTCGTCTACATGCACGCTTGTCCCAACCAGCATCTGGTGCCGCTGATGGCCCATGTCGTGCCGCGCTTCGGCGCCAACGGCTTCCTGCTCGGCTCGAACTATATCTGGGGCTGGGAGATGAACCGCGTGGCGCGCGACCTGATCGCCGACGCCGGCGGCAAGGTGCTGGGCGAACGCTATCTGCGCATCGGCGAGACCGACGTGTCGCGCCTCATCGGGGAAATCCGGGCGACGCGGCCGAGCTTCATCCTCAACAATCTGATAGGCACCTCGTCCTACGCCTTCCTCGCCGCCTATCGCGATTTGGGCGACGAGGATGCCGCCTTCCGTCCGGAAAATTGTCCTGTCATCTCCTGCAACCTCACCGAGGGCGAACTGCCGGCGATCGGCGAGACGGGGAGAGGCCATCTGTCCGTCGGCCCGTATTTCGCGCCGCGGCCGGCGGCCTTCGCGTCGTCCTTCGAGGCCTCGGCCTATGCCTCGGTGCAGGTGATGGCCGACGTGCTCGCGCGCAATCCCGAAGCTGGACCCGCGGAATTCTCCAAGGCTTTCGCCGAACGGCGCTTCTCCACCCGGCTTGGACCGATCGTCATCGACGCCAACACCCAGCACGCGACGCTGCCTGTCATCATCGGCCGGATCGCCGATGGGTTCTTCGAGGTCGTCAGCCGTGAGGATGAGGTCGCGCCGGATCCCTATCTGTCGCGCTATGATCCTGCCAGGACGTTCGGGCGTCCGCGCCTGCGGGTGGTGTCGTGACCAGGACGCCGCGCATTCCCAACCTCGGCGGCGCCAGGGCCTTCATCCTGCATCGCCCGCATTCGACGGTGCAGGCCATCACCAGGCAATTGTCGGCGATCGGCCTGATCGCGCTCGACTGCTGGCCGGAACTGCCGCCGGAGGCGCTGGCCGCCGATTTCGTCTTCTTCGATGCAGATCTCGGTTTCGACGAGCAATTCCCCTGGAAAGCCGGTGAAGCGCCGATGCCGCTGGTGGCGCTGATCGGTTCCGAGGCGCCCGGCCGCATCGAATGGGCGCTCTCGCACAAGGCCGACGCGCAACTGCTTAAGCCGGTCGGCACTGCCGGCGTCTACAGCGCGCTATTGATCGCAAGGCAGAGTTTCGAGGCGCGTAAACACTTAGCCGGCGAAATTGCATCGCTGCGCCAGCGTGTCGCGGAGCGGCAGACCATCGTGCGCGCGGTGGCGGCGTTGTCGAAAGGCTCGGACGACGAGCGCGCCTATGCGCAGCTGCGCTCGCTGGCGATGAGCTGGCAGATCAGCGTCGAGGATGCCGCGCGCCGGATCGTGGCGATGACCGATGAGGAAGCAACGGGTGAGGAAGGCGGCGATGACCAGTCCCATCGCGCCTGACCTCCCGGCCACGGCGCGCATGCCGGCCAAGCCGCGCGCCGGTGTCTGGCGCCGGCTGGTCAAACGTCGCCTGGCGCTGCTCGGCCTGGTCATCGTCGCCATTGTCGTCTCCGGCGCCGTGCTGGCACCGTGGCTGACCGGCTATGATCCCAACGGGCAGATGTTCGACGGCCTGACCATAGAGGGCTCGCCGCTGCCGCCGGATGCCAAATTCTGGCTCGGCACCGACCTGCTCGGTCGAGACCTTCTGACCCGCATCCTCTATGGCGCCCGCACCTCGCTGATCATCGGCATCGTCGCCAATGGGGTGGCGCTGTTCATCGGCACACTGGTCGGCGTCACCGCCGGCTATTTCCGCGGCTGGATCGGCAGTGCGCTGATGCGTTTCACCGATCTGATGATGGCGTTTCCGGCGCTGCTGCTCGCCATCTGCCTGGCGGCGGTTTTCCAACCGAGCCTGTGGATCGTCGCCATGGTCATCGCATTGGTCAATTGGGTGCAGACCGCGCGCGTCATCTACACCGAAACCTCCTCGCTTGCAGAGCGCGAATTCATCGACGCCGAGCGCACCATCGGCGCCGGCGCGCCGCGCATCCTGTTCCGCCACATCCTGCCGCATCTCCTGCCGACCATCATCGTCTGGGGCACGCTCGGCATTTCGACGACGGTGCTGCTCGAAGCGACGCTCTCCTTTCTTGGCATCGGCGTGCAGCCGCCGACGGCGTCCTGGGGCAACATCATCTTCGAGAACCAGACCTATTTCCAGGCAGCACCCTGGCTGGTGTTCTTCCCCGGCGCCGCGATCCTGGCGCTGGCGCTCGCCTTCAACCTGATCGGCGACGCGCTCCGCGACATCCTCGATCCGATGCAAAGGGGCCGGGCATGATCGCCTATCTCGGCCGCCGCCTCATCCAGTCGCTGCTCATCCTGCTTGGTGTTTCGCTGATCACCTTCGCGCTGCTCTATCTCTTGCCCGCCGACCCGGTCCGCCAGATCGCCGGCCGCAGCGCCACGCCGCAGACGGTCGAGAACATCCGCCAGCAGCTCGGCCTCGACCAGCCCTTTGTCGTCCAGTACTGGCACTATCTGACCAGGCTCGTCAGCGGCGATCTCGGCCGCTCCTACATCCAGCGCTCCGAAGTCACCGAACTCATCGTCTCGCGGCTGCCGGCCAGCCTGCTTTTGATGGTCGGTGCCATCCTGTGCGAGCTACTGATCGGGCTGAGCATGGGCCTCATCGCCGCCGTCAAGCGCGGCACCGCGACCGACCAGACCTTGATGGTCGCCTCCTTCGTCGGCGTCTCGGCGCCGCAATTCGTCGTCGGGCTTTTGCTGCTTTACGTCTTTGCCGTGCGGCTCAGCTGGTTTCCGATCGGCGGCTACGGCACCTGGCGCCATCTGGTGCTGCCGTCGCTGACCATGGGCATCCTCGGCGCCGGCTGGTACGCCCGCATGATGCGCTCGTCGATGATCGACGTGCTGCGCCAGGATTATGTGCGCACCGCGCGTGCGAAAGGCCTGGCGCGCGGCGCCATCATTTTTCGCCATGCGCTGCCCAACGCCATCCTGCCGGTCATCGCCATGATCGGCATCGATATCGGCATCTTCATGGGCGGCATCGTCGTCGTCGAAAGCGTGTTCGGCTGGCCCGGCATCGGTCAGCTCGCCTGGCAGGCCATCCAGCGCGTCGACATCCCCATCATCATGGGCGTCACGCTGGTCTCGGCCTTCGCCATCGTGCTCGGCAACCTCTTGGCCGACATCATCGCGCCCTTCATCGACCCCCGCATCAAACTCAGATGAAACCAAGAAAACAATCAGAGAAAGGGAACACCAAATGAAAAGATTTCTGGCTACCACCGTGGCGGCATCGGCGCTGGCGCTGATGCTCGGCATGGCAAGCGCCCGCGCCGAGGACACGATCGACCCCAACGCCAAGCAGGGCGGCGCCATCACCATCACCTACAAGGACGATGTCGCCACCCTCGATCCGGCGATCGGCTATGACTGGCAGAACTGGTCGATGATCAAGAGCCTGTTCGACGGCCTGATGGACTACGAACCGGGCACCACCAACCTCAAGTCCGACCTTGCCGAAAGTTACGAGATCTCGCCAGACGGCAAGACCTTCACCTTCAAGCTGCGGCACGGCGTGAAATTCCACAATGGCCGCGAGATGACCGCCGACGACGTGAAATATTCGCTCGATCGCGTCACCAATCCGAAGACGCAGAGCCCGGGCGCCGGCTTCTTCGGCTCGATCAAGGGCTATGACGATGTCGCCGCCGGCAAGGCCGAAAGCCTGTCCGGCGTCACCGTCGTCGATCCCTATACGGTCAAGTTCGAGCTGACCCGCCCCGACGCCACCTTCCTGCATGTGATGGCCATCAACTTCTCGCATGTCGTGCCGAAGGAGGAGGTCGAGAAATATGGCGCGGATTTCGGCAAGCATCCGGTCGGCACCGGTGCCTTCAAGCTCGCCGAGTGGACGCTCGGCCAGCGCATCGTCTTCGAGCGCAATGCGGACTACTGGCACAAGGGTCTGCCGCATCTCGACAAGATCACCTTCGAGATCGGCCAGGAGCCGATCGTGGCGCTGCTGCGCTTGCAGAAGGGCGAGATCGACGTGCCCGGCGACGGCATTCCGCCGGCAAAATTCCAGGAGGTGATGGCCGATCCCGAGCAGAAGGCGCGCGTCGTCGAAGGCGGCCAGCTGCACACCGGCTATGTCACCATGAACACCACCATGGCGCCGTTCGACAATGTGAAGGTGCGCCAGGCCGTCAACATGGCGATCAACAAGGCGCGCGTCATCCAGATCATCAACGGCCGCGCCGTGCCGGCCAACCAGCCGCTGCCGCCATCGATGCCGGGCTACGACAAGGAGTATAAGGGTTACCCGTATGACGTTGCCAAGGCCAAGGCACTGCTGGCCGAGGCCGGCCATCCCGATGGCTTCGACACGCAATTGTTCGCCATGAACACCGACCCGAACCCGCGCATCGCCCAGGCGATCCAGCAGGATCTGGCGGCGATCGGCATCAAGGCCAGCATCCAGTCGCTCGCCCAGGCCAACGTCATCGCCGCCGGCGGCGACAAGGCCGGCGCGCCGATGATCTGGTCGGGCGGCATGGCCTGGATCGCCGACTTCCCCGATCCGTCCAACTTCTACGGCCCGATCCTCGGCTGCGCCGGTGCGGTACCGGGCGGCTGGAACTGGTCGTGGTATTGCAACAAGGACCTCGACGCCAAGGCGGCCGAGGCCGACTCCGTGGTTGACCCGGCCAAGGCCGTGGAGCGCGGCAAGATGTGGAGCGCCATCTACGACAAGATCATGGAGGACGCACCCTGGGCGCCGGTGTTCAACGAGCAGCGCTTCACCATGAAATCGGCCCGCATGGGCGGTGCCGACAACCTTTATGTCGACCCGGTCCATATCCCGATCAACTATGACAATGTGTACGTAAAAGATGTGCAATAGTTGCGACTACACCATCCATGGGCGCCATCACCATTTCGGCTGGGACAATTCCTTTGTCCCGGCCGAGCGGGTGGCGCCCGGATCGACCATCGAGTTCCAGTGCCTGGATTCCGCCGGCGGCCAGCTGAAGCCCGACAGCACGGTCGCCGACATCGCCAAGCTGGACTTCGCCGGCATCAACCCGGTGACCGGGCCGATCTTCGTCGAAGGTGCCGAGCCCGGTGACGCGCTGAAGGTGACGATCGAGCTGTTCAAACCGTCCGGCTTCGGCTGGACGGGGAACATTCCGGGCTTCGGCCTGCTCGCCGACGACTTCAAGGAGCCGGCGCTCAACATCTGGAAATACGACGCCGCCTCGCTCGAGCCGGCGCTGTTCGGCAAGAATGCCCGCGTACCGCTGAAGCCGTTCGCCGGCACCATCGGCAATGCGCCGGCCGAGATGGGCCTCCACTCGGTGGTGCCGCCGCGGCGCGTCGGCGGCAATCTCGATATCCGCGATCTCGCCGCCGGCACCATACTGTACCTGCCGGTGGAGGTGACCGGCGCGCTGTTCTCGGTAGGCGATACGCACGCCGCGCAAGGCGACGGCGAGGTCTGCGGCACGGCGATCGAAAGCCCGATGGACGTCGTGCTCAAGCTCGACCTGCTCAAGGATGCCAGGCTGAAGACGCCGCGCTTCACCACCCCTGGCCCGGTGACGCGTCACCTCGACGCCAAGGGTTATGAAGTGACGACGGGTATCGGCCCCGACCTGATGGCCGGCGCCAGGGAAGCGGTTGCCCAGATGGTCGACCTGATTGCCGGGCGCTACCAGATCGACCCGGTCGAGGCCTATATGCTCGCCTCGGTGTGCGGCGATCTCAGGATCAGCGAGATCGTCGACATGCCGAATTGGGTGGTGTCGTTCTACTTCCCGCGCTGCGTGTTTGAATGACGCGAGGTTGGCGCCGCACCCCCACGCCGCTGCTTCGCAGCGACCCTCCCCACAAGGGGGAGGGTGAAGCGCTGGCGCCCTACCTTCCCCTTGTGGGGAGGTCGGACCGAAGGTCCGGGTGGGGGGCGTGCCCGAATAAACCTCTCAGAACCCTGCTCTCCCAATGACCTCAGCCCCCCAGACCGTCCTCGACATCGCCAACCTCTCCGTCAGCGTGCGCGGCGAGGATGGCGAGCGCGAGGTCGTGTCCAACCTGTCGCTGACGCTGGCGCGTGGCGAGACGCTTTGCATCGCCGGCGAATCCGGCTCCGGAAAGTCGATGACCGCGCTGGCGATCATGCAGCTCCTGCCGCAGCCTGCCGCCCGCATTTCATCTGGAAAGATCCGACTTGGCGATACCGACCTGGCTGACCTCGACGAGCGCCGGATGCGCCGCATTCGCGGAGACCGCATCGCCATGATCTTCCAGGAGCCGATGACCTCGCTCAATCCGGTGCTGTCGATCGGCCGGCAGCTCACCGAATCCATCGAGGCGCATACCAGCCTCTCGCCGGCCGAAGCCCGCCAGCGCGCCATCGAGGCGCTGAAGGCGGTGCGCATTTCGGAAGCCGAAAGCCGGCTAATTCAGTTCCCGCACGAGCTGTCCGGCGGCATGCGCCAGCGGGTGATGATCGCCATGGCCCTGGCGCTCGAGCCCGACGTACTGATCGCCGACGAGCCGACGACCGCCCTCGACGTCACCGTGCAGGGCGAGGTGCTGGAACTGCTGCGCGACCTGCAGCGCCAGCACGGCACCAGCGTCATCCTCATCACCCACGACATGGGCGTGGTCGCCGAAATGGCCGATCGCGTCATCGTCATGCGGCATGGCCGCATGGTCGAGGAGGGCAAGACATCGGACATTTTCGCCCGGCCGCAGGCGGATTATACGCGCGAACTGCTGGCCGCCGTGCCGCGCATCGGCAGCGGCGTCGGGCGGCAGAAATCAAGGCATGTGGAGACGGCAACGCCAGCCAGCGTCGCCTTGGTCAAAGACCTGCATGTCCGCTTCGACCTGCGCGGAGGCGTCTTCGGCCGGGTCACCCGCCGGGTTCATGCGGTCGAGGGCGTCAGCTTCTCGGTCGCGCCCAACGAGACGCTGGCGCTGGTCGGTGAATCCGGCTGCGGCAAGTCGACCACCGCCAAGGCGCTGGCCGGGCTGGTACCTTACAGCGGCGACATCATCGTTGGCGGGCGCAATTTGTCGGGCCTCGGCCGCGACGAACGCAAGGCGGTGCGCCGCGACGTGCAGATGATTTTCCAGGACCCTTTCGCCTCGCTCGATCCGCGCATGCGCGTCGGCGACCTCGTCGCCGAGCCGCTGGTGATCCACGGCATCGCCTCAAGGGAAGAGCGCAGCCAGCGCGTCGCGGCCCTGTTCGAGCGCGTCGGCCTCTCGGCCGATCAGATGGAGCTTTATCCGCACGAATTCTCCGGCGGACAGCGCCAGCGCGTCTGCATTGCCCGCGCGCTCGCCTTGCGGCCGAAGCTGATCATCGCCGACGAAAGCGTTTCGGCTCTCGACGTCTCGGTGCAGGCGCGCGTGCTCGATTTGTTGAAGGAATTGCAGCGCGAATTCGGCGTCGCCTATCTCTTCATCTCGCATGACATGGCGGTGGTCGAGAACATCTCCGACCGCGTCGCTGTCATGTATCTCGGCCAGATCGTCGAAATGGGCACACGCGACCAGGTCTTTTCCAACCCGCGCCATCCCTACACCAGGCGGCTGATCGAAGCCGTGCCGGTGCCCGATCCAGCGCGGCGCAGAAGCCGCTTCGCCCGCCTCGACCAGGAAATCCCGAGCGCCACCCGCAGGATCGGCGAGGCGCCGCTGAAACTGGCTTTGCAGGATGTCGGCAACGGCCACCTCGTCGCTGCGGACAGGTAGCGGGCGGTAATTTTAGTTCGGCATGATGATCGGGCCCGCGGGCGGCTGGCCTGCAACCTTCCGCATGGTCGACAGCAGGCGCGGAAAGACCTGGTCGGTGGAAAAATGCCGCCGCGCCTTGGCGCTCGCCTGCCTGCCGAGCTTCGTCCGCAGCGGCTTGTCCCGGATCAGTTTCAGTGTGGCGTCGGCCATGGCGGCCGGATCGGCCCGTTCGACGATGATGCCGGCATCGTCCTCGACGAAATCCGGTGCCCCGCCGCTGCCTGCGAAGCAGATTACCGGCAACTCGGCGAATGCCGCCTCCAGCATGACGCGGCCGAACGGCTCTTCGCGGGATGTCAGAAGAAACAGATCGGCAGCCCGAAGATAGCCGCGCACATCGTCGACATCGCCCAGAAATGTAACGTTCTCGTCCAACCCGTCCGCCCGCATCCTGTCGAGGTGCTGCGACCAGGTGCCGAGAGCCTCATCCCGTTCCCGCTCCGGAAACGAGCCGAGCCAGTAGAAATGATAGTCCTCGACCCCACGGGCCCGAAGAATTCGGGCCACCTCGATAAACAGGTCGGCACCCTTGCGGAATGGCATTGCGAGGCCGGATCCCAGGACGATGGTCTTGTCCACGGGCCAGCCGGCCAGCCGGCGACGTTCAAGACGCTGGGTTTCCGTCTGACCGGGATCGGCGCCGGGCTGTGGAACCGCGCTTGGAATGACGTCGATGGCGTTCGTTTCGACCTTGTGCTCGGCCACCAAATAGTCCCGGACGCTTGGCGAACACGCAACGAATCTCCGCGTGTGGGAAACCACATCCTCCATGTCGTCCTTGGCGTATCGGGCGACGCTCATTGCCAATTCCCTGGCATGCGTCAGGATAGGAATGCCCAGTTCCCCAAGCAGCGCATGCACACGGCCGGTGGCCAGGCTGTTGCAATAGATGAGGTCCGGTCTGCCACCGTACCAATCGGCGATGCGGGCCAGCTTCGTGGCGGTCGTCTCGGTTGGCGAAACCAGATCGTCCAGAAGGGTGGTATCGACGATGCGTCGAAACTGTTCCAGCCGTTCACCGCCTGCCAGGCACAGCACCTTGATCTCCAGCTCCGTGTGCGATTGCAGCCATTGGACGATGTCGATCAAGGAAGCCTGCGCCCCACCGAGAGCCGCATCGTGCGAAACGAACAGAACGCGCCAGGACGCGCCCCCGGGGAATTTGCCGGCCGCTGACGGAGCCGACAGGACGTTCCGCGTCTGTTGCAGATAGGCGTAGCCATAGCGGGCGTCAGGCTCGAGATAGGCTCCCTCCGCCCACTCGTTCCAGGCATTGACGAAGATCAGGCGGCTGTCGAAATCGGCGAAACGATCGCATGTATCGGCGACCGCGTTGGCGAGCCATTCTGCGTAGCGGGGCGGCGATGCGTTCACCAGAATGTGGGCTGCCTCCATCCTCCGTGCGGTGTTGTCCCAGGAAGGGCAAAGTCCGCGAAACAGCGTGTAGGGAACCTGTGGGTAGGCGCGGCTGCGTTTGAGGAGCTCCGTCCAGTCGAAGATCTTTCCCCTGAAGCCGCTCTTGAGCGTTGGAATTCTGCCGCTGATCTCGCGAAATTTCCCAAGATTCGGTGGGAATTCGACGGCGGCGTCGAATCCGAATTCGGCGGGATCGTCCTTGTCGAACGACTGCGGGTAGGCAAGAAAAATCTCGCCGATGCCGGCTTCCCGGCAATAGGCTCTCCAGCGTTGTGCTGTTTCAGCGGCCGACGGAAACAATCCGGGCCGGTAAATCATCAGGAGAGGCTTGCCGCCGATGCGGATGTATCGCCGGTCGCGAAAATAGCGGGATACATATTCGATGAAGGCCAGGTCGTCCTCGGGTGAATGCGATTGCGCAATCAGCACCTCCTGTTCGAGCCCATGCCAACGGCGGCTCCAGGGTTCATTTGCCCAATTGATGCAGAAGCCCAGTTCGTGCGCATCGTTTTCGACGAATTGCCTGATCGGCATCTCGAGGACGCGCTTGCCGTTGAACCAGTAGAAGTGAAAACAGAACCCCGAGACACCGTACTGAAGGGCAATCTCGATCTGCTCCTTCTGGATGTCCTTCACTCTCAGGTCGTAGAAGCCGAGGTCCGCCGGCCGCCTGGGCTGATAATGATCATCGAACTGCGGCGCCGCGCGCGTCACATTCGTCCATTCCGTGAAACCCTTTCCCCAAAAGGCGTCATTTTCAGGAATCGGATGAAACTGTGGTAGGTAGAAGGCAATGAGGCGCGCCTTCAATGCGGCGGGTCGCCTCTCGCTGGATCGCGGCACGTAGGTGGCGGGTCTCTGGATGGCGCCGGCATCTGTGCCCGGAGCACGTCGGGGGCTGCGCCCTTCGATCTTGCCGAAACGAATGTAGTGATCCAACGGATTCATCGACGCGGCAGCCACGTCGGGATTTTTCGTCAGATAGTATTCGTTGTCGAAGTTCGGACTCGGGTTTCGGGACTCCGAGACACCATGCCTGATGTAATGCAGGATCGGATCTTTCCCGCTCCGGGCTACATCCGGATTTTGAACCAGATACCACGACACATCGAACAGACCGCTGGCTCGAATTCGTTGCCGCAGGCGAAATCTCTTCCATCGGCTTCTGCTGGTGAGCGATCTTACCAAGACCAAGAATTCGGATCTATCCAATCGGGTCTGCCTCGCGGGAATCCGTCGTCATGTCACCATCCGAGGCAACGCCGATCTTTGTGCAGATCATTCCAAGAACACGCTCGAGGGCATGCTGCAATGTGCCGTCTTGTTGGCCTGTCTCCTCGGGAAAGGCTGCCAAGGGCAGATCGAGCCGTCGCAGCGGTTCCAGCGCGTCGCGACGAACCCAGAACATCGTCCCGGCAAAGAAATCGAGGGGAGAACTGGAGGGCATCCCCATTGCCTCCAGCAGATTGAGGGCCATCGCCCTGTTCTCGCCCCACGCAGCCTTCTCCCCCTTCCATTCATTGGGCATCCGAAAGCGTCCGGATCCAATCATCTGGATGTCGGGAGAACGTTCGAACTTGGCGATGATGCGGTCGACCACGCCGCGGGATCCGATCAGGTCGAACGCACTCGCCTGGCGCCAGATCTCGCCGAGAACCATGCGCGGCCCGCTCTGCCCCGACTTCTTGCCATGCAGCTTGCAGATAAGATCGAAGGGATCGAACCTTCCTTCGCGAAGCAATTGGATGAAGGGGCCGACGTCGCGGCCACGATTGTCGTAGACTGTGATCTCGGCACCCGGAAATCTCGCCTGAACGCGTTGCGCGAGTGCCGCGTCAGGCCGGGTCAGCGTGAGAAAGAGCTGGAATTGACGCCCGGTCGCTTCCAGCAACGCCTCGAACTCGGGCCAGAGATCGGGGTAATGCAGGTGAAGCGCCACGGCAATCTTCGGCTCGGCGGTGGGCCGGCGTTCGGGGGCCTCGGCTGGCGGACCATCAAAGTGCCGCGACAGGGTCTTCTGCAGATTGTCGCTCGCAGGGCCAAAGCCCCAACCGGCAAGACTGCCGAGGGCGCGGGCCAATTCTCGCCCTTGCGGTCCCGAGATGTGCAAGAGAGGCTGCAAGACCAGGCCTTCGCCGAGCGGCAGCTGAAATCGCTTGTGGCGACGACGCCGGCGCAGCAGCGCGCCAATATCCCCGATGGCTAAGGGCCGAACACTCGCCGCGACGACGTCGCCTCTATCAAATTGCAGTCCCAGGCCGCCTTCGCTGCTTGTGAGCAGATAGGACGTCCGCGTGGTGACCGGCACATAGACGACCCTGTCCGCATGTCCTGGGCGGCGAACATCGAGCCGGAGAAACGGCATCGACCTCTCTGTCGGCCAAAGCTCGACGACATAGCGTCCCGGCGCGTGGATGTGGATTTCGCCCACGGCACTGCTTGGGTCGACGCTGTCGCCTTTTCGCGGCTCGCGGGACAGGACATCAGGCAAGGCAACGCTCGTGTCGGCAGCGTCAGGCGACATAGCCGCCGTTCCGATTCGCGCGCGATCGGTCAAGGATGCTGTCGAATATGCCAATCAGCCGGCCCAGGGAATTGATCAATCTGTTTCGATTAAGCGTCAGGCAATAGAAGCCTATTTTCGTCAAGTAACGGAGTATGTCTACAAATGGGCTATAGGCGATGCCGTATTTCTTGCGCAAGTGGATCTCCGATCGCATCTTAGAGCGATACCGGAAAATACGCGCCCGGGTTGATTGCGCAACCGATGTGCCAATGTCGTGGACAGCATGCGCGCCACTGACAAGGATCATGGGCTCGTCACGCTGCAGCAGACGATATGAAAGGTCGTCATCCTCGAAATACAGGAAAATATCCTCGTCAAACCCGCCCGTATCGAGGAAGAGCGTTCGTTTGATCATGAACACGCCGCCATTGACGAAGCGGACGCAACAATCTCCCCAGACCTGCCGGATGCGTGTGGGCAGCGACATGCCTGAAAGGCGATCGATCTCGCTCTCCTCGCGAAACCAGAGCCGGCCATCCACCGTATTGGTGCGCGGCACGAAGACGCGGCAATTTGGATAGCGTTCAGCCGCCTGCATGAGCGCATCGACGGCGTCCGTCCCAAGACGCACGTCGGGGTTGACGAACAGCAGATACTCACCCGTCGCCGCCGCCGCCCCGATGTTGCAGGCGCGCCCGAAGCCGAGGTTTACAGGATTGTCGATACGATGAACGGCAAGGCCGGACAGCGCGGTGGATAGATCGTCGGTACTTGCATTGTCGACGCATACGATCTCCACCCCTGGAGGCAGGCGAGCGAGCGCGCCCCGCACGGTATGCGCGCTGTTATGCGTCACAGTAATGGCAGTTATCGACCTGTTCATTGCCAAAGCCATCCTGATACCTCAGTTGGCTTCCCCCGTGGAAAGACTAGTGATCCGTACGCAATCTAAGCGCTGTGACTCCGGTGGTCGAGTCCATACTCCCGACTAAGTTCGTGGGCATGGACGCGCGGTCTCGCCAGGCCGCCGGTCACGGTTCACATGGTCTTGCTGCTTCCGAGGTTTCCGGCTGGCGTGATGGCCAGTCGCCTTGGCTGCCCTCGTGGCGGTAAACTCCCGGCGAGGAAGGGCTGCTTCGAACCAGAAATCCGCAACGGCCCCTTGCCGTTATTCCCCATCTTGCTCATGTTCAATACCGCTTGCTGGTGATCGTCCGGGGGAACGGTCGGATTCATCATGGGAGGAAGTCGATAATGAAGGTATGCTATTTCGTTTCCGCCGCGCTTCTTGCCGCGGCCGCTATCCCCGCCTCGGCCGCCGAAATTTCCGATGGAAAAGTCAAGATCGGCATCCTCAATGATCAATCCGGCGTCTATGCCGATTTCGGCGGCAAATGGTCGGTCGAGGCGGCCAAGATGGCGGTCGAGGACTTCGGCGGCAAGGTACAGGGCGTGCCGATCGAGATCATCAGCGCCGACCACCAGAACAAGCCTGACATCGCCTCCAACATCGCGCGGCAATGGTACGACACCGAACAGGTCGATGCCATCATGGAGCTGACGACCTCATCGGTCGCGCTCGCCGTCCAGGGGATCTCCAAGGAAAAGAAGAAGATCGACATCGTTACCGGCGCGGCAACCACCGATCTCACCGGCAAGCAATGCTCGCCCTACGGCTTCCACTGGGCCTATGACACCCATTCGCAGGCGGTGGGAACCGGGGGCTCCCTCGTGCAGCAGGGCGGCGACAGCTGGTTCTTCGTCACCGTCGACTATGCGTTCGGCTATTCGCTCAAGGAGCAGACCGCCAAATTCGTCGAGAGCCACGGCGGCAAGGTGCTTGGCGAAGTGCGTTATCCCCTGGGGTCGACCGATTATTCATCCTTCCTGCTGCAGGCGCAGTCGTCGGGCGCCAAGGTCGTCGGGCTGGCCAATGCTGGCCTCGACACCTCCAACTCCATCAAGCAGGCGGCCGAATTCGGCATCGTCCAGGGCGGCCAGCGCCTTGCCGCGCTTCTGTTCACGCTGGCCGAGGTGCATGGGCTGGGCCTTCAGGCCGCGCAAGGAGTCGTGCTGACCGAGGGCTATTACTGGGATCGCGACGACAAGAGCCGCAAATTCGGACAGCGCTTTTTCAAACGCACCAACCGCATGCCGAACATGGTCCAGGCCGCGACCTATTCGGCGGTGACGCAGTATCTGAAGGCGATCGACAAGTCCGGCACCGACGCGACCGAAGCCGTCGCCAAGCAATTGCATTCGATGCCGGTTGACGACGCCGTGACGACCAACGGCAAGGTGCAGGCGGACGGCAACATGGTCCACGACATGTATCTCTACCAGGTCAAGGCGCCCGGCGAGAGCACCAAGGACTGGGATTATTACAAATATCTCGCAACCATCCCCGGCAACCAGGCCTTCCTGAGCGAGAAGGAAAGCGGCTGTCCAACCGCGGCCCAGTGATCGGTGCGGCCCGTGGCGCCGTCTGATCTCAACGCCAACGAGCCGCCGGTGGTGCTCTCCGCTCGCGGGCTGCGGCGCGATTTTGCCGGCTTCGTCGCCGTCAGGAATGTCGATCTCGATGTCCGCCATCGCAACATCCATGCGCTGATCGGGCCTAACGGCGCCGGCAAGACGACTGTCTTCAACCTGCTCACCAAGTTCCTGGCGCCGACCAGCGGCAGGATCGAACTGCTCGGCCACGACATCACCCGCACGCCACCGGCAAAGGTGGCGCGCATGGGGCTGGTGCGATCGTTCCAGATATCGGCGATCTTTCCGCACCTCAGCGTGCTCGACAATGTGCGCGTCGCATTGCAGCGGCCGGGCGGGCTCGGCGTCCAGTTCTGGCGCTCCCTGGCGGCGCTCGATCGGTTGACGCCGCGAGCCGTCGAACTGTTGCGCTCCGTTGGTCTCGACGACGCCAGGAACAGGCTGGCCGGCGACCTTTCCTATGGAAGGAAGCGCGCGTTGGAGATCGCCACGACCCTGGCCCTCGACCCGAAGGTGCTGCTGTTGGACGAGCCGATGGCCGGCATGGGGCATGAGGACGTGGCCATGGTTTCCGACCTCATCCGTTCGGTGGCGCGCGCGCGCGCGGTGCTGATGGTCGAGCACAATCTGACTGTTGTCGCCGATCTCTGCGACTGGATAACCGTCATGCAGCGCGGCGAGGTGCTGGCGGCCGGCGACTACGCGACGGTCAGCCGCGACGAGCGGGTGAAGGTCGCTTACATGGGCACCGCAGATGACTAGTGCCGCCCCCCTGCTTGCGGTCCGCGGCCTCAACGCCTGGTATGGCGAGGGCCATGCGCTGCACGGCGTCGATCTGGAGGTGTTTGTCGGCGAGACGGTCACGCTGCTCGGCCGCAACGGCGTCGGCAAGACGACGACGCTGCGCGCCATCATGGGGCTGATCCGCACGCGGACCGGCGAGGTCGTTTTCGACGGCGCGGATCTGATGCGCCTGCCGCTGCACCGCACCGCGCATCAAGGCATCGGCTTCGTGCCGGAGGAGCGCGGCATTTTCGCGACGCTGACGGTCGACGAGAATCTGGTGCTGCCGCCGGTCGTCGCCGAGGGCGGCATGAGCGTCGCGGAGATATTCGACCTCTTCCCCAATCTGAAGGAGCGCCGCAACAGTCCCGGCACGAGGCTGTCGGGCGGCGAACAGCAGATGCTGGCGATCGCCCGCATGCTGCGAACCGGCGTCAAGATGCTGCTTCTCGACGAGCCGACCGAGGGCCTGGCTCCCGTCATCGTGCAGCGCATCGGCGAGTTGCTGGTGACGTTGAAGAAGCGCGGCATGACGATCCTGCTGGTCGAGCAGAATTTCCGCTTCGCCAGCCGTGTGGCCGATCGCTTCTACCTGATGGAGAACGGCAAGGTCGTCGCAGGGTTCCCGGTCGGCGAACTGACGAACCGCATGGGGCAGCTCCACGACGTTCTGGGTGTATGAGGACGCCATGACGATGATCTTCGGAATCCCCGTCCAGGCACTGCTTGGCCAATTGCTGGTGGGGCTGATCAACGGCTCCTTCTACGCCATGCTGAGCCTGGGGCTGGCCGTCATTTTCGGCTTGCTGCGCGTCATCAATTTCGCCCACGGCGCCCAGTATATGCTCGGCGCCTTCGTCGGCTACCTGCTGCTCACCTATCTCGGCATCGGCTACTGGCCCGCGCTGATCCTCGCGCCGCTGATCGTCGGCCTCTTCGGCATCGCGGTCGAGCGCCTGGCGCTGTCGCGGCTTTACGACACCGATCCGCTCTACGGCCTGCTTTTCACCTTCGGTCTCGCGCTCGTGCTCGAAGGCATATTCCGCTATTACTACGGCGTGTCGGGAAACCCTTACGCCGTGCCGCCGCTGCTTGCGGGCGGCACCAATCTCGGCTTCATGTTCCTGCCCAACTATCGCGGCTGGGTCGTGGTCGCCTCGCTGATCGTCTGCTTCGGAACCTGGGCGCTGATCGAGAAGACCAGGCTCGGCTCCTATCTGCGGGCGGCAACCGAGAATCCCCGTCTCGTCCAGGCCTTCGGCGTCAACGTGCCGTTGCTGCTGACGCTGACCTACGGTCTCGGTTCCGCCCTTGCCGGGCTTGCCGGCATTCTGGCCGCCCCCGTCTATCAGGTGAGCCCGCTGATGGGATCGGATCTCATCATCGTCGTCTTCGCGGTCGTCGTGATCGGCGGCATGGGATCGATTCTTGGCGCGATCGTCACCGGCTACATGCTCGGCCTCGCCGAGGGCCTGACCAAGGTCTTCTATCCCGAGGCCTCCAACCTCGTGGTCTTCGTCATCATGGCGATCGTGCTTCTGGTCCGGCCGGCCGGTCTGTTCGGGAGGGATGCCTGACATGTCGGAAGGGACATCTGACATGGCCGGGCCGTCGCCTCGCGAGACAGCAGCCGGAACCCCGGCATGGCCCGAATGGACGCTGGTCGGGCTCGCCATAGCGGCGCTGCTGGTTGCGCCCTTCCTGGTTTATCCGATCTTCCTGATGAAGATGCTGTGTTTCGCGCTGCTGGCCTGCGCGTTCAATCTCCTGCTCGGCTACACCGGCCTGCTGTCGTTCGGCCACGCCACCTTCTTTGGCGGCGCCGCCTATTTCACCGCGCACGCCGTCAAGGTGTGGGGCTGGCCGCCGGAAGCCGGCATCCTGCTCGGCATGGCGGGCGGCGCGCTGCTCGGCCTGGTCATGGGCTTCTTCGCCATTCGCCGGCAAGGCATCTATTTCGCCATGATCACCCTGGCGCTGTCGCAGATGTTCTTCTTCTTCTGCGTGCAGGCGCCTTTCACCGAGGGCGAGGACGGCATTCAGGGCGTGCCGCGCGGCATGCTGTTCGGCGTCCTCGACCTGAACGTCTCGCTGAACATGTACTACTTCGTGCTCGCGGTATTCCTCATCGGCGTTTTCGCCATCTGGCGCATCGTCAATTCACCCTTCGGCATGATCCTGCGCTCGATCCGGGAAAACGAGAGCCGCGCCATTTCGCTGGGCTATTCCGTCGCCAACCACAAGCTCGGCGCCTTCGTCATGTCGGCGGCGCTGGCCGGGCTGGCAGGCTCCCTCAAGGCGATCGTCTTCCAGTTCGCCACGCTCACCGACGTCACCTGGCAGATGTCGGGCGAGGTGATCCTGATGACGCTTCTGGGCGGCATCGGCACCATGGTCGGGCCGATCGTCGGCGCCAGCCTCGTCGTCGGGCTGGAGAACACGCTTGCCACCTCCGGTTTCCCGGTGACCATCGCCACCGGGATGATCTTCATGGTGTGCGTGCTGGTCTTCCGGCGCGGCATTGTCGGGGAGGTTTATGCACGGCTTCTCAAGCGACAGGGCAAGCACTGATCAGTTCCAGATCGACCGGGCGCGGTTGACCGGGCCGCGCCAGGGCGCCGGCCAACGATGACCCCGTTTGAGTGGCTACGGGCTTTGCTGCACACGCTTTTCGAGTTCGGCGGTGCGCGCGCTCAGATCGTCCAGTTCAAACCCTTGAGATGTGAAGAAGGCGGCTTCCCCGTTGTCGGGATCGGCGGCAAGACGATGCGTTTCCCGCAGATGATGTTTCAGCCAGGCGCGCTGCTCGCGCTGCAACCGGGCACGTTGAGGGCCATGCTCACGACGCATCAAGGTGTTGTAAGCGGCGTTCAACCTGGCATCGTACTTGTCGATCTCGACTTTCCCGCAATCCAGCATTTTCCCCGTGTAGCCGCCGGACTGGCCGACGCATGCTTTCATTTCATCATCGCTCTGTGCCATCGCGGGATGAGCCGTTGTCATGGCCAAAATTCCGAGGAAGCAGGCATGTCGGAGCATGGAGGCGGTTCCTTGAAACCAAAGGCTGGATGCGGGTCAGGGTCTCTCTGTTTCGGCACGTCCTCTGGATCGGCAACAAGGGCGCCCACGATATGTTGGGCAGGCCGCGAACGCGTCAAGGTTTGGCCCGCCGTGCCCCCATCACCCGTAACACCCGCGCTCCACCGCCAGCCGGCGCACCAGCGCCGACACCGCATCTATGGTCGGCGTCGGCTTGTCCGTCAGCCGGCCAAGCTCCTGCACCGCGCTCACCAGCGCGTCGATTTCCATCGGTCGGCCGCGTTCCAGATCCTGCAGCATCGAGGTCTTGTGCTCGCCGACATCGCCGGCACCCTTGATGCGGCGGTCGACCCCGATCGGAAAGCGCACGCCGAGGCTTTCGCCGATCGCCTGGGCTTCCAGCATCATGGTGCGGGCAAGCGCGCGGGTGCCTTCGTCGGCGACGATTCCCGCCAGCGTGGAGCCGGTCAGCGCCGAGATCGGGTTGAAGGAGAGATTGCCCCACAGCTTCACCCAGATTTCTGAGCGTATGTCGTCGCGCACCGGCGCCTGCAGGCCGGCCTTGACCATTTCCTCCGCCAGTCGCGTGACCCGTTCGCTGCGTTCGCCCGAGGGTTCGCCGAGCGAGAAGCGCTTGCCTTCGACATGGCGGATGAGGCCGGGCGCGTCGACCTCGGCGGCGGGATAGACGACCGAGCCGATGACGCGCTGCGGCCCGATCCGCTGCCAGATCGCCCCTCCGGGATCGACCGCGTTCAGCCTTGTGCCTTCGAGTGGCCCGCCCAGTTGATGGAAATACCACCACGGCACGCCGTTCTGCATGGTGACGACGGATGTATGGTCCCCGAGCAGCGGCGCGATCTGGTCAAGTGCGGGGGTCAGCGAATGGGCTTTCAGCGCCAGCACGACAGTGTCCTGCACGCCGAGTTCCTCGGCCTTGGCGGCGGCTCTTACCGGCGCCACCGATTCCTCGCCGTCCTCGATCAGGCGCAGTCCGTTCGCCCGGATCGCTTCCAGATGCGCGCCGCGCGCGACGATCGACAGGTCGGTGCGGCCGGCGATCGCCAGCTTGGCGGCGAGATACCCGCCGATCGCACCGGCGCCGAAAATGGTGATCTTCATCGTCAAAGCCCGAGTTTGGCGGCGAGCCCGATGCGCTGCAGCTTGCCGGTCGCGCCCTTGGGGATCTCGTCCAGGATCAGGACCTTGCGCGGCACCTTGAAGTCGGCGAGCCGCGTCGCGGCATGGCTGCGGATGTCGCTCTCCGTGGCGCTCATGCCTTCGCGCAGCACCACGGCCGCCGCCACCTCCTCGCCAAGCTTGTCATGCGGCATGGCGAACGTGACGACCTGCGCGACCGCAGGATGGTCCATCAGCACGTCGTCGACCTCGAGCGGCGAGATCTTTTCGCCGCCGCGGTTGATGATCTCCTTCAGCCGGCCGGTGACGCGGAGATAGAAGTCCTCGTCGAGCACGCCCTGGTCGCCGGTGTGGAACCAGCCATGCGCGAAGGCCGTGGCATTGGCATCCGGGTTCTTTTCATAGCCTGCGGTGACATTGGGTCCGCGAATGACGATCTCGCCGGTCTCGCCGGCTTCCATCAGCCGCCCGTCCGGCGCCATCACCGCGACCTCCGGTCCGGCGCCGGCGCCGACGCTGCCTGGCTTGCGCAGGCCCGGCGGCAGCCGGTTCGACGCCATCTGGTGGGCGGCCTCGGTCATCCCGTAGGATTCGATCACCGGGCAGCCGAAGGTCGCTTCCAGTTCCGCCATCACTTGCGCCGGCAGCGACGCCGAGGACGAGCGGATGAAGCGCAGGCGTGCCGCGGCCAGCACCTCTTCATTGCGCGCGGCCCGCGGCAGGATCGCCTGGTGCATGGTTGGCACCGCCGTGTACCAGCTTGGCTTGGCATTGCCCAGCCACTGGAAGAAGCGCAGCGCGTTGAAGCCCGGCGTGCAGTAGATGCTGCCGCCCGCTGCCAGCGACGACAGCACCGCCGCGATCAGGCCGTGGATGTGGAACAGCGGCATGATGTTGAGGCAGCGGTCATCGGCGCTCAGGCCGAGCGTGGCGCCGATATGGCGCGCGGAGGCGGCGATGTTGGCATGGCTGAGCGGCACCAGCTTGGGGCGCGATGTCGTGCCCGACGTGTGCAGCAGCAGCGCGATGTCGTCATCTCCTGCCATGTCGGGCGCAGCCTGCGGACCGATCGCCGCGCCCTCGATGGTGAAGGAGCCGGCGGGCATGCCCGGCGAAACGATAAGCCGCAGCACGCCGATGCCGAGACGTTCGGCAACCGCCACCGCCGGACCGCTCTCGTTCTCCGCGACCAGGATCGCCTTGGCGCCGATGTCGGTGAGGTAAAAATCGAGCTCGTCGGCGCGATAGGCGGGATTGAGCGGCGCCGTCGACGCGGCGGCCGCCACCGCGACGAAGGCGGTGGCCATCTCCGGTCCGTTCGGCAGCACGATCGCCACCCGGTCGCCCCGGCCGATGCCGAGCGCATGCAGCCGCCCGGCCGTGGTTGCGATCAGGCGGCGCAGCCCGCCATGGCTGAGCGTCGCCCTGTCGGGCGCCAGGATCGCCGGCGCGTCGTCGGCGCCGGCGGCGAGACGATTGGAGAGGTCTTTTGAATTCGTGCTCATGGTCACCGACTATGTGTCAAACGACTGCTTCTAGAAAGCCCTGGGGACAAGCGCCGCTTCCTTCTACTGTTCACGGGGCGTTGAGGAGTGGTCCGCGCAGGACGAAAAGCCAACTGCTTGGCTCCTCGAACGACGAACGCCCGGAGGGTGGATGAGGGGCATCGCCAACGTCCACGAACCGGCTCCCCGATCGCCCCTCAATATCCCAGCGCCATCCCATCCTTGCGCGGATCGGAAGCGCCGGTGAGCGTGCCTTTCTCCCAGTCGATCAGCACCGCCTGCCCGCCGCCAAGCGGATGCTGCGGTTCGACGACGCGATGGCCGCGCTTGCGCAAGCCTTCGATCGCCTCGGTGGGAACGTTGCGCTCAGCCTCCACGGTATCATCATTGTAGAACACACGCGGCGCATCCAGCGCTTGCTGCGGATCCATGCCGAAGTCGATCATGTTGGTCAAAAGATGGACATGGCCGAAAGGCTGGTAGCCGCCGCCCATGACGCCGAACGGCATCACCACGCGGCCGTCTTTCGTCGCCATGCCAGGCATGATCGTGTGCATCGGCCGCTTGCCGGGCGCGATCGCGTTCGGGTGCGCCGGGTCGAGGCGGAAGCTCGATCCGCGATTCTGCAGCACGACACCGGTCTTCGGGCCGACGACGCCGCTGCCGAAGGAATAGTAGGTCGAGTTGATGAAGGAGACCGCGTTGCGGTCGCGGTCGACGATCGAGATATAGACCGTGTCGCTGCCGGGCAGCTCCAGGCGCGGCAGACGCGTCATGGCGCGGTCGCGGTGGATCTCGGCGCGCAGCCGGTCGGCATAGGCGCCGGACAGAAGTTGCCGCACCGGCACATCAACCTGGTCCTGGTCGGCGACGAAGCGATCGCGGTCCTGATAGGCCAGGCGTCCGGCTTCGATCTCCAGATGCAGGCGCTCGGCGCCGTTGGGGTCGAGCCCGCCGAGCTTGAAGCCCGACAGCACGTTCAGCATGAGCAGCGCCGTCAGCCCCTGATTGTTCGGCGGCATCTGGTGGATCTCATAGCCGCCATAGGTGGTCCCGACCGGCGTCACATAGTCGCCTTTGGTCGCCGCGAAATCCTCGTGGCTGTGCAGCCCGCCCAGTTCATTGAGCCGGCGCACCATGTCGTCGGCAACGGCGCCCTCGTAGAAGCCGGCGCGGCCCTGCTTTGCGATCACCCGCAAGGTGGCGGCGAGTTCCGGTTGGCGGTGGACATCGCCGGCCTTCGGCGCCTGGCCGCCCGGCAGGAAGATGCGCGCGGCATGTTCATCGGCCGACAGGTCGGTTTCCGGATCGGCCCAGTCGAAGGCGACGCGGTCATGCACGACATAGCCGTTCTCGGCATAGTGGATGGCCGGCGCCAGCACTTCGGCCAGGCTCTTGCGGCCATGGTCTTCCAACAGACGGCTCCAGGCATCGACGGCGCCCGGCACGGTCACCGCGTGCGGACCCTGTTTCGGAAGTTCGTTGAAACCCTTGTCCAGGTACCAGTCGACAGTCGCCTTGGCGGGCGCGCGGCCCGAACCGTTGAAGGCCAGCAAGTCGCCTTGTCCCTTCGGGCAGTAGAGGACAAAGCAATCGCCGCCGATGCCGGTCGATTGCGGCTCGACGACGCCCTGCACGGCGGCGGCGCAGACGGCTGCGTCCATGGCATTGCCGCCGGCGCGCAGCATGTCGATCGCGGCAAGGGTCGCAAGCGGGTGCGAGGTCGCGGCAACCGCTTGCGTGGCACGAACCGGCGAGCGGCCGGGAAACTGGAAATCACGCATTCTGTCTTTGTATCCCTTGGTCTGATGGATGCGACGTTGCCGCCATGGCGTAACATGACACGGCAACGGATCGCTTCGGCTTCTCGACACTGCTCATTTTGCCAATTCTCCTCGTTACGCCAGACGCGTATCAGGCTCGGGCTCGATAAGGCGTTAGCCAGATTTCCAGCGCGTTCAGTGCCGAGATGATCGTGAAATTGATGGTGAGATAGATCGTGCCCGCAGCCACGAAAACCTCTACGGCGCGATAGGTCTGCGAAATAAGCCCCTGGGCGATGCCCGTCACTTCCATCAGGGTGACGATCGATGCAAGCGACGTACCCTTTACCATGAGGATGATCTCGTTGCCGTAGCTCGGTATGGCTTGGCGCAGCGCCAAAGGCAGAACGACGAGACGCAGGGTCTGGAGCCGTGTCATGCCGAAGGCAGAGGCCGCCTCGACAAGGCCGCGCGGCACACCCCGTATCGCACCCCGCAGGATTTCGCTGCCATAGGCCGCGGTATTGAGACTGAGCGCGATGATGGCGCACCAATAGGGCTCGCGAAACAGCCACCAGAGCCCAACTGCCTGAAGTGTGGGGCGGAACTGGCCGAGGCCGTAATAGATGAGGAATATCTGGACGAGCAATGGCGTGCCGCGGAAGACGGCAACGAAGGAGCGTATGGGCCAGACCAGCATCCGATGATTTCCCTGCTGCGCCAGCGCGAGCAACAGGGCCAAGGCGAAGCCTATTCCGATCGACAACCCCGCAAGTTGCAAGGTTAACGGCAAGCCGGAGAGAAGGGTGGGAATGATCTCGACAAAGAAGGCGAAGTCGATCATGCGTGGACCGTGCCTCGCCACGCCCGTGCCTCGCCGTAGCGGAAGACCGATCCGGTCACGGTAGCGATGAGGAAATACAGCGTCGCGGCTGCTATATAGAAGACGAAGGGCTCCCGCATCGATCCCGCGCCGATCTGAGATTGCCGCATCAATTCCACCAAGCCGATCACGGAGATCAAGGCCGAATCCTTGAGCACAAGCTGCCAGACATTTCCGAGGCCCGGCAGGGCGTGCCGCATCAGTTGAGGCACGATGACGAGACGCAGCGATTGGAACCGGGACAGGCCGAGCGCCTTGCTAGCCTCAAGCTGGCCGAGATCGACGGCGAGATATGCTCCGCGATAGACCTCGGCTTGATAGGCGCCCGAAATGATGCCGATCGCCAGGACGCCAGTCGCAAATGTTGGCAGCCCGACGAAGCCTGCGCTGCCGAAGAATTTACCGATCTCAGTCAATGCTATGCTGCCGCCATAGTAAAGCAGGTAGATCGTCAACAGATCGGGCACACCCCTAAACACCGTGCCATAGCCCTTGGCGACCCATGACGGTAAAGCTCTCGTGGAGAGCCGGCCTCCTGCTGCAACCGCGCCGAAGAGAGCGCCGAGCAGGAAGCCGAGGACTGACAGCGCAAATGTCACACCAGCTGCCAGCAGCAGGGCTCCGCCCCAGCCGCCCTTACCCACGGAAAGGATATGGAGTGCGTCCGTCATGTGAAACCTGATCGTTCAGCGCGGCACCCGGCCGATCGGTTGATACCAGTCGGCCGGACAGAATACACACGTGGCTACTTGACCGGCGTCACGTCCGTTTTCACCCATTTTTCCGAGATACGTTTAATGGTCCCGTCGGCAATGGCGGCGCTGATCGCGTCGTTCAGCATTTCCTTGAGCTTGGCGTCTTCCTTCCTGAGTCCCGCACCCGTTCCGGCGCCGAACAAGCCGCCGACAAAGCCCGGACCTGCAACCGTGAAGCCCGAGAATTCGGGTTTTGCGAGCGTCGCGGCGAGCGCTGTCTTCTGAGCGAATATTGCATCGATGCGGCCCGCGGCCAGATCGAGATCGTGCTGCTCGGTCGTCTTGTATTCGCGAATCTCCACCGTGTCGCCGAAGTATTTCTTGAGGAATTCGAGCATGGCCGTGGCCGCCTGGACACCGACCACCTTGCCCTTCAGCAGGGGCTTCAACTTGTCGACCGCAGCCTTGGAAGCAGCCTCATCGTCTAGTTTGAATTTCTCGGTCGAAGCGCCGAGCTTCCCCAGATCGCTATCCTTGGCGGCTGCGAACCCGCCCGGGTCGATCGCATAAGGCTGGGTGAAGTCAATGGTCTCGAGGCGTTTCGGCGTGATGAACATGCTGGCCATGATCACATCGAACTTGCCGACCTTCAGCGAAGGAATAAGTCCGTCCCAGTCCTGAGCGATGATGGTGCATTTGACCTTCATCCGCTCGCAAAGATTGTTGGCGAGTTCGATCTCCAGTCCGTCGAGCTTGCCCTCTGCGTTGGTGAAGTTCCACGGTGCGTAGGCGCCCTCCGTGGCGATGGTTATGGCCTTGGGCGCATCCTCGGCCAATGCGGTGTGCATGAAGCCGAGCATGCTGAGTGCTGCGGCAACTGCGGCCAAACGACAAACTTTCATGTGGTTCCCCTTTTTTGATAGGTGATCGATCTGTTCCTACGTCCGGCCGCATTGCCGGTTCGAGGCCATTCTTGTCCGGCCGGCGTTCGTCACCGACTCGGACTCACGAACTCGGCCAGCATCGGTGCTGTGCTGAGAATATGATCCTGCATCACCTTTTCCGCGTGAAGTTCGTCGCCTGAACGCAAGGCCGCGATCACGGCGGCATGCTCCTCGCGCGCAGAATGCGGCTTGTCACAGTCGTCGAACCAGATGCGCATGTAGGGCTCTATCACCACATGCAGCGCCGATATCTGATGGATAAGCTTGGGCCTCCGGCTTAGCGCACAGATACGGCCATGGAATTCCTGGTGGCGGACCACCCAGTCGCTGCTGCCGCTCTGGCCCGCGCGTTCCATGCGCTCGAGCAGGCGATCGAGTTCCTCGAACTCCTCCTCATCGATCCGGGGCATCGCCAGCCTTACGGCCAGTCCCTCCAGAACCGAGCGAATTTCGAAAATCTCGTAAAGCTCATCGACCGTCAGGCCTGCGACCACGCATCCACGATTGGGCCGCAGAACCACCAGCCCGTCGGAGGCCAGGCGCCGAAAGGCTTCCCGCACCGGCATGCGACTCATGCCGATCTCGGCGGCAATCTCCTCCGGAATAAGCCTGTCGCCCGGTTTGTAGCGGCCGAGGCGAAGGGCTCTCTGAACGTGCCTGTACGCCTCTTCCTCCGCCGTGGAGGACATCTGTGGTTCTGCCGGAAAGGCTGCTGGCACGCGGCACCTAAAAAGTATTTTTGTATCCACGTATTATCAAATCCAAATTTTATTTCATCGTCAATACCCCCGGTGACGACGTTCAGAAGCCGATACCGGTGCAGTGCACCACCGGCACGATCTATTTCGGGCCGGGCGAGTCTTTGGGATGGTGCCGCCCTGGGCGTGGCAAATCAGACCGGCTACGACTCCAAATGGGACGACAACAGGCTAAAGCGCGAAATTGGAAACCAATCTGGGGCCAAGCAAACCAAGAACACGCTGCGCGACTCGGTCTACACTTCGCTGAAGGCGATGATCGTGACCGGCCAGATTCCGCCCGGCTCGCGCGTCACCGAGAACGACATCGCCGCAAAGCTCAATGTCAGCCGCACGCCGGTGCGCGAGGCCTTCAACCGCCTCGAGCGCGACGGCCTGGTCACCGGCCGCCCGCGCCATGGCTATGTCGTCACCGAGTTCGACATCAACATGTTCCGCGAGGCCTTCGCCATCCGCGAACTGCTGGACGGCCACGCGACCGAACTGGCTGCGGCCGCCGCGACCGACAAGGACAAAGCGCGGCTGCGCGCCATGCTGGCCGAATGCGAGCGGTTGGCCGCCATTCCCGACCGCACCACAAAGGAAAAATTCCAGGAGTTGGAGGTCGGCATCGACCTGCACCGCGTCATCGCCGAGATCAGCGGCAATGCCATGCTGCACGGCATGCTGTGCGGCATCCTCGACAAGTGCCAGCACTATGTCTGGACCGAACTCTTGTGGCTCGACGAATGGAAGATCGCCCGCGACGAGCATGCCGAGATCGTCGAAGCGATCTGCGCCGGCGATGCCGCCCGGGCCGGCGCCCTGGCCCGTGCCCATGTGCGCGGCTCACGCGAAAACGTGCTGCGCCTGCTGCAGGCGAAGTCGGACTACCAGAGTTTTCTCGCCAAGGCGTCCTGAGGAGACCAAAGCGCGAGGCATGAATCCGTTCAGGCGCGGCACGCTTTGGCGGACGCCTCGACCCACGCCCGCGTGGCCTGACAGCTTTCCATCGCCCGCCCGAAGGCATCGCGTTCGCTGAGCCGGGCCATATAGGTTAGCTCGGCGGCACCGAGGGCGACTCCGCCAAATCCGCGGGCCAGCTGTAATGCGTAGTAAACCGAGATGTCGGCGGCGGTGAACCTGTCGCCGGCCAGATATGGCGAAAGCGCCAGCTGCCGGCTCACCAGTCCCAGCCGGGTCTGGAACACGCGGAGAGCCTGGCGGGCGCTCCAGTTCCTTCGCTCCACCTCGGGTGCAAAATTGCGGGCGCCGCCGACGAAATAAATGGGGGCCGCGAGGCCGGCTTCGCCGAGGTGGAGGAACTGCTGGTACGCGGGGAATGCAGGATCTTGCGGGCCTGGCGCCAGCGGCGTCGGCCCATGACGCGCCATCAAATACTCCATGATTGCAATCGACTCGACCATGACGACGTCGCCGTCCCGAATAGCCGGGATGAACCCGCCAGGGTTGATGGCCATGAACTCCGTGTCGTCCTGGACGCCGGCCGCCAGGTCCACGGGCCGCAACCGGTAAGCGAGCCCCATCTCCTCCAGCAGCCAGACAACCCGAAAGCCTCTGCCTTCCCCGAACACCGTGATCATGAGTACGTCTTCAACTGATTGCAAATGGCAAGCGATCATTTATCAGCGAACTGATCCTGTCTTGCAAGCGGTGACCCCAAAAACCAATTGCGATCCAAAATCGGTCGATCTAGCCTACAACCGATTGCATAATACAATCGGAACCGAACGGACGTGCCGGTGAGAAAGGATGGGGTATGGCCAAGCTCGTGTTCGGAATGAACCAGTCCCTGGACGGCTATGTCGACCATATGGCATTTGCGCCGGGCCCCACGCTCTTGCGCCACTTCATCATGGAAGCTCAGGCGCAGGCGGGCAGTGTCTATGGCCGCCAGATGTATGAAATCATGCGATACTGGGACGACGATCATCCTGAATGGAATGCGGACGAACGCGCCTTCGCGGCGGCGTGGCGGAGACAGCCGAAATGGGTCGTCTCGCGCTCGTTGAAGTCGGTTGGCCCCAACGCCAGGCTTGTCGGGGATGATCTGGAGGGCGCGATCCGGGAGTTGAAGGGCGAGCGCGACGGGGAGATTGAAGTTGCCGGCCCGAACCTGGCGCAAAGCCTCACCGAACTTGGCCTGATCGATGAGTATCGGATCTACCTGCACCCCGTCGTGCTGGGGCACGGCAAGCCCTATTTCGCCGGACCCCGGCCACCACTGCGCCTCATGACCCATGATCGGATCGGCGAGGATGTGATCAGGTTGACCTACGTTCCCGCATAATCTCGCGGCCCGCCGGATGGAAATTCGCCGCTGAAGTCCGGTCTTGTGTTGAGCCAAGGCGACGGGGGACGGGTTCGCTTTGGCGGCGAGCCCGGACGACATCGCGCATGGCGGCGCCGCTGTTGGAAAAGCAGCTACCCCTTCATGACATTTGCCGGAGATGTTCTAATTGTGGTTGCGGCCGGCAGGTGATCCTATTGCGGCAGTTGAGTCCTCGCCCTCGGTTCCATCCAGAGCTCAAGCGCACCATGTCGATTTCCGATACGATCTACCGCCCGTTCGAAAACTTGATCCAGCCGCTGGATATTCCCTACCGGCCGCTGCCCGCCAAGGGGCCTGTGGCCGTCCTCCTGCACTTCATTTCGATGTTTCGCGGCGTGCTGATTGCCCTGGCGCTTTCCTCCATGGCGATGGAAGCCATCAATCTGACGATCGTCTGGGGGCTTTCGGTCATCGTCGATGGCGTCACGCAACAGGGCGCTTCAGCCTTCCTGCATAACGAATGGCCGCTTTTGACGTTCCTCGGCCTGCTGATCTTTCCGGCCATGCCGGTGGTCTCGTTCCTGCTCAACACGCTGACCTCGCACACGCTCGGCGTCGGCATGCCGGCCGCCATCCAGTGGCAGGGTCACAAGGCGGTGGAACGGCAGGATCTCGCCTTCTTCCATGACCTTTATGCCGGTCAGGTCGCCTCGCGCCTGCAGCAGGTGGCATCTGCCGTCCAGCAGCAGATCATTGCCGCCTTCCAGTCCATTCCGCGCTTCCTGCTGCAGTTGGTTGGTTCGGTGGTCCTGCTCAGCGCGCTGTCCTGGCAGCTTGCCTTGCCGGTGGTCGTCTGGATCGCGCTGAACGTGGCATTCACCGTCAGGATCGTTCCCACCTTTGCCGAGCGCTCGCGCCGCACCGCCAGGCAGCGCAGCATGGTGGCGGGCGCCATCACCGATCTCTACACCAACATGCAGATGATCAAGCAGTTCGCCGCCGAGGACAGCGAGGCGGGCGCTATCCGTCGCATCATCCAGCAGGCCGTGCACACCCAACACAGCGAACAACGCATCTATCGTACCTCGGAACTGACTGTCGTCGTCCTCAACATGACGCTGTGGCTGACCACGCTTTCGATCGGATTTTCCGGTCTCGTCAACGGGTTTCTCTCCATCGGCCAGTTTGTCGGCGCCGTCTACATCCTCCAGCGCCTGTCGACACAGATCTTCACATTCCTGCAGATGGGCCAGCAGATCTTCCAGGCGATCGGCACGATCAAGGACGCCATGCCGGTCATGACGACCCCGCCCACCATCACCGACCAGTTGGATGCGATCGATCTCAAGGTCGAGACCGGCGAGATCCGTTTCGAAAACGTGCGCTTCGCCTACAAGGCCGGAAAGCCGGTCATCGAGGATCTGTCGCTGACGATCCGCCCCGGCGAGAAGGTCGGCCTCGTCGGGCTCTCGGGCGCCGGCAAGACCACGCTCGCGAACCTGCTCATGCGCTTCTACGATGTCAGGGAGGGCGCGATCCTGATCGACGGGCAGGATATCCGCGCCGTCAGCCAGGCAAGCCTTCGGCGCGCCATCGGTGTCATCGCGCAGGATGTCGCGCTGCTGCATCGTTCGGTCGGCGACAATATCCGCTATGGCCGGCCGGAGGCGAGCGAACAGGAGATCGAAGAGGTGGCGAAGATGGCCGCCGCCGATGCCTTCATCGCCGATCTTTCGGACGCCGAAGGCCGCAAGGGCTATGAAGCCTTCGTCGGCGACCGCGGCATCAAGCTGTCAGGCGGCCAGCGCCAGCGGGTCGCCATCGCCCGCGTGTTGTTGAAGAACGCGCCGATCCTGGTGCTCGACGAGGCAACCTCCGCCCTCGACAGCGAGTCCGAGGCTGCCATCCAGGAGAGGCTTAACCTCGTGATGGAGGGAAAGACGGTGATCGCGATCGCACATCGCCTCTCGACGATTGCCATGATGGACCGGATAGTCGTGCTCGAGCAGGGCCGGATCGTCGAAGAAGGAAAGCCGGACGAACTGGTCAAGCGGGACGGCCTGTTTGCACGGCTGTGGAAGCGCCAGACAGGTGGCTTTCTCCCTGAAGAGATCGGCTAGCCTGGAAACGCCCCCCGATTTTGGTCGAGCTCCGCTTGCAATTTCTCTGATTTGGGATATTTTCCCACATATGGACACAGCCTCATCCCAAGCCTTGGCCGACCATCTTCGGCTGCTCCGGGCAGATCGTGGACTTACCCTTCAGGAGCTCGCGGCAAACAGCGGGGTCAGTCGGGCGACGCTGTCCCGGATCGAGAATGGCGAAGTCAGCCCAACAGCGGAAACGCTTGGTCGTCTGGCATCGGCTTTCGCGTTGCCGCTTTCCCAGCTTCTGGCGCCGCTCGAGCCGGACTTTCCCCCGCTTGTCCGCCGCGCTGACCAAAGCATATGGTCGGACCAGGAGAAGGGCTTCACCCGCCGTGCTCTTTCGCCGCCCAGCGGGCGACTGAATCTGGAAATGATCGAGTGCGAGATCGCGCCCAACCAGCGCATCGTCTACGAGCGGCCCGCTCTTCCGGGGCACGAACACCACCTGGTGCTTTTGGCAGGTGCGCTTGTTTTGATCGCCGATGGCGTTCGGCACGACCTGCGTCCCGGTGACTGCCTGCGCTATCGGCTGCGCGGCGCCTCTTCCTTTGAGACCGGCGAACAATCGGCCCGCTACATTATCGCCATGACTTAAGGAACCGCCATGCATGAAAACGCAGATCATTGAACTCGACGGTCTCGCCATCGAAAAAAGGCTGGGGGAGCTTTCCAGGGTTCTCGCAGACAGCGTAGCCGATGGCGCTGCGATCAGCTTCATGGCGCCCATGCCCTACGAGGACGCGGCCCGGTTCTGGTCGGGCGATGTTCAGCGTGAGGTCGCCGCGGGACGCAGAGTGCTTTTCGGCGCGGAGCGGGGCGGCGAGATCGTCGGAACCGTCCAGCTTCTCACCGCCATGCCGCCCAACCAGCCGCATCGCTGCGAGATCGCAAAGATGATCGTCCATCCGCAAGCACGCAGGCTCGGCATCGGGCGAGCCCTGATGAATGAAGCGCTGGATCGCGCGCGTGAACTGGGGAAAACCCTCGTAACCCTCGACACGCGAACCGGGGACGCCGCGGAGCCGCTATACGCTTCCGTTGGCTTCGAGGCGGCTGGTGTGATCCCTGACTTCGCCTGGGACCCGGACGGCAAGGCGCTGCACGCGACGACCTACATGTTCAGGCGGATATAGTCAGGTGCCAGCGGGTCTGAGTTTCGCCGGCATGAGCCGGTAATCGGCGATGCGCGCCGATCTCATCGCCGCTATGAAAGCGGGGCGGACCGGCGAAGCCAAATTGAAGGCCGACGGATCTCGGCGGTAGTCGGACGCGCCCGGTGTCGCCGGTCCATGCGTGGCCGGGTGAACCTTAAGCGCGGTCAAGTTGTGTTAAGCTGGGTAAAATCCCGCCGCCCGCGCGCGTTTGTGCCTTATGGGTGACCGGCGTGAATGACGGACGGAGTGCAATGAACAAGGTCCTCCTCATCGACGACGATGTCGAGTTGACGACGCTGCTGCAGGAATACCTGGTCGAAGAAGGGTATGACGTCGCGACAGGCACGGACGGCGGCACGGCGATTGCCGCCGCCGCGCGCAACGCGGCGGACCTGATCGTGCTCGATATCATGATGCCCCGAATGAACGGGATCGAGGTCCTGCAAAGGATCAGGAAGCTGAGCCAGGTTCCCGTGCTGATGCTGACGGCGAGAGGCGATGACATCGACCGGATATCCGGCCTGAACCTCGGTGCCGACGATTATGTGACGAAACCCTGTTCGCCTGGAGAACTCGCGGCCAGGGTGCGCGCCATCCTTCGTCGTGCGAACCAGCCTGCCGCCGGCGCGGCCGCCGAAACGCTGAGGGCCGGACAACTGGTGGTTCATCCAGGCAACAGAACCGCCGAATGGAACGGACGGCCGCTGGAGCTTACCGGCACGGAGTTCAGCCTGCTCGAAGTTCTCGCCCGCAATGCCGGCCAGTTGATATCGAAGCAAGACATCTCGAAACGGGCTTTTGGAAAGCCGCTGACCCCGTTCGATCGCCGCATCGACGTCCATATCAGCAGCGTGCGTCAGAAGCTCGGCCTCGGGGAAGATGGACAGTCGCGGATAAAGTCTGTCCGCGGCCAAGGCTATCAACTTCTTTTGGACTGACATGCCCCGACTGTTCAAGAAGTTCTTCGTGATAACCTGGCTGACGCTTGCCGGGTCCGTCGCGATCATAATCGCGACGCTCAACTTCTTCGAGACGCTTCCTTCCGCTTCGAAACTGGAACGCCAGAAGCGCGAAGTCGTCCTCGACCTGACCGAGAACCTGCTCGTCAAGGACGGTGAAGACGCCGCTCGGCGCCTTGCCCATGCGAGCGAGGATACGGTACCGGTCGGCCTCACGATCTCCCGGATCGCGGAGACCGGCGCATGTGCCGACAGGAGCACGGCGGAGACAAGAACCGTCCTGAAGGACGGGATTTGCTACCGGATCTCCGTGCCTCGGCAAGGCAATGTCATTCTCGACAAGCTTGGTCCGTTCGTACCGGGGTTCGGTATTCTGATTTCGAGCGCGATATCGGCGGCCGCGCTCGCCCGATATCTCATTCGTCCTGTCGTCCACCTTCGCGACGGCCTGAGCGCGCTTGCCCATGGCCGTTTCGACGTCCGCATCGGGCACAAGATGGCAGGTCGCAAGGATGAGGTCTCCGCACTCGCGCATGACTTCGATTCCAGCGCCGCGCGGCTGCAGGAGCTGCAGGATGCACAGCAGAGACTTTTCCACGACGTATCCCACGAACTGCGCTCCCCGCTGTCACGTTTGCAGGCCGTTGGGGGTGTCCTTCGGCAGAGTCCGGGCAAACTCGATGCCATGCTGGACCGCATGGACCGGGAGGTCGAACGGCTCGATGCGCTGGTTGGCGAAGTGCTCACTCTCGCCAGGCTGACAGCCGGTTCCCGGCTCCCGCTGAAGACACAGACGCTGGACGTGATCGATCTCCTGAACGAAATCCTGGGCGACGCAGCGTTCGAAGCCCAGGCCCGCGAGGTTTCGATCACCGCCAATGTTGACGGCAGCTTCCTTGCCGAGGTCGAAGGCGAGCTGATCTACCGGGCGCTGGAAAACGTCATTCGCAACGCCGTCAAATACACCGCCGAACATTCGCAAGTCACCGTGCAATGCCAGACGACAGGCGACCTCCTCAAGGTGCGCGTCGCGGATCAGGGGCTGGGCGTCGGGCGAGGCGAACTCGAACGGATCTTCCAGCCATTCTCCCGCGGGAACGACGCGGCACCGGGAGGCGGCTACGGGCTTGGCCTTGCGATCGCCAGGCAGGCGATCGAGTGCCATGGCGGGCGGGTATACGCGTCGCTACCGGATGTCGGCGGCCTGGCCATCATGCTGGAGATTCCCCGGCGGCCGGCGATGAGCGGCCCGGCGAACGATCGAGGCTGATCGCAAGTTTTGGTAGTGGGTCAGTTTGAATTACAGCACCATGGCAGGCGGCCTACTCAGCCTCATGCGTTGGCGGGTTGACCGCCGACACATATTTCTCCTCGATCCAGATCGAATGCATGTAGGCGGGTTCTCCAAAGACCTCACCGACCTCCAACTCCAGCAAGTGTGTCCCCGAATCATTCGTGACGCTGATAACCTCAAATTTTCGCCCGACACATCCGAGGAAAAGTTCTTTGGTGCGCATGTAATCGCCCGGAAGATCATCCTTAAGGTCCTCAGGCGCACCAATGACGGTCACTATGCTACCCGCAGAAATCATTAAGCGCCTCCAACGCTGAGAGGTTGGCGCGCCTGTGCTTTGTAGGGCCCGCGCACCGTCGGTTTCTCGGCTTCCTTAGCTTCAACGAGCGCGACAATATCACCAATTTCCGAAAGCCTGTCAGTGACGCCAGCGGCCATAGCTGGGGGAACGCGCAGCGTCTTATGGATGCGGACGAAGTTGTAATACACTGACCCACTACCCAAGTTTTACCCAACTTTACACTGCCTTTACGGCCATTAACGCCGGCATCGCTAAAGCTGGACCGTGATCCCGGTTCTTCAAATGCGAGAGAATGGACTGATGTCGGCGACCGATGCGGTGTTCCAGCAGGGCAAGAGGATGCGGTTCCTCTGGCTGGCCGTCCCATTGCTTTTGATGCCAATCCTGTTGTCGCAGAGCGCTTGGCCGCCGGAGACACTTCCCCGCCAAGGCATGGAATTCATGGGTTGCGCCTTTATCCTCCTATGTATCGCCGGGCGGTGCTGGGCATCGCTGTATATAGGCGGACACAAGAATCGAGACCTCATTACGAACGGCCCTTATCGATACACCCGCAACCCGCTGTACTTCTTTTCTTCCCTGGGGCTTGCCGGCATCGGCCTGACTTTTGGGTCGATCGCTATCGCGGCCTTCTACTTTTTGTTCGGGTATCTGGTCTTCGCTTATGTCTGCGCCCGCGAATCGATCGCTCTGGACGGGCTTTTCGGCGATGCTTACCGGGAATATTGCCGCGAGGTTCCCGCCTTCTTCCCCCGCCTCGGACGAAGCGCCGGCGACGCCGCAGATCAGCTGCCCATGACGTTCAACCCAGCTGCGCTGAAGCGTACTGCAATCGACAGTTCTTGCTTTCTCCTGGCAATCCCCGCGTCCGAACTCATCGAGACGTTGCGATTTGCAAGACTCCTCAAGCCTATGTTGCCCCTTTTTTGATAGCGGCTGCCCGCCCGTTGAGACGGTTTCGAACCTGCGTGCGGTTGCAGGGCCGCGCGATCACGCTGGCGCTTCCTCGGCAGCCGGCGATGTATGCGCCGGCTAAAGATCGAGGCTGATGGCAAGTTTTACCGAACTTTACACTGCCTTTACCGCCATTAACGCTGGGGCCGGTAAAGCCTGAACCCATGATCCCCGGTTCAGGCGATTTTGACAATGATCGTTAAGCTTCGTCGACTTGAAATGCGGCCGCGGGCAGCGCTCAGCGTGGCCCTGTTCTCATGGTTGTCCGCCTGCACAAATGTGCCCTTGCCGGAGGGCACGTCCCTCGATTCCTCCGCCGGAATGCGCCCATCGGGCGGCACCCTCACGCATGCAAAATTGCGCGTGGATTCGGCACCGGTGCTCGCCGCGCAGACGGTGCGCATCGTACCGACCTCTACGCAGGTCGGCAGCCGTGGCTTTGATACCAACGACCTGACGCTGGTGACCAACGCGATCGACCGGGCACTCTGCACCGACCTTGCCGACCGCTTCAAGGTCGTGGCCGCGAGCCAGCCGGCGGACCTCACCGTCCAAGCGACGGTCACCAACATCGTTGCGACGAACCGTACGGCAGCGGCGGGTTCAGTCGTTGCGTCGCTCGGCGGCGCGGCGGCGGGGCTCGGGGTTCCAATCCCGCGCCTTCCGATCGGCCTCGGCGGCCTGGCGATCGAGGCCGAGGCGATCGACAAGGAAGGCTCGCAAAGGGCAGCCATGCTCTGGTCGCGCGGTGCCAACATGATCACGACAAAGCCTCGGGTGTCCGCTGTCGGGGATGCGTACGCCCTCTCTTCGGCCTTCGCCGCGGACTTCGCCCGCATGGTGGTCACGGGCAAGGACCCATTCAAGGGAATGCCGGCGATACCATCCATGCAAAGACTGCGCGCTTCGCTGGGCGGCAATCCGAAATACGACGCCTGCAAGGCGTTCGGGAGGGCTCCCGGCATTTCGGGGCTCGTCGCCGCCCGATTTGGCTTGCCGCCCACCTGGACCGACAAGGGCGCTGTAGTCTCCCACTAGCGACGGAGAGCACATGTCGCGAGAATCGGCCATTACGGGTCTCGACCGTAGCCGCGCAGACACCGTGCCGCGCGACAGAATCTGCTCACCACCCGGTTGCGGCCTCGTCCTCAGCGGTTATTGAGGGGCCGTAATCAGACGTCGGTTTAGGCTCGATTGGCTAAGATATTCCAAAAGGACTTCGCTTCAGGACTGTCGCGGAGGCCATGGTCAATCAATGGTCACTGGCAGGTCTATGGGTCCCAAGAGGCCGCTCTGAACCGTCTCAGTTCGTCACAATCTTTGCTGCGAACGCGACCGCGAGCCGCCCAAATCGTCAGCCAAATTTCCGGCATCGCGATGGTGGGCAAGGCCCTTATGCTGGTCGCCGAGCAGTTGTTTGGCCGATTGGAGCCAGAACGCTGAGTTTCCCCGCGGCACTGACCTCCGGTCCTGCGTAGGTGGCGAAAGCGCCGGCCTCGTACGGTCGCTCACCTTCATCGGGCCCGACACGTCCAAGCCGATTGGGCGCTCCTGCCGGAACTGTCAGCCGTCACGATCGTTTCATTCATTTGCGGGGCCAGGCTTGGAAAGCTAAAGAGAGGAGGACGAAAATTGACTGTCATCCTCATCGGTGCGTTACTCATCATCGCTGGCATTGTCTACATGGCAGGCGCGGCACTCTCATACGGTCGGCTCAGCAATTTGGCACCGCACGGCACTCCAGCCGACCGGTCGGCCTCAAGGCTGGCAACGCCTGGCCCAACTCTTGAGCCGCGCCGGCGTGGGCTCGGGTTTCTCGGCTTCTCGCGCAACTGGCCAGGGCTGCTAATGATAGCGGTCGGCATCGTTCTAATGTTGTCCGGCGCAGTGCCTTAGGCGCGGGAGCTAGGCGGCCTTTCGTGTACGGTTAGGACCAGCTATGACGCGACCTTGCGGTTCACGCCCTGCGGAAGCGCATTCCAAGAGCTCTGGTCCCTCAAACAGTGAATGGTCCGGCCTGCGATCCCCGCCGCGATCGTGTTCGTGGCCGATCCGGACAGCGCGCCGCAGACCGCGCAGGACCAGTTGAGCAATCTCTGTCGGCTGACCGCGGCCGCAGCCGCCGCGGCCATGGTGATCGCACGCGGCGAAGGGCTTCAGGTGGTCGCGGATGAGCTTGAAATCAGCCCGGGCACGGCCCGCACCCAGCTGCAGCACCTATCCGAAAAGACGGAGACGCGGCGACAGGCGGAGTTGGTGCGCCTTATCGCGGCCTGTGGACTTTACGACCGACAATAGCCGGAGCGCAGACCTTGCGTGACCTCTGGGTCGCGCTCAAGTCGGTGAAGCGGCCGGCCGATACCGGCCGGCAACGATACGACGAAAGAGCCACAGGATGACCGGGCAAACCAGGAGCGCGACGGCGCCGAAGTCGAGCGCGGCGCTCGCGGAGCCGACCGATGTGGAGAGCTTTCCTCCGATCGCCGGTCCGGCCAGCATGCCGGCGTAGTAGACCGTGTAGAATAATCCCATTCCGATCGGCCGCGTTTTCTGCTCGAGCACGCGCGCGGGCAGGCTCATGATCGCACCAGCCGGCAAGCCGCAGAAGATTCCAAGAGCGACGACGATGGGAAGCACGGCGCCGCTTCGCGACAGGAGAAGTGTCAGTAGCGCGAAGGCAATGCAGCCTGTGACGACGATGGTCTCTCCGCGTTTGGTCCGATCGGCGAGGAAGCCGCCGAACGGAACCGAAA
The DNA here is from genome assembly GCF_002294905.1 of Mesorhizobium sp. WSM4308. NCBI lineage: Bacteria > Pseudomonadati > Pseudomonadota > Alphaproteobacteria > Hyphomicrobiales > Phyllobacteriaceae > Mesorhizobium > Mesorhizobium sp. WSM4308. Next base: position 206,453 of record NZ_NSFW01000006.1, on the reverse strand, counting down.
GCACGGCGAGCCAGAGCACGATACTGATGGTTGGTCCGGCGGCCGCACTGGACCAGCCTCGCTTGACAAGCATCGACGGCCCGAAACTGAAGATCATCGCAAAGCCGATATTGTAGAGGCACCAGATCAAGCCGGCGGCAATCACCGCGCAGACCGTGCCGGCGGTCAGGTTGCCGCGCTCTGCTTTGACCGCGACGGGCGCATCTGGCGCGCGATAGACCAAAGTCACGAGGCAGAGACCGATCAGGATCAACCCCGCGACGGCAAGGTTGACGGCATGGAGCCCGAATGTCGCTCCGATTGCTGGCAACAGCATCAGCGAGATTGCGATGCCAGCCGGCCACGAGTTGATGAAAACGGCCATCGCGGTGGCGATTTCCCGACCGGCAAACCAGTCTGCGACCATCTTGGTCATCAGAACGTTCAGGAGAACACCGCCGATGCCCGCTGTCAGTCGGCCCGCGATCTGCGCGCTCCATGACGGTGACGCGGTCATCAGCAGTTCGCCGGCCAGCATCATCACCAGTCCGGCGAGGACCGTCACCTTGTCGCCATAGCGGCGGCCGATCGCGCCGCCAGGCAAGGCCAGCATGGCGCCCGGCGCAAAATAGAGTCCGATCAGAACACCGATATCGGCCAGACTCGCGCCGAGAGCCTGGCTGAGCTGTGGCGCGACGGCGGCGACGCTCTGAAACTGAAAAGCGATGGCGGCACGAGCGACGAACAGGACGGCAAGAATCGTCCAGCGGCTTCGCACCTGGATTTCGCCCAATGCCATAGACTATGCCGTCGGCTTGATATTCTGGTTGAGACGGAAGAAATTGGTCGGATCGTATTTGTCCTTGAGCGCGACAAGGCGTGCGTAATTTTCACCATAGGCGTCACGCACCCGGTCCTCGCCCTCGTCACCGAGATTGTTGGCATAGACACCGCCGGTCGAATAGGGCCTGAGGGCGCTCCACAGCTCGCGCGCCCAACCCATGTTCGCGTCGTCATCGGCCGGATCGTTCCAGATCGCGATCGGAAAGCAGTCGAAGGCCGCATCGCGATTGGCGTAGGGTGAATCCGCTATCGGAACCCGTGCGATTGCCCCGCCGACGTGCTGGAAAACCAGCAAAGACGAGGTGTTGGGAGCTCGCGCATAGGCGTCGAGCAGCGCATCAATCGCGCCTATGCTGATCTGGCGCAGGAATTGCGCCTTCCAATAGTAGCGGCGGCCGCGCGGAAACAGGGCATCGCCGCCCGACTGAATCTCAAGATAAGGGACAGTTGCCAGGCGTGTCTCGACGGGCGAGCCGAACTTGACGATCGGTGAAAGGGCAAGCTCGCCGTCATGTTGCGAACCGACATAGCTGCCGGCGATGCTGAAGAACCGGTCGCCCGACGGCAGCGTTACGAGAGCTGCATCGACGTTTACCTCATCGGCAGCGTTTCGGGCGAATTCATCATAGAACTGCATGGCGCCACGCGCCTGATCGTAAGGATGAAGCGCCGACGCGACAAGCAGTGAAGTGCCGATCGCATGCAACTGGTATTCAAACGCCGTCACGATGCCAAAATTGCCGCCGCCGCCCCTCAAGCCCCAAAACAGGTCCGGGTGTTCGGTCGCGCTGGCCCTCAGGATCTGTCCCTCGGCGGTCACCACTTCGGCGGCAATCAGATTGTCGCAGGTCAGCCCGTATTTTCGCCCGAGCTTGCCGAAGCCGCCGCCAAGCGTGAGCCCGGCGATACCGGTATCGCTGTTGACGCCCATGGTGGTCGCCAGTCCGTGCGCCTGCGTGGCACGATCGAATTCGCCCAGATCGAGGCCGGCCTCCGCGCGCGCGGTTCGACGGACCGGATCGACATCGATGCGTTTCATCCGCGACAGGTCGATGACCATGCCGCCGTCACAGACCGAGAGGCCAGCGACATTGTGGCCTCCGCTGCGGACGGCTACCGGGAGCGCGCTGGATCTCGCGAACGTCACAGCCTCAACCACATCCTGGGCATCGGCGCAGTAGGCAATCATGGCCGGCTTTTTATCGATGGCGCCATTCCAGACCTTACGCGCCTCGTCGTAACCGGCGTTCCCCTCGAGGATCACATTGCCCTTGAGCCGTGGCCGTGGGGTGGGCCGAGGTCCGGGGCGCGATTTGCCTATCAGGCCGTCATATGGCTGTCGCTGCTCCATCCGATCTGCTCCTCGCCGCAAATGCCCATGCCATCATCTCATGGAGTGCCAAACCATTTCAAAATCGAAGAATTCAGGTGCTGGATGAGAAAATCTCATCTACGCTGATGGAATGAGGAAGCTTCCACCGCTTCGCGCGCTCCATGCCTTCGAGGCCGCAGCCCGGCATCACAGCTTCGGGACCGCCGCGAAGGAGCTCGGCGTGACGCCGACGGCAATCAGCCACCAGATCCGACAGTTGGAAGAGGCCTGCGGTGTCAAGCTGTTCCAACGCCGCCCGCGGCCGTTGCTCCTAACGAGCGCGGGCGCTCGTCTCTATCCGGCCTTGCGCAATGGCTTCGACGCGTTGGCCTCGGCGGTGGCGCTATTGATCGAAGAGGATGTACAAGCGCCGCTGCGCGTGACGAGCCCGAACGCGTTCGCCAGCAAATGGCTGGTTCCGCAACTGCCGAAATGGCGTGAAGCAAACCCCGCCGTCCCTTTGGAGATCATCGGCACGGACACTGTCCTCGATCTGAGGGCGGGCGCCGCGGACGTCGCAATCCGCTATGCGCGAAAGCCGCCGCTCGATTTTGTGGCACACGAGGTGTTTCGGGACGTATACATTCCCGTTTGCAGCCCACATCTGCTGGAGCGCCATGGCCCGATCACGCGGGCTGCGGATCTCCTGCGTCTTCCTTTGATCCACTATGACTGGATGAACCGCGATCCGGAAGCGCCGACCTGGCGGCAATGGCTGGCGGTTGCACGGTCGATCGATCCCGATTTCACCCCCCTCGAAAAGGTCTGGGACCTGAGTTTCCGCGAGGAGCTCCATGCGATCGATGCCGTTGTCGGCGGACAGGGCGTTGCGATCTGCAGTGACGTGGTCGTGAGCAATGAATTGAGAAACGGACTGCTGGTGAAGGCGCATCCGCTCTCCCTGCCCGGCTACGGATTTTATCTCGTCTCCATGGCCCACAGTCCGCGGATGCCGGCCATCGCGGCCTTCTCGATGTGGCTGAGGGCGCTCAGTTGAAGACGGAAAACCGGCGACTGGCGACGTTGCGGCCCTGATCGATCTCACGGTCTTGTCGTCAAAGTCGAGAGCTGAGCCGTGTCATAGCGGTTTCGCAGATCGGCGAGCGCCTTTGGGTCCGGCGCACCCTGCGCAGCGAGTTTCGCGAGTTCTTCGAAATAGTGCTCATGCCCGGGCGGAGAGACTGTCATCAGCACGCGGGCCGGTTTCTCGCTGACATTCGTGATGTTGTGTGGCACGCATGGCGGGATGAACAGATAGGTTCCGGGCGTTGCGCGGATCGTTTTGTCGCCGACATGCCACTCACACTCGCCCTCAAGCAGGTAGAAGGTCTCCTCCTGCACCCGGTGAACATGCCGCCCGGTGGCGAACCCCGCCGGGATCGTCCAGTCGAACATGCTCGTGTGCTTGGTATGTTCGCCGGTGACGAGGAAGACCATAGGATGACCACGCAGCATGACTCCGTTCTTCTCTTCGGGCATGCGAATGACGGCATCGGCGCTCATGTGATCCTCCATCGACCATGTGCTGACTTCTGCAGGCACGTGCGTAAGATCGGTGCTCCGTGCCGGGAAGTCGTGAATCCGTTCCTAAAAATCTGCTAAAAGCGTTGAATGACAATCGGAGGCGACATCTACCGGTTCGGCCCGTTCCGCCTCGACCCGGCGGCGGGCATTCTCTACCGAGGGACCGAGCCGACCATGCTTGGGCGGCGCGCCGTCGCGCTGCTGCGCCAACTGCTCGAAAACGCGGGCGTACCGGTGTCAAAGGACGCGCTGGTCGAGGCCGGCTGGGGCGGATTGGCGGTTGCCGACAACAATCTGACGGTTCAGATCGCAGCCTTGCGCCGGGTGCTGGCGCATGCGGCGGATGCGGAGAGCTGGATCGAAACGTTGCCGCGGCGCGGCTATCGCTATGTCGGACCGGCCGTTACGGCCAATGATCCTGCCCCTGCCGGGTCGGCACTGACATTGCCCGACAAGCCATCCGTCGCGGTTCTGCCGTTCTCGAACCTGAGCGGCGATCCAGAGCAGAACTACTTCGCCGAAGGGATGGTCGACGACATCATCACGGGCCTCGCACGCATTAAGTGGCTGTTCGTCATCGCGCGAAACTCGACCTTCGCCTACAAGGGTCGTGCCGTGGACGTGAAGCAGGTCGGTCGCGAACTTGGCGTGCGCTACGTGCTCGAAGGCAGCGTGCGAAAGGCGGGCTGCAACGTGCGTGTGACCGGCCAGATGATCGATGCATCGACCGGCGCTCATGTGTGGGCCGAACGCTACGACCGCAGCTCCGACGATATCTTCGCGCTTCAGGATGAGATCGCGCTGTCGGCCGTTGGCGCAATTGCACCAAGCATACGGCGTGCCGAAATCGACAGGGTGAAGCGCAAGCGTCCCGACAGTCTCGATGCCTACGATCTCGTGCTCCGGGCCCAGCTCGATGTCGATTCCGGCATGCCTGAGCAGATCACGCGAGCGCTTGTGTTGCTCGAACGTGCGATCGAACTCGATCCCGCCTACGCGTTGGCGCACGGCAGCGCAGCGATGTGCCACCATTGCCTGTTCCTCCGCGCCGGCTTGCAGGAAGCCAACCGTGCCGCTTCGATCCGCCACGCCCGTTCCGCGATTCTCCACGGACAGGACGATGCGTCGGCGCTGACGCTGGCGGGGTTTTCCATTGGCATGGATGGGCACGACCGCGGCGCTGCTTTCACCGCGCTGGAAGCCGCACTCGCCATCAGTCCATCGTCGGCACTGACCTACATCCTTGGCAGCGTCATTCTCGGGTGGGCCGGCGACGCCGAACGGGCCATCGAATGGAGCGAGCGCGGCATGCGGCTCAGCCCGTTCGATCCATGGGCCTTCGCCGCGTTCGACGCGCAGGCGATGAGCCATCTGCTGCGCGGCCGCTATGAGGAATCCTGCCGTGCGGCCTACAAGTCAGTTCAGGCCAATCCCGCGCACAGCATCACTTATGTGCAATTGGCCGCGGCACTCGTGAAACTCGGACGGCTGGAAGAAGCAAAGGCAGCCGCCGCGAGGGTGCTCGAACTGCATCCAGCATTCCGCTATGGCCGCCAGTTCGCCGGGGTGAATTGTGCCCCGGCGCTTGCGGCAACTCTTGGCGATGCGCTGCGGACCGCCGGGCTCCCGGAGTAGCGTGCTGCTGCGCTTTTCGCCTTCCGCCATTTCCCGATCTCGGCTCGGGCGAGGTTCCGGCGCCTATCGGCGGGAAATTGTGGCGTCGCGCGGTGGCAGTGGATGAAATGGCGCGCCCGAAGAGATTCGAACTCCTGACCCCCAGATTCGTAGTCTGGTGCTCTATCCAGCTGAGCTACGGGCGCGCATCAGGCCATGTTTTCAACGGCCCCACGATCCGATCCCAGGGACCGGCCGCGAATGTGTGCAGTTCCCTAACGACTGAATTTGGGAAAAGCAAGCCGATCCGGCAAAAGTTTTGTCGTGGGCGTGTCATCCGGTGACGAAGGCCCCGATCCCAGGGCTTTGAAGCTGCCGCGAAGCCGGTCTCGCTCAGGCCGAGAGGGGAAAGGTCTCGGGCGAAGCTCATCGAAAGCGTCAGGCTCGAAGGGCAGAAGCCTCGGGAAAACAGCGCCGAGGCCGTCACGCCGGGCGGCGCAGGCTGCCGCGGGCCTGATCGAGCCGCACCGGCTGGTCGGGAATGGTGACGGCGAAAGTGGTGCGCCCGCCGATCGATTCGACCAGTTCCACCGTGCCGCCATGCGCCCGGATCAGTTCGTGAGCGATCGCCAGGCCAAGGCCGGTGCCGCCGCTGCGCGCCGAGCCGCGGAACGCCGCGAACAGGTTTTCGCGCGCCTTCGGCGGCAGGCCGGGGCCGGTATCGGTGACGGCGATGCGGCTGACGCTGCCCATGCGCTCGGCCGATACGGCGAGCCGCCGCACCACGGCGCTCTCCGTGTCGGCCGCCATCGCCTGCACCGAGTTGCGGCACAGATTGGTGAGCACCCTGAAAAGCTGGTCGGAATCGGCGTCCACCTCGAAAGCCGCCTCGACGGCGTTGATGAACTCGATGCCTTCCTCGATGTCGAGCAGGCCGTGCACGTCCTCGACCAGCTGGCGCAGCCGCACCCGGCGGCGCGAAGGCGGCGGCTCCTGCGTGCGGCCATAGTGCAGCACGCCTTCCGAATAGGAGACGGCCCGGTCCAGCGCGCGCAAGAGCTTCGGCGCGAAGGCCTGCACGGTTGGGTCCCTGACCTGGCGCAGGCGGTCCGATATCAGCTGCGCCGAGGCCAGGATGTTGCGCATGTCGTGGTTGATCTTCGACACCGCCAGGCCGAGATCGGCAAGGTGTTTCTGCTCCGAAAGCATCTTCTGCAGCCGCTCCTGCATCTGCGACAGCTCGCGTTCGGCAACGCCGATCTCATCGGAGCGGGCGGCGGGACGGATGATGCGCCCGGGGTCGTCGGGCGCTTCGGAGAAGGACAGCATCGAGCGCGTCATGGTGCGGATCGGCCCGATCATGATCAGGTCGATCGCGGCATAGACCAGCATGGCGGTGAACAGCGAGATCAGCAGCGAGACGAAGGCGACGTTGCGCGAATAGATGAGCATGGCCTTACGCAGCGAGTAGTCCGGCATGATCAGCTCGAATTCCTTGTCGCTGTCGCCGACCGGACCGAAGACCCGCAGCATCCGGTCGCCGCCGAAGAACAGCGTATCGAGCGCGCCGGTCATGCCCTTGATCATGCCGACGCTGGCGAGGTCGATATGCTCGTCGACCTGCGGCGGCATGTCCGCCACCACCAGAAGCCGCGAGACGCCGCCGTCGCGCACCGCGATCGCCTTGGCGCCGATCGCCATCAGCACGTCATTCTGCGCCGTGCGCGACAGCGAGGTCGACTCGCCCTGCACAAGCACGATCGACACGGCCGCCGCCGTGCTCAGCCGTTCCTTGAGCCAGCTCAGCCGGTAGCTGGCGATCCAGGGCAGGAAGATGAGCACTTCGGCCAGAAGCACGAAAACGATCGTCAGCAGCAGCAGTTTCGTCGACAGGCCGCGCGACAGGGGTACCGTGCGGACGGCGGCGGGCGCCGTTCCGTTCACTTCCCCCGCCTGGCTGGTTTCGCTCATGCGATCCTGTCTTCACAATCACTTGATCGGCCAAGATTAGGCGATTACGGCATTTTTGCCAATTTCATCCTTTGGCCGGAACATTAAATTACCGTCATGAAGCCTGCGTCCACGCCGCGCCGACGCCGGATTGACTTCCAAAACCCTTCTTTCTATAAGCCCGCTCACGCTCGGGCCATTCGTCCCGGCGCGGTTTCGATCGCGCCAAAGCCGGCCCGGCAAAGCTCCTGTTACAGAGTGACAGAATCAAGAAGGGCCGCACCCCGCGGTATTAAAACAAATGAAGCGTACCTACCAACCGTCCAAACTCGTCCGCAAACGCCGGCACGGTTTCCGTGCCCGCATGGCCACCAAGGGTGGTCGTGGCGTCGTCGCAGCTCGCCGCAACCGCGGCCGCAAGCGGCTCAGCGCCTAAGCGAGACGATATCGTTGCCCGCAACCGGCAAGCCAGTGGGGCAAAATCCCAAGCGGCTTCTGAAACGCGCGGAATTCCTGGCCGTCCGTCGTGGTGAAAAGCGACGCGGACGGTTTTTCCTCGTCGAGGTCCTCGACCGCGGCGATGGCGGGGTGCCGCGCGTCGGCTACACCGTCACCAAGAAGGTCGGCAACGCTGTTGTGCGCAACCGCGTCAGGCGGCGGCTTAAAGAGGCCGTCCGCGTCCATGCCGCAGATGACATGGTGCCCGGCAATGATTATGTCATCGTCGGGCGCGATGATGCGCTGCGCGCCCCCTTCGGCCAGTTGAAGGCCGAACTCTCCCGCCGACTTCGCGGAACACGATAGGCCAAGGGCTCTCGATGGAAAACAACCGGAACTTCTTCATCACCATCGCGCTGTCGGTGCTGATCCTGACTTTGTGGCAGGTTTTCTACATGAACCCGCGCGTCGAGCAGCAGCGCGAGGCCGCCAAGATCGAGCAGCAGCGGGTGGAAGAGCAGAAGAAGGCGGCCGAGGCCGCCAATCCGGGTGCTGGAACACCGGCTCCGGCGCCGGGCACCATTCCCAACGCGCCCGGCGGTGACACCGTCACCGCGGCCGGCCGCGATCAGGCGCTGGCCGCTTCCAAGCGCGTCAAGATCGACACGCCGAGCCTCGAGGGCTCGATCAACCTGACCGGCGCCCGCCTCGACGACCTCAAGCTCAAGCACTACACCGAGACCGTCGACAAGAATTCGCCCGAGATCGAACTGCTCAACCCGCAGGCGCTGCCTACCGGCTATTTCGCCGAGATCGGCTTCGTCGGCAACGACAAGACCGGCACGGTGCCGGGTGCCGAAACGGTGTGGAATGTCGACGGCAATCCGACGCTGAGCCCGTCGACGCCGGTGACGCTCACCTACACCAATGACAAGGGCCTGACCTTCAAGCGCACCTTCTCCGTCGACGCCAACTACATGTTCACGGTCACCGACACGGTGCAGAATTCCGGCACCAGCGCGGTTTCGCTGTTCAACTACGGCCGCGTTACCCGCTACGACAAACCGGCCGTCGCCAGCACCTATGTGCTGCATGAAGGCCTGATCGGCTTCACCGGCACCGAAGGCCTGCAGGAACACAAATACGCGTCCATCGAGAAGGACAAGCAATACCAACCGGGCAAGTCGAGCGACGGCTGGCTCGGCATCACCGACAAATATTGGGCCGTCACGCTTGTGCCGACAGAGAAGCAGCCGTTCCAGCCGCGCTATGCCTATTTCGAGGATGGCCGCCACCGCTATCAGTCCGACTTCCTGACCGACGCGATCAATGTCGAGGCCGGCCAGTCGGCGACCGTCGAGACCGAGGTCTTCGCCGGCGCCAAGGAAGTCGCCAAGATCAACGCCTATGCCGAAGAGCGCCACATCAAGCGGTTCGACCTTCTGATCGACTGGGGTTGGTTCCACTTCATCACCAAGCCGATGTTCTGGCTGATCGACACGCTCTACAAATTCCTCGGCAATTTCGGCCTGGCGATCCTCGCCACCACCGTCATCGTCAAGGCCATCTTCTTTCCGCTCGCCAACAAGTCCTACGCGTCGATGGCGAACATGAAGAAGGTGCAGCCCAAGATGCTGGAGATCCGCGAGAAATACGCGGACGACAAGATGAAGCAGCAGCAGGCGATGATGGAGCTGTACAAGACCGAGAAGATCAATCCGCTTGCCGGTTGCTGGCCGGTGGCGCTGCAGATCCCGGTCTTCTTCTCGCTGTACAAGGTGCTCTACATCACCATCGAGATGCGCCATGCGCCGTTCTTCGGCTGGATCCAGGATCTGGCGGCGCCCGACCCGACGTCGATCTTCAACCTGTTCGGCCTGGTCCCGGTCACGCTGCCGCACATGCTGATGATCGGTGTCTGGCCGCTGATCATGGGCGTCACCATGTTCCTGCAGATGCGCATGAACCCGACGCCGCCGGATCCGACGCAGGCCGCGATCTTCACCTGGATGCCTGTTATCTTCACCTTCATGATGGCGGGCTTCCCGGCCGGCCTCGTCATCTACTGGGCCTGGAACAACACGCTGTCGATCCTCCAGCAGGGTGTGATCATGAAGCGCCAGGGCGCCAAGATCGAGCTATGGGACAATCTGATGGCACTGTTCAAAAAGAAACCGTCGCCGGCGGAATAAAAGCTCCCCTCTCTCTAAAAGCCCGGTTCGTCCGGGCTTTTTCTTTGGGCGGACATTCGTTCACGTTCCCGTGATCGGCGAAACTGCAAGCGGTCGCGGAGCGTGACTGCGTGTGCATTTCCAAAGGCTATCAATTCCGATCAGCCCTCACCCGGAGGAAGACCACATGCGCTTGCCGTCGTTCAGGATCATCGCCGTTTCCGCTCTCGTCGCCGGCGTGGCGATTGCCGCCCCAGCCTACGCCAAGAACCCTGTTGTCGGCGGGGCGCCGATGTACACCACCAAGAACATCGTCGAGAACGCCGTCAATTCGAAGGACCACACCACGCTCGTCGCCGCCGTCAAGGCTGCCGGCCTGGTCGACACGCTGCAGGGCGCCGGCCCGTTCACCGTCTTCGCGCCGACCAATGAGGCCTTCGCGGCACTTCCGGCCGGCACGGTCGATACGCTGCTCAAGCCCGAGAGCAAGGACAAGCTCACCAAGGTGCTGACCGCGCATGTCGTGGCCGGCAAGATTTCAGGCGCCGAGATGATGAAGCAGGCCAAGGCGATGGGCGGCAAATACGAGATGAAGACCGTCTCGGGCGACACGCTGACCGCCGAGGTCAAGAAGGGCAAGCTCTACATCGTGGACGAGTCCGGCGGCGAGGCGAAGGTGACCATCGCCGACGTCAACCAGTCGAACGGCGTCATCCATGTCGTCAACAAGGTGCTGTTGCCGAAGTAGCGGCTTCCGGCGAAAGGGGGCAGTGGCAGGTCGTTGGGGCTTTCTTGGCCTGCCATCCCCGCCTCATGACGAGGTGCCAAGTTTCTTGGGGAAGTCGTTATCGGCGAGGCCGGGGTCCTGTAGTCACTCACAGGGCCCCGGTTTCTTTTTGCGTACCTTGAAGACGCTGGTCTTCAGCGATCGAACATCAACCGTTTCCGGCGCATCATTCCATCACGGCACGATGGTCGAGCTTGGCCGGCGTGCCTGGCTTGCGCAGCAAGAGCGGCAACACTTGAGCCTGGCACGCACGGAAGACTCGCTCCCCGGCCGATTGGTGCTATAGGGCGGATCACGTTATTTTGACCAGGCGCCTCCGGCAGCGGATGCGTCTGTCTGCCAATTCCCGGACGAACCGACATGGACGGACCCAACCCCAACATCAAGCACCCGATCCCGATGCACACCCGCGTCGGCTTCCTGAAGCCGCTGGTGACGGAGCCGAACATCGAGATCGGCGACTTCACCTATTATGACGACCCGGACGGACCGGACAAATTCGCGCAGAAATGCGTGCTGCACCACTATCCCTTCATCGGCGACAAGCTCATCATCGGCAAGTTCTGCGCCATTGCCGAAGGCGCGCGCTTCATCATGAACGGCGCCAACCACGCAATGTCCGGCTTTTCCACCTATCCGTTCAACATTTTCGGCCATGGCTGGGAACAGGGTTTTGACCCGGCGACATGGTCGAAGGAGGTGCGCGGCGACACGGTGGTCGGCAGCGATGTCTGGATCGGCATGGAGGCGGTGATCCTGCCCGGCGTGGAAATCGGCCATGGCGCCATCATCGCCGCCAAATCGGTTGTGACGCACGATGTGCCGCCCTATGCCATTGTCGCCGGCAATGCCGCCAAGGTGGTGAAGATGCGTTTCGACGACAGGACGATCAGGCGTTTGCTGGCACTGGCATGGTGGCATTGGCCGGTGGACAAGATCGGCCGCAACCTTGATGCCATCAGGGGCGCCAACATCTCTCTTCTGGAGGCAGCAGCTTGAACGCTCTGAACAGCACTGTGATCACCACCGACCTGTTCACGCGCGGGTGGATCTTCATCCGCGGCGTGCCGGCCATGAAGTTCCTGCCGCCGGAAGGGCCGCCGGAAATCGCCTTTGCCGGCCGCTCCAATGTCGGCAAATCGTCGCTGATCAACGCGCTGGTCAACCAGAAAGGGCTGGCGCGCACCTCCAACACGCCGGGGCGCACGCAGGAATTGAATTATTTCGTGCCGGACGGATTTTCGGGCGAGGGCGCCGACCTGCCGCCGATGGCACTGGTCGACATGCCGGGCTACGGCTACGCCACCGCGCCCAAGGAGAAGGTCGACGAGTGGACCAAGTTGGTCTTCGACTATCTCAAGGGCCGGGTGACGCTGAAGCGGGTCTATGTGCTGATCGATGCCCGCCACGGCATCAAGGCCAAGGACGACGAGGTGCTGTCGCTGCTCGACAAGGCGGCGGTGTCCTACCAGATCGTGCTGACCAAGACCGACAAGATCAAGGTCGCCGGCGTACCGCGGCTGATCGAGGAGACGCTGCAAAAGATCAAGAAACGGCCGGCGGCGTTTCCGTTCGTCCTGGCGACGTCATCGGAAAAGGGCGAGGGGCTGGAGGAATTGCAGGCCGCGATCGTGCTTGCCGCCAATGGCGGCTAGGGCAATTCCAGGAAAAGTGCGAGCGGTTTTCCCTTGGGAATTGCGTCAAAACAGTGAGTCAGAGCGGTTCGCCGTTTCCATGAAACGGTGAAACGCTCTAGGCCTTTGCCTCCAGCGCTATCATCTGGTGGCTTTCTTCCTCGGCGAGCCGTTCGGTGCCGTAGTTCTTCAGGAACATGCCGACGCCCGACCTGACGATGTGGTCGATCTCTTCGTCGCTCGGAGCCTTGGTGCGGTAGGCGAAGATGCACTGCCGGAAGAGGCCGGCCAGGCACAGTTCGGTGAACTGGTAGGCGGCAAGATCGACATCGTCGATCTTGAGCAGGCCGCGTTCGATGGCGGCATTGAGAAACGCCACCACCTTGTCATGGCCGCGTTTGGGGCCGCGTTCGTAGAACCGCGCGCCCATGTCGGGTATCCTGTCGGAGGCGCCGATCACCGTGCGCTGCGCCTGGATGACCTTGGCCGAGGTGATCTTCATCGACAGCACCGTGCCGAACTTCACCAGCGTCTGGCGCAGATCGTCGGCGCGGTCGAGCATGTCGTACATGTTCTTGAAGATGGTGCCGCGCTCTTCTTCGATCAGCGCCTCGAACAGCTCTTCCTTGTTGGCGAAGTAGACATAGATGGTGCCCTTCGACACGCCCGCTTCGCGCGTGATGTCGTTCATCGAGGCGGCCTCGAAGCCCTTGTCTATGAAGACACGGCGGGCGCCATCGATGATCTGGCTGCGCTTGACCGGGTCCTGTCCGGCCGCCGGCCTGCCACGGCGCAGGCTCTCCAGCAGATCGCCGCATTTGTCGTTTTCGACGTCGGGCGTTGTCTCGGCCATAAAAGTCACACCTCGAAAATAATTCGAACCAACCGGTTCGATTGCCTCTTGATATGGTCCTCTTTTCACGCTATGTCAACGGCCGGATCGAACCGAACGGTTCAGTATTATTACTTTAGAGAGATGTCATGTCCTCGAACGCGCCCAGCACTGCCGAAGTCCGCCCTTTCCCCAACGCCAAGGTCGCTCCGGCGACGGAAGCACCGGAAATTCCCGTCCTGCCGGTGGCACCGCCGCCGGCGGCTGAAGCTCCGGCCAAGAAGAAGCGCTCGGTGCGCTCCTTCCTGCTGCCGATCATCGGCCTTGCCCTCCTGAGCGGCGGCGCATGGTACGGCTATGACTACTGGACCACGGGCCGTTTCATGATCTCGACCGACGATGCCTATGTCCAGGCCGACATGGCGTTCGTTTCGCCCAAGATCTCCGGCTATGTCGACCAGGTCAAGGTCAGCGAGAACCAGCTGGTCAAGGCCGGCGACCCGCTGCTGACGATCGACGATGGCGACTACAAGATCGCCGTCGCCCAGACCGAGGCGCAGATCGCCACGCTGGCCAAGACGCTCGACCGCATCGACGCGCAGACCAAGGCAGCACAGGCGTCCCTGCAACAGGCCCAGGCGCAGAAGGTCGCCGACCGGGCCGCTGCCGACAACGCCGCCCGTGCCCAGCAGCGCGCCGCACAGCTGGTCAAGACCCATGTCGGTACGCAGGCGCAACTGGACGACGCGCAGACCGCGCTCGACCAGGCCAATGCAGCGCTGGTTGGCGCCGATGCGCAGATCGCCGCCGCGCAGGCCAATATCGGCGTGTTCGAGGCGCAGCGCGCCGAGTCCGCGAGCACGCTCGCTTCGCTGCAGCTCAGCCGCGACAAGGCCGCGCGCGACCTGTCCTTCACCGTGCTCAAGGCGCCTTATGACGGCGTCGTCGGCAACCGTTCCGTCGAGCAGGGCGACCTCGTCAGCCCTGGCCAGAAGCTCGCCGTCGTCGTGCCGTTGGACAAGCTCTACATCGTCGCCAACTTCAAGGAGACGCAGCTTGCCCGCCTGGTTCCCGGCGAAAAGGTCAACATCTCGGTCGACGCCATAGACGGCCATCCCATCCAGGGAACCGTCTCGTCGCTCGCTCCTGCCTCAGGCGCGGTCTTCTCGCTGCTGCCGCCGGAAAACGCCACCGGCAACTTCACCAAGGTTGTGCAGCGCGTCCCGGTCCGCATCGACGTGCCGGCCGATGCCCTGAAGGCCGGCAAGCTGCGTGCTGGCTTGAGCGTTGTCGTCAACGTCGACAGCCGCACCGCACCTGCCGCGACGACCAACTAAGCGCTTTCGGAGGGCGGCTCGGCGGCTGATGAAGCGCTGGGCCGCCCGGCCTGCCTCAAGGAGGCCCATGAAATGGCAACCGCAACCATCACCGCAGGAGCGCCGCCGGCAAGGCCGGCGGTCCCTGACACCATTTCCACACGCCGCGTCATCGCCTTCCTGGCGATGGTGTTCGGCATGTTCATGGCGATCCTGGACATCCAGATCGTGTCGGCTTCGCTGGCCGAAATCCAGGCGGGCCTCAGCGCCAGCTCCGACGAAATTCCGTGGGTGCAGACGGCCTATCTGATCGCCGAGGTGGTCATGATCCCGTTGTCGGGCTTCCTCAGCCGGATGCTGTCGACGCGCGTGCTGTTCACCATCGCCGCTGCCGGCTTCACCGCGGCCAGCGCGCTTGCCGCGACCGCCACCAACATCGACCAGATGATTGTCTACCGCGCCGTGCAAGGCTTCATCGGCGGCGGCATGATCCCGAGCGTCTTTGCCGCGGCCTTTACCATCTTTCCGCCCTCCAAGCGCGCCGTCGTCTCGCCGATGATCGGTCTGGTGGCGACGCTGGCGCCGACCATCGGCCCGACCGTCGGCGGCTATATCAGTCACGCCTTTTCATGGCACTGGCTGTTCCTGGTCAATGTCGTACCCGGCATCCTGGTGGCGACCGCCGCCTGGTCGCTGATCGATTTCGACAAGCCCAATCTCAAGCTGTTCAACAAGTTCGACTGGTGGGGCCTCGCCGGCATGGCGGCCTTCCTCGGCTGCATGGAATATGTGCTGGAAGAGGGTCCGAACAATGACTGGCTGCAGGACCAGGGTGTGTTCATCTGCGCCATCGTCATGAGCGTCGGCGCGGTGATCTTCTTCTGGCGTGTCTTCACCGCCGAGGAGCCGATCGTCGATCTCAGGGCCTTCAGCAACGTCAACTTTGCCTTCGGCTCGCTGTTTTCCTTCGTCATCGGCATCGGCCTCTACGGCCTGACCTATCTCTATCCGGTCTTCCTCGGCCGTATCCGCGGCTATGATTCGATGATGATCGGCGAGGCGCTGTTCGTCAGCGGCCTGGCGATGTTCGTCACCGCGCCGATCTCCGGCATCCTGTCGAGCAAGATGGATTTGCGGCTGATGATGATGATCGGCTTCTTCGGCTTCGCCACCGGCACCTGGTGGATGACGCATCTGACCGCCGACTGGGATTTCTACGAGTTGCTCATCCCGCAGATCCTGCGCGGCTGTTCGATGATGCTGTGCATGGTGCCGATCAACAACATCGCGCTCGGCACCTTGCCGCCCGACCGGCTGAAGAACGCGTCCGGCCTGTTCAACCTCACCCGCAACCTCGGCGGCGCCGTCGG
Source organism: Mesorhizobium sp. WSM4308 (assembly GCF_002294905.1). Taxonomy (NCBI): domain Bacteria; kingdom Pseudomonadati; phylum Pseudomonadota; class Alphaproteobacteria; order Hyphomicrobiales; family Phyllobacteriaceae; genus Mesorhizobium; species Mesorhizobium sp. WSM4308. Next base: position 190,623 of record NZ_NSFW01000006.1, on the reverse strand, counting down.
CCTTGCCCTCATCAACACCGTGCTGATCGACCGCAACGCCTTCCACTATGCGAGGCTGGCCGAGCATGTGCAGTGGGGCAGCGCCGCCGCGCAGACCAAGCTGCAGAACATGACGCTGAACTTCGAGCAGACATCAGGCCTCGACGCGGCCGGTGCAGCGATCTCCAAGCTGTCGGGCATGGTCCAGCAGCAGGCGGCGCTGCTGTCCTTCATGGACGTGTTCTACATGCTGACGGTGCTGTTCGCGACCCTCGGCCTGTTCACCATGCTGATCAACAAGCCGGCCGCGCCCAGTGGAGGTGGGGGCGGCGGGCACTAAGCAATTCCAGGAAAAGTGTGAAACGGTTTTCCGTCAGGAATTGCGCCAAAACAGAATAACCAACACGTGGGCAGCGGTTTCGGGAAGTTCCTCCAGTCCACGCCCGAAAAGCTCTGACCGCGCAAAAAAACTCCGGGCCGCAAGACCCGGAGTTTTCGTTTCCGGTCTAACTCGTCAGGCCGTGGCAGGCTTGAAGGTCAGCGCCACGCCGTTGATGCAGTGGCGCAGGCCGGTCGGCGCCGGACCGTCGTCGAAGACATGGCCGAGATGACCGCCGCAGCGGCGGCAATGCACTTCGGTGCGGGTCATGCCGAGCGACCTGTCCTCGGTCTTGCCGATACCGTTGGCGATCTCCTGCCAGAAGCTCGGCCAGCCGGTGCCGGAATCGAATTTCGTCTCAGAGGGGTAGACCGGCAGGTCGCAGCCTGCGCAGGCGAAAATGCCCTTGCGGTGCTCGTTGAGCAGCGGGCTAGTGCCCGGATATTCCGTGCCTTGCTTGCGCAGCACGTCGAAAGCGGCGGGCGACAATATGGCTTTCCACTCGTCGTCCGTCTTGGTGATCTCGAACTTCTCGGCCGCCAGCGCGGGCTGCGGAGTGCCCATGCGCAGCATGGTCGCGGCGGCTCCGACGACGCCAATGGCGGCGGCCCCGCTCAAAAGAAAGTCGCGACGGTTCATGACCAGTTCCTCCGGTTGTCCTTTTGCCAAACTATACCGCCACGCCAAAATCAAAAGCCGGTGACGGTTGCCCCAAACGACACTCCGCGCCGTTCCATGGTTGACCATGCGCGGCGCGGAGCGTGCGCGTCGATTGCGGATCACGGGAGCGGGATGACGCAATCGGCGGAGAGCTCTTGCCGCAGGTTCGTCCGCGGCAAGCCCCTTGTTACATCTTCGGCAAAAGAACCTTGTCGATGACGTGGATGACGCCGTTGGACTGCTCGACATCGGCGATCGTCACATTGGCGACATTGCCGTTCTCGTCGGTGACGGTGACCTTGCCGCCCTCGGCCTTCAGCGACAGCTCGCAGCCGCCGACCGTCTTGACCTTGTGCGTGCCGCCGTCAGCCTTGGCCATCGAGGCCACATCCGCCGCCATCGCCTTGGCGCCGATGACATGGCAGGTCAGGACCTTGGTCAGCTTGTCCTTGTTCTCGGGCTTGAGCAGCGTGTCGACCGTGCCGGCCGGCAGTGCCGCGAAGGCCTCGTTGGTCGGCGCGAAGACGGTGAACGGACCGGCGCCCTGCAGCGTCTCGACCAGGCCAGCGGCCTTGACGGCGGCGACCAGCGTGGTGTGATCCTTCGACTTCACGGCGTTCTCGACGATGTTCTTCTGGGCATACATGGCGGCGCCGCCAACCATCGGGTTTTCGGCATAGGCCGCGGTGGCAAGAGCGGAAATAGCGATCGTACCGGCAAGCAAAAGGGTGGCGTATCTACGCATGATGTTCAAACTCCTCGGGTTTCTCTTCCCATTTGTGGGAACGCGAGGAGATACGGAGCACAAACGCACGAGTTTCAGAATATTATCAGATTTTTGATTTTTTCGCTCGGGCAAAGAGATCTGCTGGCGTACCTTCTTGCCGGCACGCACACCTGTTCTAGGCATGTGTTACATAAGATATATTGGGAACATTCCGGAGACGGCTTCGCTGCGAGATGCAGCAGGTCAGATGCCCTTCAGGTCGCCAGCGGCAACCACCGGTCCGGTCGGTTGTCCCGTCGGCGAGCCGCCGGCCGGTTCCAGGCTAACGGCCAGCACCGCGCCCTGCGCCAGCTTCTGCTGCGTGGCGGGCGAGACCCCGATATGCGCGGTCGCGCCGGCCGGGATGACGCCCATCGAGACCGGAGCGTTCTTGCCCTCGATCATCCAAAGTTCGAAGTCCTTGCCGGAAGCGAGCGTGCCGGAAACATGCGAAAGGCTGACCTCATGCCGCTCGGAATCATAGACGGCGAGATATTTTACGTCGCTGCCGTCGGCCGCCAGCGAGGCGACAAGCCGCGCCTGCGGCTGTTCAGCCGGCCGGTTGACATAGGGCACGGCGATATAGAGAGCCAGGGCCGCGACCGCAGCCACGGCAAGGCCGCGCCAGAAGGCGAGGCTGGACCACAGGCCGGCGCGGGCCTCGGCCGATGTGGCCGCGCTCGATGCGAACAGCCGGCGGTCGACAGCAGCCTTCACCGTAGGCGGCGGCTCGACCTCCGCATAGGCTGATGCCAATGGCGACAGGCGTACCTCCCAGCCATCGACGAGCCGCGCGAAATCGGTCTCGCTGTCGATGCGCCTGGAGGCGATCTGCCGCTCTTCCACCGGCAGAACACCGAGAACGTATTCGGCGGCGAACAGGTCGTCGCCTCCACGTTCCGGTCCATTGTCCTCTGCCAGTGTCATCGTTCCAGACATTCTCTCAGTTTCATCAGGCTGCGCCGCAGCCAGGTACGCATCGTGTTCAGCGGCACGCCGTGGCGCTCCGCCAGTTCGGCATAGCTTTCGCCCTTGAGATAAGCGCCCCGGACGGCCGCCGCCCGGTCCTTCTCCAGCTCCCCGAGACAATGATGGATGCGTACGGATTCGTCGCCCGCCACCACCATCGCTTCAGGTCCCGGTGCCGGATCGGCCACGTCAAGCGCGGCATCGATATCGGCAGCAGGCTTGCGCCGCGCCCTGACGCGATCGATCGCGTGGTTGCGGGCGATTGCCACCAGCCAGGAGATCGGGCTCAGATCGGAGACGGCAAAACGATCCGCCTTCGTCCATATCTTGATGAAGACTTCCTGTAGCGCTTCTTCAGCATCTCCCCGGTCGTTCAAGACACGAAGGCACACACCGAAAAGTTTCGCGCTGGTCTGCCGGTAGAGCAGATCGAACGCGGCCCGATCCTTCATCGAAGTCCGGACGATCAGCTTGGTGATGTCCTGCGGCGTCATGCGCGCCAAGTTAGGCGATTGCGTTGTATTTGCAACGCTGGAAATATTCGGTGCACCTAAAGTCCGGCGTCCTGGCGCAGGCTTCGATTGCCAAGGGATCAGCCGCTGGCTAGCTTGGCGGGGAACGGGGAAGCGCCGATGTCGGTCGAATGGATCCTGTGGCAAGAAGACGCGACCGGCCTCGCCGGTCTGGTGCGCAAGGGCGAGCTGTCGGCGATCGAGCTGACCGACGCGGCGATCGCGCGCGCCGAGGCCACAAGGCCTGAAATCAATGCCACGGCCGAGCCGCTCTACGAGGCCGCGCGGGCGCGGGCGAAAACCATGGACCGCTCGCTGCCACTGGCCGGAGTGCCCTTTGCCATCAAGGACCTCGGCATCGCCGTCAAGGGTGTGCCCTCGCATGGCGGCAGCCGCATTCCGGCCTCGGTGCCCGACGTCAATTCGGTTATGACCGACCGCTACCTCGCCGCCGGGCTGATCCCGATCGTCACTTCGACATCGCCGGAGCACGGGCTGCGGCTGATGACCGAATCCAAGGCCTTCGGCATCACCCGCAATCCCTGGAACACCGGCCATACCAGCGGCGGCTCGTCGGGCGGCGCGGCGGCCCTGGTCGCTGCCGGCGTGGTGCCGGTGGCGCATGCCTCCGATGGCGGGGGCTCGATCCGTGTGCCTTCCGCCTGCACGGGCCTGGTCGGCCTCAAGACCTCGCGCGGCCGCATCCCGCTGACGCCGCTGGTCAGCGAAAGCTGGTACGGCATGGTGGTCGATCATGCCGTCACCCGCTCGGTGCGCGATAGCGCGCTGCTGCTCGACCTCACCCACGGTCCCGACTCCCTGTCGCCCTATGCGGCACTGCCGCCGAAGGGCACATTCGCCGCCGCTGCCGCGCGTGATCCGGGCAAGCTCGGCCTGGCCGTCTACCGCAAGTCGCCGCTTGGCCTGCCGATCTCGGCCGAAACGATGAAAGCGCTCGACACCGCCGTGGCGCTTGCGCGCGAGGGCGGCCACACCGTCGTGGAGATCGACCTGCCCTTCATCGGCCGCGATTTCATGGCCGACTTCTGCAGGACGGTTGCTTCCGCCGTCGCTGGCATGCTGCGGGCCGAAGCGCTGCGCGTCGGCCGTTCCGTTACCGGCGACGTCGAGCGCGCCACCCGGGTGCTCGGCCGGTTGGGCGAAATGGTCTCTGCCGGCGAGATCTATGCCGGCCTGCAGCGGCTACACGCCGCCTCGCGCCGGATGATCGAGGAAACCGCGCACTACGATGCGGTGCTGATGCCTGTTATCGCGCACCCGCCGCTCGCCTGCGGCGCCATGGACCCGAAAGGCGCCGACGAGCTGATCGAAAACCTGCTCGACAAGCTTCATCTCACGCCTTTGCTGAAGCTCAAGCCACTGTTCGGCCAGTTGATGGACAAGAGCCTTCTGTTCACGCACTGGCCGGCGATCCACAATGTCAGCGGCCAGCCATCGATCGCGCTGCCCGTCCATGTCACCGAGGCCGGCCTGCCGCTCGGCATCCAGGCCGCCGGGCGCCCGGGCGACGAGGAGACGCTTTTGTCCTTCGCCGCGCAGATGGAGAAGCTTTCGGGTTGGCTGAAACGGCGGGCGCCGCTGATGGTGCCGTCATGATGACGAGGCCGTGAACGCGGCGAATATGACAGCAATGCCATTTGCCCCCCGCGCCAATTCCCGCTAAGACGCCGCCGTCTTTACCTGATGCATGTCGCCCAAAAGTGCCCGGCGGTTTTGGGGCAACGACATGCATAAACCAAAAAGCCAGGGAACCGCCCGATGACGGACATCGCCGCCACCGCCGAAATGCAGGCCGCCCTGCTGTCACGGGCGCTGCCCTACATGCAGCGCTACGAACACAAGACCGTCGTGGTGAAATATGGCGGCCACGCCATGGGCGACATCGAGCTCGGCAAGGCCTTCGCCCGCGACATCGCGCTGCTGAAGCAATCGGGCGTCAACCCGATCGTCGTTCATGGCGGCGGGCCGCAGATCGGCGCCATGCTGACCAAGATGGGCATCGAATCCAAATTCGAGGGCGGCTTGCGCGTCACCGACCAGAAGACGGTCGAGATCGTCGAGATGGTGCTGGCCGGCTCGATCAACAAGGAGATCGTCGCGCTGATCAACGCCGAGGGCGAATGGGCGATCGGCCTCTGCGGCAAGGACGGCAACATGGTCTTCGCCGAAAAGGCGCGCAAGACCATGATCGACCCTGATTCCAACATCGAGCGCGTGCTCGATCTCGGCTTCGTCGGCGAGCCGGTCGAGGTCGACCGCACGCTGCTCGACCTCCTGGCCCGCTCCGAAATGATCCCGGTGCTGGCGCCGGTGGCGCCCGGGCGCGACGGCCATACCTATAACATCAATGCCGACACTTTCGCCGGCGCCATCGCCGGCGCCTGCAAGGCCTCGCGCCTTTTGTTCCTCACCGACGTGCCCGGCGTGCTCGACAAGAACAAGAAGCTGATCGACGAATTGACCGTCGCCGAGGCCAGGGCGCTGATCAAGGACGGCACGGTCTCCGGCGGCATGATCCCCAAGGTCGAGACCTGCATCGAGGCGATCGAGCGCGGCGTCGAAGGCGTCGTCATCCTCAACGGCAAGACGCCGCATGCGGTGCTGCTCGAACTCTTCACCGAACACGGCGCCGGCACGCTGATCGTGCCTTGAGCAGCACGCTCGTCGCTCCCGCTCAGCCGATCAGGCGGGTTGCGGAAGGCGCGCGATGACCTTTATCTCGAAGTCGAAGCCCGCCAGCCAGTTCACGCCCACCGCGGTCCAGTTCGTGTAGGGCGGTTCGCCGAACACCTTCAGTCGGACGGCGTCGATCGCCTGCCACTGCGCGGCGGGATCGGTGTGGAATGTGGTGACGTCGACAATGTCGTCGAACGTGCAGCCTGCGGCCTTCAGTACGGCCGCGAGGTTGTCGAAGGCAAGCTGGACCTGCTTTTCGAAGACAGGCTCGGGTGACCCGTCCTCGCGGCTGCCCACTTGCCCTGAGACGAACAGAAGGTCTCCCGAGCGGATCGCCGCCGAATAGCGGTTGATGTCATAGAGAGCCTGCCGGCCGGCAGGGAAGATCGCGTCACGTTTGGTCATTTTCACTCCGTTCAAACAAAGGCAGGCCCGATCTCCCGACGATCGCGACCTGCGCTCCACTGTCCGGGGCAATTTACATACGCCCCGTATGCCGGATGTGGGTGCATACGCGGCGTATGTCAATATTGATACGCTGCGTATTTTTGTGAGAGAGCGGCAAGCCGGTCAGGCGCCCGGCGAAATCGCGGCGGCAGCTTCGGCCGGCTTGCGCGGTGGACGTGCGACGATCATCGATTCCTCCTCGGCGTCCTGCGGCGCGCCCCAGAATTCGGCAAGCGTCGGGCCGTCCTTCACCCTGATGTCTCGGACCAGGAAACCCCAGACCTCGCGAAACCAGACCCGGCGGCCCATCCTGGTGTACCAGCGCATCGAATGCCGCTGCTCGGGGTCGGGGTGGAACAGGATGCGCGCCAGCGCCTTCGGCCGCGATTGCACGGCAAGCTCGATCAGCTTGACGCTGAAGAACAGCATCCACGGCTTCAGCCGTGTCATCTCCAGCACCTGGTGCTTGTAGTCCCACAGCCGGGCATCCTTCTGGATGACCTTGCGGTCGCGCGCGATGCGGAAGAACGGCGTCCAGCGATGCGGCGTCACATAGAGCGCCTGGATCTGGTCGGGGTCATAGGCGATGAGCTGGCGAAAACCGCGCCACAGGTCGCGAAACCCCTCATCCTCGAAGCCGGCCACCCACGTCGCCATCGACAATATGCCGTGCTTTCGCAGCAGCCTTATCGCCTCGCGGTCGGACGAGGTGCTGCCGCCCTTGCGGATCGATTGCAGCGTCTGCTCGTCGGTGTTTTCCATGCCGAGCAGCCAGCGGATGACACCGGCCTTGCGGTAGAGATGCAGGATGTCGGCGTCGCGCACGATGTCGTCGGCACGCGTCGAGCCGACGATCAGCACCGGCACGTTCTCGGCGATCAGGGCGTCGAGAACGGCCCGCCACGCCTTCTTCGAAACCGTCGGGTTCTCGTCGGCGAGATTGACCAGCTCGACGCCATGTTCGCGGTGCAGCCAGGCGATCTCTTGCGCGAACCTTTTTGGATCGCGATGCCGCCAGCGGGTCCAGAAGCCGCGCTGGCCGCAATAGTTGCACAGATGCGGACAGCCGCGCGAAAACTGCATCACCACGGCGCGCTTGCCGCCCCAGTAGCTGTAGCGGCGGTGGTCGATCAGCTCCCAGCCGACGCGGTAGGCGTCGAGTTCGGCAATGGTCATGGCCGCCTGCGTGGCGAAGGGCCGGCGCAGATCGTCGCGAAAGGCGATGCCGGCGACGCTCGCCGGCGGCTGGTGCATTTCCAGCGCCTCGACCAGCGCCACCACGGTCGCTTCGCCCTCGCCGCGCACGATGAAGTCGAAGACGTCGGTCGCCGCCAATATGTCGCGCCAGTGGTAGGTCGGGAAGACGCCGCCATAGATGATGATGGTCGCCGGCTCGTGCTCCTTGATCATTTTGGCGATCAGCAAGGCGGTCGGGTGTGCCGAGGTCGAGCCGGAATGGCCGATCAGGACGAAGTCCGGGATGTCATCCAAGGCGTCGTCCACCACCTTGTCGAGCGGCATCGGCCCGAACTCGGCATCGACGAGGCGTACGTCGTGGCCGGCATCGATGAGCGGGCCGCCGATCGCCAGCAGTCCAAGCGGCGGCAGATGATCATCCGGCACCCGGCTGCCGATGGCGGTGTGCGGCGGATTGATCAGGACGATTTTCATGGCGGACCTCCGAGAGATTGGTCCGCGCATGCTGGCCGGCGATCTAGCCGCCCGATTGGCCCGTTTCAGCAGTTTGCGTGCAGCTTTTCCGCAGGAGCGCTGGAGATGGCGCTACTTCCTGAGATGCGCGAGCGGCACGTGGCCGGGGCCCTTGATGTTCTGCAGCACCAGCTGCGTGTGGACGTCGCGCACGCCGTCGAGCCGCATCAGCCGATGCATGACGAAGGCGTTGAGCTCGTCGACCGAAGGCACCATCACATGCAGCAGGAAGTCGTGGTCGCCGGTCATCGTCCAGCACGAGGACACCTCGTCCATGCGCTGCACCGCCGCAATGAATTTTTCCGGCGAGCCGTCGCTGTGGCTGACCAGGCGCACCTGGATGAACACCTCGACCATCAGGCCGACCGCGCGGCGGCTGATCACCGCGGCAAAGCCCTTGATGATGCCGGCATCGCGCAGCGCCTCGAAGCGCCGCGCGCATGGCGTCGTCGACAGGCCGATCTCTTGCGCCAGTTCGGAGACGGGCTTGCGCCCGTCGCGTTGCAGCACATCGAGCATCTTGATCTCGAAGTCGTCAAATTGAGGCATTTTCACTCCTGCGATGCGGATTGTGAGTGAATGTTATCCCGAATATCGCTGATGAGCCACCATCAGAACCAAATTGCCTCGGCAAATCCGGTTACCCTCCGAACACGCTGCCATTGCCGATTTGCGAGGAGAAAAACCATGACGACGATGAGTGTTGCCGAATATGCCCGCGATTGCGCGGCGCAGGGGTTGCGCGGCGACTATTCGGTCTGCCGTGCCGATTTCACCGTGGCCCAGGGCTATGACTACAGCGGCGAGGAACAGGCGGTGTGGCGCACATTGTGCGACCGCCAGACCAAGCTGACGCGCAAGCTCGCCCATCATTCCTATCTCGACGGTGTCGACAAACTCGGCCTGCTCGACCGCATTCCCGACTTCGAGGACGTCAGCACCAAGCTGCGCAAGCTGACCGGCTGGGAGATCGTTGCGGTGCCGGGCCTCATTCCCGCCGCCCCCTTCTTCGATCATCTCGCCAACCGCCGCTTCCCGGTCACCAACTGGCTGCGCACCAGGCAGGAGCTCGACTACATCGTCGAGCCGGACATGTTCCATGATTTCTTCGGCCACGTGCCGGTGCTATCGCAGCCGGTCTTCGCCGACTTCATGCAGATGTATGGCAAGAAGGCCGGCGACATCATCGCGCTCGGCGGTGACGAGATGATCACCCGGCTCTACTGGTACACGGCCGAATACGGCTTGATGCAGGAGGCCGGCCAGCCGTTGAAGGCCTTTGGCGCCGGCCTGATGTCGTCCTTCACCGAATTGCAGTTCGCCGTCGAGGGCAAGGACGCCCACCATGTGCCTTTCGATCTCGAAACGGTGATGCGCACCGGCTACGAGATCGACAAGTTCCAGCGCGCCTATTTCGTGCTGCCATCCTTCGACGCCTTGCGCGATGCTTTCCAGACGGCCGATTTCGAGGCGATCGTCGCGCGCCGCAAGGACCAGCCGGCACTCGACCCGGCGACGGTCTAAAACACAAAGCGCGTCGCATGAATCCGTTTCAACGCGACGCGCTTTGGACGCTTTGATCCCGCTGGGCTATTGCATGGCGGCGGGGTTCATCCACAGGAGCTCCCAGACGTTGCCGTCGGGGTCTTCGATGTGGCGGTTGAACATGAAGCCGAGGTCTTGCGCGGGGTTGGGATCGGCGCGGCCGCCGGCCGCGACGCCCTTCTCGATCGTGGCATTGACCTCGTCCTTGCTGCCGGCGGTGAGCGCGATCAGCATCTGGCTGTCGCGCCTGGCGTCGCCGATCTGGCGGGTTGTGAACTGGCCGTAATGCTGGTGCGTCAGCAACATCACGCCGATCGCGTCGGAGAACATGATCGAGCTCGCCTGGTCGTTCGAGAACTGCGGATTGAGCGTGCCGCCGATCGCGAGATAGAAGTTGGTCGCTGCCTGCAGATCGCGCACCGGCAGATTTATGAAGATCATCTTGGTCATCGGTCTAAGCCTTGCCTTCGTTGACAGGTACTAGTCAGTCCAGTACCGTATCATGGCTACCATGAGAGAACGGTACCGTCTAGTACTGGTTGGAAGGGCGCAATGAAAACCGACGGTGAGACCAGATCGGCTCGCAAGGATCGTGAGATCATCCAGGCGGCCACGGCGGCGTTCATCAGCAAGGGTTATGACGGGACCAGCATGGAGGAAATCGCCACCAAGGCGGGGGCTTCCAAGCAGACCGTCTACAAGCATTTCACCGACAAGGAGACGCTGTTCGGCGAAGTCGTTCTGTCAACCGCTACCCAGGTCAATGACATCATCGAGGCCGTGACGACGCTGCTTTCCGAGGCGAAATTCATGGAAGGCGGCCTGCAGCAGCTTGCCAGACGCCTGATAGCGGTTCTCATGGATGAAGAGTTGTTGAAGCTGCGACGCTTGATCATCGCCAACGCGGATCGAATGCCGCAGCTTGGCCGCGCTTGGTACGAAAAAGGTTTTGAGCGCATGCTTGCCTCGACGGCGTCCTGCTTTCAAAAGCTCACCAATCGAGGACTGTTACAAACAAGTGATCCCTATCTGGCAGCCAGCCATCTTTTTGGAATGCTTCTTTGGATCCCCATGAATGAAGCCATGTTCACGGGCAGCAACCGGCGCTCCAAGGCCGAACTGGAACGGCACGCGGATGCCTCGGTCGATGCATTTCTGGCCGTCTACGGGGCCTAGCCGAAATAGTGCCGTTCCCCGCCGACGTTTGCGACAACGCCGCCGACACACCGAACCCTATCATCCAGGGGTGTCCGGCCCCTCGGCCTTCAGCCGTGCAAGCTGGGCACGCTGCAGTTCGAGCGCGGCGTTGACGAAGCGTGATATGGTCGCGAGCTCGGCGTCGCTGAAGGTGGCGATCACCTTTTCGCCCTCCTTGGCGATGGCGCCGTAATAGCGCGCCGACAGCTCCCGCGTCGCCTCGGTCGCTTCAATCACCACCTTGCGCCTGTCCTCGAGACTGCGCGTGCGCGTCAGCAGCCCGCGCGCCTCCAGCCGGTCGATCAGCGCCGTCACGGCGGCCGGCGTCAGGCCGGTCGCGGTCGCGATCGCGCCAGCCGATTGCGGGCCGCCATGGAGCAGCCCGATGCAATGGCGCTCGGCCATGTTCAGCCCGAGCCTCATCCCCACCGCCTCGTCATAGGCCTGGGTGGCGTCCTGCCATTGCATCACGGCAACGCCGATCGCGGCCGCCATTTCGTCGCGATCCCCGCTTGACGACTTTATTTCGATCATCTAACTATCAATCCGTCTAACATTTAGACTATCGCAGCAATATGCGGCGGCAGTGCCGACAAGGCAAGGGCCGGCCGCCGACACGGAGTGAAAAATGAGCTCGATCGAACAACGTACCCCTCTCTCGCACGAAGACGAATTCAAATACGCCAAGCTGGCGATGGAATGGTACGGCTGGGGTTCCCCCATCGGCCTCGGCATCCTGCTCGTCGCGCTGGCCGCCGCGGCGGTACTGGTGCGCATCGCCATCCAGGGCTTCTGAGCTGGAGCATCTGCCGGCGCCATCACTGGCGCCGGCTACCGTGGAATGTCAGACAGCGACCACCTTGCTCAGATGATCTCCCAGCCGGCAGGCCAGCGCGGTGATCGTCGTCGTCGGGTTGGCTTGACCGGATGTGCAGAACACCGAGGAGCCGCCGACATAGAGATTGTCCATGCCGTGCACCTTGCAGTTGGCGTCCACCACGCTCCTGGTGATGTCGGTGCCCATGCGCGTGCCGCCCATGTGATGGTGGCCGGCGGTCTCCTCGTCGGTCGGATAATCCTCGCTATTGGCAATCCAGTCCATGAGACGGACACGGCCGAGATTCTTCTCGATGAGCGTCGTGCCGAACAGCTTCAAGCCTTCGACAAGCGTGCGGCGCTCGAGCTCCGATTTCTTCCAGTGCAGCTCGATGCGCGGCACGCCGGCATGGTCGACATCGGTCTTGGACAGCTCGATCCGGTTGGAGGCCAGCGGCGCCTGTTCCCAGGCGACGTAGAGCTGCGCCGCGCAGCGCAGGTTCTGGCTGAGCCGATAGGCGACCCATTCGGCCATGTCGGGCGCCGTGCAGGCGAGGTCGGCAATCACATGTTTGACGCCGGCATAGGGCGTCTCGATAAGCCTGATGCCGAAATTCATGATCCGCAGGCGCTCCATCGCGGCAAGCGTCGGCGAGAAGAAGGCCTCGTTGACGGCATCCACTTCGAACTCGCCATAGTCGGCAAGAATGGCATTGCCGCCCTCGAAGGTCGGGTGTTCCATCCAGTAGCGGCCAAGTGCCGTGGCGTTCGGGACGACGCCGCCATTGGAACGCTGGTTCGACCACAGAAGCAGCCGTGAATTCTCCAGCCCGCCGGTGCAGACGATGAAATAGTCGGCGCTGAAGGCGCCCGCGTCCTGGCCGTTGGACCATAGTTTGGCGCCGGTCACCCGTTTGCCGTCGCCGGCAAGCTCGGTGGCATAGGTGTTGAGCACGACGGCGATGTTGCGGCTCTTGTCGAGCTCGTCGGCGAATTTCTCGCCGAAGCGCACCGCCGGGCTCTTGATCAGCTGCACCCAGCGAATGTCGTCCGAGATCGGCACATCAGGCCGGAAATCAGGAAGTTCGAGGATATCGTGCACCTCCGGCAGATAGGGCTCGATGTCGGTGCGGCTGATCGGCCAGCCTGTGTCGGGTGCCCAGGCCTTCGGCTCGAAATCCTGCTTGTCGAGCACGCGGCACCAGCCGGCCCAATGGTTGGAGCTGCCGCCCATATACCGCAGCCGGGTGATGTCGAGGTCGAAATAGAAATCGCCGACCGTGGTGCCGCGGTAGAAATCCTGCGACTCGTCGCTGAACTCGCGCGAGCCGGCCTCCAGCACCACGACGGGGATGCCGGCGGCGCCCAGCTTGCGGGCAATGGTGGTGCCGGCCGGACCCGAACCGAGGATGCAGACCTTGGGTTTGAAGTTGGCGGCGCGATACGCCTCATGACTGTCGAAGATCATGCCAGGTCGCTCCGCTTCAGGATCCAGCCATTGACCTCGACGATCTCATTCGGGTCGGCCGGTGACGGATCGGCCCTTGAAGGACCGGCACGGGCCGCGTCGGCTTCAGGCAGCTTGCGGAACAAGGACAAGGCAGGCAGGGCGATCAGCGCCTGCACGAGCGTGCGGCGCGACATTTTCTTGAAGAAGCTCATGCCGGGTCTCTCGGATAAGGGCCTCGATGCGCGCATGACATTCCCCAAACGGCACACGCATCGTCACAGACGCCAGTATCGTGCCAAGCCCGGCCCCAAGGCGTGAAAAGGCGGGCAAGTGCTACAACCGAATGCAAACAGGGTTAGAAATTCCTTAACGGGCGAGGTGTGCCCGACCGGCCGGCTCACGCGGCCGCGGAAATGTCCGTATCGAGGATCGTCAGGTTGCGGCCGCCATGCTTGGCCTGGTAGAGGCGCCGGTCCGCGGCGCGCATCAAATCCGATACGTTGACGTCCTCGCCGCACACGGTGCCGCCGATGCTGACGGTCAGCGGAATGGTCCGTTCGTCCACCGGCCGGAAGCGGATCAGCTCGACCTCTCGGCGAATGCGCTCGGCGACACGCTTGGCTTCCTGCTCGGTGGCGCCGACCAGAAAGGCGCCGAACTCCTCGCCGCCGATGCGGCCAAGCACGTCGCCGCTGCGCACGCCGCGCTCGATGGCGCTGGCGATCAGCAGCAGCGCGTCGTCACCGGTCAGGTGGCCGAAACTGTCATTGATCTTCTTGAAATGGTCGGCGTCGATGATCAGCAGCGCGCCGCGGTCGGACTTGCGCCGCGAACCGTCCAACGCGGCAAAGAAGCTTTCCCGGTTGAGCATGCCGGTCATGTCGTCGCGGCTGGCCTTCTCCGACAGGCGGCGGTGCGCGGCTGCAAGCTGGGCGTGTGCCCGGGCCAGTTCGCGGTGCGCGTTCTTCAGCCTGTCGCTCTGCCAGAAGGTGCTGGCGCAGGCCACCCATGCAAGCACCAGCGGACAGAGCGTCGAACTCAGCCAGATCGTTCGGCTGATCGGGAATCCCAAGGCCGGAACGATGATCAGCGTCAGAACAAGCGAGGCGGCGACGGAGGCGAAAGCGATAGCGGCGGATTTCAGAATGATGCTGTTCATCGCGGGCTCCCCACAGGACTTTCTCTGTGCCAGCAAGCCCTGAAGGCCACCTTTCCCGGTTGCATAAAATTTGAATCTTGCGGCCATTTCTGCCACCAAAAGCGCGTGGAAGTTGTGGATAAAGTCCATTTCAGAATCCGCGTTTCATGCCATAAGGAGCGCATGACCACGCAGCCTGACCCCGCCCGCTTCGCCCATGTCACCGACTGGGTGTTCGACCTCGACAACACGCTCTATCCGCATCATTCGAATCTGTTCTCGCAGATCGACGTCAAGATGACCGCCTATGTCGGGGAGTTGCTGTCGCTGCCGCGCGAGGAGGCGCGCAAGCTGCAGAAGGAGCTTTATCGCGAATATGGCACGACGCTGAACGGGTTGATGGCGCGCCACGGCATCGATCCCGACGATTTCCTCGAGAAGGTGCATGACATCGACTATTCATGGCTGGTGCCCGACCCTGTCCTGGGCACCGCCATCCGCCAGCTTCCCGGCCGCAAGTTCATCTTCACCAATGGCGACCGCCGGCATGCCGAGCGCACCGCGCGCCAGCTCGGCATCCTCGACCATTTCGACGACATCTTCGATATCGTCGCCGCCGGCCTCAATCCCAAGCCCGCGCGCCAGACCTACGAGAAGTTCGCCGAGCTGCATGCCGTTACCGGCCACAATGCGGTGATGTTCGAGGACCTCGCCCGCAACCTGGAGGTGCCCAAGGCGCTGGGCATGACCACCGTGCTCGTCGTGCCGCGCAATTTCGAGCCGACCTTCGCCGAGATCTGGGAACGCGACCCCACGCAGGAAGACGACGTCGATTTCGTCACTGACGATCTGGCGGGGTTTTTGACCGCGATTGTGGAGAGGGAGTAGGGGAATTGAAGAACTGAAGAATTGGGGATTTGATCGGGAATGCGGGGGCCACGATTCTCCTCAATTCCTCAATTCCTCAATTCCTCAATTCCTCAATTCTCCAGTTCCCCAACTCCTCCCTCACTCCCCCAACTTGTAGAACCGGCTGACAATCCCCCAGGCCTCGTCGGCGGTGTCGACGAAATCGATGATGTCCTGGTCGCCGGGGCTGATCGTGCCTTGCTCGGCGAGGAAGTCGAGGTTGATCGCGCGTTTCCAGAACGATTTGCCGAACAGGATCACCGGCACGCGCTCCATGCGTCCGGTCTGGATCAGCGTCAGCGTCTCGAAGAACTCGTCCATCGTGCCGAAACCGCCGGGAAACACCGCCACCGCCTTGGCGCGCATGACGAAATGCATCTTGCGGATGGCGAAATAGTGGAAGTTGAAACACAGCTCCGGCGTCACATAGACGTTCGGCGCCTGCTCATGCGGCAGCACGATGTTGAGTCCGATCGACGGCGCGCCGACATCGTCGGCGCCGCGATTTCCCGCTTCCATCACGCCGGGGCCGCCGCCGGTCACCACAACATATTCGCGGTAGTATGAGGCGGCCGATTGCCGCGAGCACAGGCGGGCGAATTTGCGCGCCTCCTCGTAATATTTGCTGTTTTCCTCGAGGTTCTTCTTCTGCGTCTCGTTCTTGGCCGCCCAGGCCACGCCGCCGGGTTCCGGCAGGCGCGCGCCGCCGAACAGGATCACCGTCGAACGGATGCCGCGCTCGGCCAGGATCATTTCCGGCTTCAAGAGTTCGAGCTGCAGCCGCACCGCGCGCAATTCGCGCCGCGTCATGAAGTCGGGATCGTTCCAGGCAAGCCGGTAGGTCTCGGCCCGCGTCTGCGGCGTGTCCGGCACGCTTTTCGACCGCTCCAGATCCTCGTCCGAATGCGGCAGCGGCGTCCACCCCGCCTTTTCCATAGGTGTCATCAAATTACCCGTCCAGATTTCCTTGACTGCGCCGTCCCATGACGCAGGTGCGATTGACCCTCACTGAGCCTTAACATAAGCAGGTTCCGCAAACGTGTCCGGCGGTTTTGCGACAAGAACCTGCTTATGCAAAGACCCAGGCAGGCGAAGCACGCCCAGGGTCCACGCGACTTCAAAACAGGTTAAGGCGCGGCCCCTTAACAGCTTGGTAATGGAGCGAATTCATGTCGAAGCCCGATCTGGCGAGCCTCGAAAAGACCATCGAGAAGGCCTTCGACGAACGCGATACGATTTCGACCGCGACCCGCGGCGAGACGCGCGACGCCATCCAGGCCGCGCTCGACCTGCTCGACCGGGGCACGGCGCGCGTCGCCGAGCGCCAGGCCGACGGCAAGTGGCAGGTCAACCAGTGGCTGAAGAAGGCCGTTCTGCTCTCCTTCCGGCTCAACCCGATGGAGATCATCAAGGGTGGCCCGGGCCAGGCCGTCTGGTGGGACAAGGTGCCGTCCAAGTTCGATGGCTGGAGTGCGGTCGATTTCGAGAAGGCAGGCTTCCGCGCCGTGCCGTCGTCGATCGTGCGCCGTTCCGCCTATGTCGCGCCGGGCGCCGTGCTGATGCCATCCTTTGTCAATGTCGGCGCCTATGTCGATACGGGGACCATGGTCGATACCTGGGCCTCGGTCGGCTCCTGCGCCCAGATCGGCAAGAACGTGCATCTGTCGGGTGGCGTCGGCATTGGCGGCGTGCTCGAGCCGATGCAGGCCGGCCCCACCATCATCGAGGACAATTGCTTCATCGGCGCGCGTTCGGAAGTCGTCGAGGGCTGCATCGTGCGCGAAGGCTCGGTGCTCGGCATGGGCGTGTTCATCGGCCAGTCGACCAAGATCGTCGACCGCGCCTCCGGTGAGATCTTCTACGGCGAAGTGCCGCCCAATTCGGTGGTCGTCGCCGGCTCGCTGCCGGGGAAGCCTTTTCCGAACAACGAGCCGGGGCCCAGCCTCTACTGCGCCGTCATCGTCAAGCGCGTCGACGCCAAGACCCGGTCCAAGACCTCGATCAACGAATTGCTGCGCGATTGATCTTTCCGCAAAGCGGGCGCACCTTCCGCCGGCGCGACAATCCGTCGCGCTGGTTCAACATGGAGGGGTGACATGGACTGGAAATATCTGCTGACAAGTTTCGACGGCCGCATCAATCGCGCCAAGTTCTGGGCCGGCATCGGCGTGTTCATCGTTATCGGCATCGTCGCCTTCATTCTCGACTCGATCCTTGGCACGCGTTTCACCACCAGCAGCGGCGCTCAGGTCGGCATCATCGGCATCCTCTTCGCGCTGGCATCGATCTATTTCGCTATTGCCCTCTACGCGAAACGCTGGCACGACCGCGACAAGTCGGGCTGGTGGACGCTGATTGGCCTCGTACCTGTCATCGGCGGCATCTGGCTGCTGGTCGAACTCGGCATCCTCCAAGGCACCAGCGGTGCCAATCAATACGGACCGGACCCGCTTGCCTGACAGTCCAAATCTCACCTGGCTTTTCTTCAAGACATCGGGCCGCGTCAGCCGCGCGGCCTATTTTCTTGGCGGCCTGCTCGTCGCCATCATCCAGGCCTTCCCGCTCTACCGCTTCACGCTGGTGCCGGAAGGCTCGGCCGAGGGCAATATGTGGTCGTTCATCTTTTTCATCGCCTTCATTGCCTCGCTATGGTCGAACATCGCGCTGGCGGTGAAGCGGCTGCACGACCTCGACAAGCCGGGCATTGCCGCGCTGATCCTGTTCGTACCGGTCGTCTCGATCGTCGCCTTTCTTGTGTTGTGCCTGTTTCCAGGGCAGCCTGGGCCCAACCGCTATGGCCGGCGCACCAACGAGCCGGCGCAACGCTAGAGCCGGATGATTTCAGGTCGAATCGACCTGAAATCTGAATCCGTCTCTAAATCAAAGAGATAGAGCATGATGTCGTCCGAAAATCGCTTCACACTTTTCGGCATCATGCTCTGAGGGCCGATCGGACATGCGCTACCGCACGCTTGATCCGAAACTGATCATCGAGACCGCCGAACGGCTTGAGGAGCGCGTTGCGGAACGGTTTCCCCAGGCCGGGCTGCGCGGCGTCGCCGCCGAACTGGTGTCGCTGTCACGCGATCTGGCCAGGGCGGCCCAGGCGCTCGAAGCGCCGATCTGGTGGCTGCGCGGGCTCATCATCGCCGCCGTCCTCGCCGGCGCGTTGATCTTCCTGTTCGTCGGCACCATCCTGCCGCTCATTCACATCTCCCAGGCTGACGATGCGGTGCAGTCGGTGCAAGGCATCGAAGCCACGATCAACATGATCATCCTTGCCGTGCTCGGCCTGCTGGCGTTGATCCGCACCGAGGAGCGCATAAAGCGCAAGCGGGTGTTTCGCCAGCTGCACGGCCTGCGCTCGCTGATCCATGTCGTCGACATGCACCAGCTGACCAAGGATCCGGCGGCGCTCTCGGCCGATTTCAAGCCGACGGCGCATTCCCCGGCCCGCATCACCAATGCCGCCGATCTCGCTCGCTACCTCGATTATTGCTCCGAAATGCTGTCGATCACCGGCAAGATCGCCGCGCTGTTCGCGCAGTCGGTCAATGACAATGTCGTCATCGACGGCGTCAATGACATCGAGAACCTGGCGTCCAACCTGTCGCGCAAGATCTGGCAGAAGATCACGCTGATCGAGAGGCACCCGGCGGCACGACCTGTTCCGGCGCCAGGCCGGGCGGGCCAAGCCGCGCCGCTTCCGCCGCGCGCACCAAAGCGGTAACGCTTTTCAAGAGCGGCGCCGGCGTCTCCGTTTTTTCGGCGAGGCCGAGCACCGCGCCTTGCAGTTCGCCGATTTCCGTCGGCCGGCGGCGCTGCAGATCGTCCCACATCGACGAGCGTGCCTGAGGGTCGATCGCCAGCATGCGCCGCGCCAGCAGTTTGAACAGCCAGTCCGGCAGCCGGAGCACTTTCGGCAGCAGCGCCGGCCGCGGTCCGGCGATCCGCGCCGGCGCGATGCCGGAGGCTTTCATCGCCCGCAGCGCCTCGTCGATCTGGCCGGCCAGGATCAGCCGCCAGCGCCGATCGGCGAGTTCGCTCGCCAGCGGCAGGTCCGACAATGCCACCAGAGCGTTGTTGAGGTTCATCAAAAGCTTGCCCCACAGCACGGCCTTCATGTCGCCATGCGTCTCTGCCGCCAGCCCTTCGACATCAAGAAGACTGGCGACATCGAGAAGGCCGGCGACATCGAGACGGCCGGCAGGGCCGCCATCCTCGATCATCACCTTGCCGTCGCTGGCGCGGTGGACGCGCAGCGGCAGCTCGCCGTCAGGCGATTGCACCACATTGAACGGCACCATGCCGGCCAGCACGGTGCGCTGGCCAGACCCGGCGCGCAGCCTGTCGGCATTGTCGACGCCGTTCTGCAGGCTGACCACCACCGCGTCGGGTCGGGCATGGGCCTCGATCAGCGCCGCCATCGCCTGCGTCGCGCCGCTCTTGACGGTCACCAGGATCACATCCGCCCGCGGCAGAGCGACGGCCGGATCGGCGGTGATCCCGAGCGCGTCAGGCTTGACCAGGCGATCGCGGCCTTCAAGGTCGCTGACGCGCAATCCGCCCTGCCGCAGCGCTGCCTCGATGCGCGGCCGGGCCAGCAGCACAACCGGCCGCCCGGCAAGCGCCAGGCAGCCGCCGACATAGCAGCCGATGCTGCCGGCGCCGGCGATGACGATCCGTTTTTCCCCGTCTGCCATCTCTTGCTCCGCACCGGCCCGACTATACGACATGAAAACCATAATGTCGGCGGCATCGTCTGCCATTGCGCTGGCTCCTATGTCTGCCCGTGACAGGCCCTCAGCTTTCGACTATCGCTTTTGCCATGACGCTGCCGACCGATCCCGCCGCAAACCTCGCCGCCCTTATCCGTTGCGCCTCAGTGACACCAGCCGAAGGCGGTGCGCTGGGCGCCCTGGAAACGATGCTGAAACCGCTCGGCTTCCTGGTCGACCGGCCGGTCTTTTCGGAAGACGGCACGCCCGACATCGAGAACCTCTATGCACGGCGGTCCGGCAACGGCCCGCATCTGATGTTCGCCGGCCATACCGATGTCGTGCCGGTCGGCGACGAGGCCGCCTGGACGCATCCGCCTTTCGCCGCCGAGATCGCCAATGGCGAGATGTATGGCCGTGGCGCCGTCGACATGAAGGGCGGCATCGCCTGCTTCATCGCGGCGATAGCGCGCCATGTCGAGAAGCATGGCGGCCCCAAGGGCTCGGTCTCGCTGCTGATCACCGGTGACGAGGAAGGCCCGGCCATCAACGGCACGGTCAAGCTGCTCGAATGGGCGGCTTCCAGGGGCGAGAAATGGGATGCCTCGATCGTTGGCGAGCCGACCAACCCGGATGCGCTGGGCGACATGATCAAGATCGGCCGGCGCGGTTCGCTGTCCGGTTCGGTCACCGTCAACGGCCGCCAGGGCCATGCCGCCTATCCGCAGCTTGCCGACAATCCGGTGCGCGGTCTGATCGGCTTGGTCGACGCCTTGCTGCATCCCGTCTTCGACAAGGGAACCAGGGATTTCCAGCCGACCAATCTGGAGGTCACCTCCATCGATGTCGGCAATCCGGCCACCAATGTCATCCCGGCGAAGGCGACCGCGACCTTCAACATCCGCTTCAACGACACCTGGACGGCCGAGACCGTCCAGGCCGAAATCCACAACAGGCTCGACCAGGCGGCGAAGCGCAAGAAGTACCGACCGGGCAAGAAGACGCCGGTCGACTACGACCTTGTCTGGCGCGACCGGCCAAGCCATGTCTTCCTGACCCGCGACGACAAGTTGGTCGACACACTTGCCGGCTCGATCAAGGCGGCGGTCGGCAAGGAGCCGACATTGTCAACCTCCGGCGGTACGTCGGATGCGCGTTTCATCAAGGATTACTGCCCGGTGGTCGAGTTCGGTCTGGTCGGCAAGACCATGCATATGGTCGACGAGCGCGTCGCCCTTGCCGATCTCGAAACGCTGACGCGGATCTACCAGCGCTTCATCGAAGACTGGTTCGGACAGGGCTGAGCAGCATGCTTTCGGCGGATGAAACCCAAGCTTCGTTGACCGGTGCCTGGCGGCTTATGCTCGGCAAGGCCGACGGCCTGCGCCTGCTCGACCTGTCGGCCGACGGTTTCTGGAATTCCTTCTTCGCCATCGTCGTTGCCGCGCCGGCGCTGATCGTGGGCTGGGTCGGCATCGCCAACGAGATCGGCGATCCCAACGCCTTCGTGGGCCGTTTCGGCATGCTGGTGCGCCTGGCGACGGTCGACATCGGCTCCTGGGTGCTGCCGCTGGTCGTGCTTGCCCTGGTCGCGCCGCGCGCCGGCATTGGCGGGCGCTTCGTCCACTATGTCGTCGCCAGCAACTGGGCCTCGGCCATCACTGCCTGGCTCATGCTGCCCTCGGCGCTGATCAGGCTTTTCCTGTCGTCGGCAAGCCAGGTCTCGAGCCTTGTGTCGCTGCTGCTGTTCGCCTTGTCGATGGCGCTGACCTGGCGCATGACCAATGCCACGATCGGCAAGGGTGCGGCGGTCGGCACCGCCGTTTTCGTCGGCATGTTCATCGCTTCGCTGCTGGTGTTGTTCGGGCTGCAGATGCTGCTTGGCATCACCGTGCCGGACGATATCGGGGCCCAGAGCCTTTCCGGACCGTTTCCGGGGTTGGAGCCTGCCGGGCTCTGAATAGGGCCTACCGGTTCTTTTCGGAATAGAGCCTTCGGACTCTATTCCGGACAGAGCTTCTGCACTCTGTTCAGGGATAATCGACGCCAATGAGAAAAAGCCCGTCGGGCGGCGCCACCTGGCCGCAGGCGGCGCGGTCGCGCGCTTCGAGCGCTGCCTTGAGGTCGGCCTCGGTCCAGCCGCCATCGCCGACGCGCTTGAGCGAGCCGACCATGGAGCGCACCTGGTTGTGCAGGAAGGAACGGGCCGAGGCTCTCACCTCGATCATGTCGCCAGCCCGGCTCACATCGAGCCGTTCCAGCGTCCGGACCGGGCTGTTGGCCTGGCACTGGGTCGAACGGAAGGTGGTGAAGTCATGCCGGCCGAGCAGGATTTTTGCTGCCTCGTGCATGGCGCCGGCGTCGAGCCGCTTCGGCACCCACCACACCTTGCCCTTTTCCAGCGCCGCGGGCGCGCGGCGGTTAAGGATGCGGTAGAGATAGTGGCGGCCGGTGGCCGAGAAGCGCGCGTCGAAATCGTCGGGAACGATCGCGGCCTTCAGGATGGCGACATGCGCGCCGGCTGCCTGCAGGTGAGCGTTGACGGCATCGCGCACCTTGTCTTCAGGCCATGGCTTGGCGAGGTCGAGATGCGCCACCTGAGCGCTCGCATGCACGCCGGCATCGGTGCGGCCGGCGGCGCGCAGCCGCACCGCCTCACCGCAGAATTTCTCGATCGCCAGCTCGATCGCCTGCTGCACCGAAGGCTGGTCGGCCTGGTGCTGCCAGCCGGCAAACAGGTTGCCGTCATATTCGATGTCGAGGCGAAAACGCGGCATGCCGGCAGCTTATACGCTTTCGCCTACGCGGCGAGAGCCGTGAAGGCGGAAGCGTACACCAGCCTGCCGGCCTCAGGAGCGTCGCCCCAGGCCAGCGCCTGCAGCGCCTCGCCTTGATATTCGCTCTCGAACTTCTCGGCCCGCGCATGGCTATAACCGAACCGGCCGTAATAGGCCGGGTCGCCCAGCACCACCGCCAGCGTCTCGCCGGCATCCCTGAGGCGGATATGCGCCTCGCGGATCAGCGCGCCGCCAATGCCGCTGCCGTGAAACGAAGGCTCCACCGCCAGCGGCGCCAGCGCCACGGCCGCGAAGCTCTTGCCGCCATTCTGGACGAACAGCCGGGAAAACAGGATATGGCCGACCACCTGGCCGTCTTCTTCCGCCACCAGTTCGACGACGGCGTCGCCGCCGGTCACCAGCGCGTCGACCAGCCCGGCCTCCGCCTGCTGGCCGAAGGCGTGTTCCTCGACGAGGCGAATTGCCTCGCGATCCCGCGGCGTTGCCGCGCGTATCGACATCATGCTCATGAGAACTTCATTCCTTTTACGATCTTGGCTCCGCGCAGGAATTCCGACGCGGCGGCGGGCTTTCCGCCCGCGCGTTGAACTTCGACCAGCCTGATCGCGCCTGCCCCGCAGGCGACCGTCAGCCGGTCATCGAGAATTCCTCCCGACTCGCCCAAACCTTCCGAAAGCGACAGGCCTTCGGACAGCGTCGAGCGAAGCAGTTTCAGCCGTTCCATGCGGCCGCCAATGTCTATTTCGGACCAGGCGCCGGGAAAGGGCGACAGGCCGCGAAGATGGTTGTGGACCTCGGCCGCAGGCCGAGTCCAGTCCACCCGCGTCTCGGATTTATCGATTTTTCTGGCGTAAGTCACCCCTTCCGCCGCTTGCGCGGTAAATGTCAGGGTGTTCCCCTCCAGCCGCGCCAGCGCTTCCACCATCAGGGCAGCACCGACGCGCATCAACCGATCATGCAGATCGCCGGCTGTCATATCGGGTTCGATGGTGCATTTTTCAAGCAATCCCACCGGTCCGGTGTCCAGCCCCTCTTCCATGCGCATTACCATCATGCCGCTTTCCAGGTCACCAGCCATGATGGCGCGCTGGATGGGGGCGGCACCGCGCCAGCGCGGCAAAAGCGATGCATGGCCGTTGATGCAGCCAAGCCGGGGCGCGTCAAGAATCGCCTTCGGCAGCAGCAAACCATAGGCGACGACCACGGCGATATCGGTCCGCAGGGCGCTGAAAGCCGCCTGCTCGGCGTCGCCCTTGAGGGATATCGGCGTGCGCACCTCGATGCCCAGCCGTTCGGCCTCGCGCTGCACCGGCGACGGCGTCAGCTCCAGCCCGCGCCGGCCGCCGGCGCGCGGCGGCTGCGTGTAGACGGCGGAAATCTCATGTCCGGCCTCGGCGATCGCGCGCAGCGTCGGCACCGAAAACTCCGGCGTGCCCATGAAGATGACGCGCAGGGGCATGTTCCCCTATCCCACCAGCTTGCCCGGCGCCTTGTCCTTGGCGAGCTTCTTGAATTTCTTCACCACCATGTCGCGCTTCAGCTTGGAGATATGGTCGATGAACAGCACGCCGTTGAGATGGTCGATCTCGTGCTGCAGGCAGGTCGCCATCAGCCCCTCGGCCTCCATCTCCTGCAACTTGCCGTCGCGGTCGAGATATTTCACGCGAACGGAAGCCGGGCGTTCCACCTCGGCGTAATAGTCGGGAATCGACAGGCAGCCTTCCTCGTAGACCGAGCGCTGATCGGCGCTTTCCAGGATCTCCGGGTTGATGAAGACATGCGGCGCCGGCGTTTCGTCTTCCTTGGCGAGATCGATCACCAGCATGCGCAGCGGCTCGCCGATCTGGATTGCCGCCAGCCCGATGCCGGGCGCGTCATACATGGTCGCCAGCATGTCGTCGGCCAGTTTGCGCAAAGGCGCATCGACGCGCTCCACCGGCTTGGAAACCTGGCGCAGGATGGGATCGGGAAGGATGATGAGCGGCTTGATCGGCATGGCGTCCCACGTAAGACGTCCAGCGAAAAGCGTCAACCGGTGGACCTGAGTATCGTTCACGTTTTGATCTGTGCCAGCCCACCGAATCGGCTATGCTGTCCACATGAATGATCTGAGCACCATCCTTTCGCAGCCCGTCGCACGGCTTGGCGCCTCGACAATCACGCTGGGCCACGCCCTGGCCTTCGGCGCCTTGTTGTTTCTCGGCCTGTTCGTGGCGCTGGTCGTCGCGCTGTGGCGCTCGGCCAAGGCGCGCGCGGTCGCTGCCGCGGAAGCCGCCGATCATGCCCGCGACGCCGAGGCGCGGATGGCCGGCATCTTGCAAAGCCAGGCCGAGATGCAGGGCCGCATGGGCGCCATCGCCGAAGTGTTCGGCGCGCGCCAGGCGGAGCTGACCCAGTCGATCGGCCAGCGCCTCGACGCCATGACCGGCCGCCTCGGCCAGACCATGACCGAGCAGACCAAATCGACGCATGAGAGCCTGGCCAAGCTGCAGGAGCGGCTGGCCATCATCGATGTCGCGCAAGGCAACATCCAGTCGCTCGCCGGCCAGGTCGTGCAGCTGCAGGCGATCCTTTCCAACAAGCAGACGCGCGGTGCCTTCGGCCAGTCGCGCATGGAGGCGATCGTCGCCGACGGCCTGCCGCATGGCGCCTATGAATTCCAGGCGACGCTGTCGAACGGCAGCCGGCCCGACTGCCTGGTGAAGATGCCGAACGGCGCGCCCTCGCTGGCCATCGATGCCAAGTTCCCGCTGGAAGCCTGGAATGCCATCCGCGCGGCCGACGGCGCCGACCTGCAGAAGGTCGCGTCCCAGGCCTTCCGCCGCGACATCGAGATCCATGTCCGCGATATCTCGGAAAAATACCTGATCCAGGGCGAGACGCAGGACACCGCCTTCATGTTCGTGCCGTCGGAATCGGTGTTCGCCGAGATCCACGAGAATTTCGAGGCGATCGTCCACAAGGCGCACCGCGCCCGCGTTGTCATCGTCTCGCCGTCGCTGCTGATGCTGTCGATCCAGGTCATCCAGGCGATCCTCAAGGATGCCCGCATGCGCGAACAGGCGCATCTGATCCAGGGCGAGGTCATCCGGCTGATGGAGGATGTCGCGCGCGTCGACGAGCGCGTGCGCAAGCTGCAGGTGCATTTCGGCCAGTCGGCCAAGGACATCGACGATATCCTGGTCTCGACATCGAAAGTGACCAAGCGCGGCCAGAAGATCGAGGCGCTGGAGTTCGGCGCGCAGGCCGATGGCGATGCCGGCCCGGAGACGCCGTCACGGGCGCCCGCGGCGAGACTCGAGCCCGGTCCGCGCGCTGCCGATTCAAAGACCGGGCAGCTCAGGCTGCGGGTCGTCGAAGGCGACGACTAGAGCAATTCCAGGAAAAGTGTGAAACGGTTTTCCGTCCGGAATTGCGTTAAAACAAAGAGTTAGAGCGGGTTGCCGTTTCCGTGAAACGGTGAACTGCTCTAGCCGGCAATTCCGGCCTAGGCCATGGCCACGATGACGTGCGCCTGGATTTTGGCGGCAACCGCGCCGCTGCCATGTCTGGCCGCAATCGCGGATGCGGCGTAATCCGTTGCGGCGTCCAGTTTCCCGGGATCCCTGGCCTCGATTTCGGTGCGAAGCACCGTTCCCTGGCAATAGGCCACGGCCGGCAGGCGCGGCGAGGGGGCGCGGCTTTGTTCAGCCCTCGTTTCGATCGCCACACCGGAAAAGCCGGCCTCTTCCAGCTCGCCGCGGATCAGCGCCGTATCGTGGTAGCCATGCGGCGTGCGGGCGAGAAAGCGCGGCGGATCGTTCGCAAACATCCTGGCCAGCGCATTGGTCACATCATCGGCGAAGACATTCTCCTCGATGCGATCCCAAACGTTGAACAGGAAATGCCCGCCGGGTTTCAGCACCCGCCTGGCCTCGCGGTAGGCGGATGGGCGGCTGGGAAAGAACATCGCGCCGAACTGGCAGCAAACGAGATCGAAGGCCGCGTCTTCGAACGGTAGCGCCATGGCATCGGCCTGGCGCCATTGGATGCGACCGTCGCGAGCCTGTCGCGAAGCGGCGTAGTCGAGCATCGGCTGGTTGAGGTCGGTCACGACATAGGTTGCGTCAGGGGACAGTTTTGGCGCCAAGGCGCGGGTGACGACCCCGGTGCCCGCGGCGACTTCCAGGACGGCTTTGGGCGAAAAGGACGCTGCCCGCCGTGCAAGGTCCGCGGCGAATGGCTCGAAAATCAACGGCACCATATAGCGGTCGTAGTTTTCCGGGATCGAGCCGGCGAACAGTTTGTCCGTTTCCAACATCGTCATCACCCGCCCCTTTGATGGCGGGCCAAGCTAGCACATAATTGCTTGTCTAGGGCGGCTTTCGACCGGGAGGGCCGAGGCTACTGCTCGTCCACGATCTTGGTCCCCTCGAATTCCGGCAGCCAGTGCAGCGCCGACCGGTGCCAGTATTGCGTCCGAGGGACCAGCTCATCGCGCTGCCGCGCCGTGCCCGCCCGGATACCGTAGACTTTCGGTCCGTCACCAACCGATGTCGCATAGAGATGCGAACCGCAGTTGCCGCAGAAGCCCTGGGCGCGCTTGGCGCCGCTGGCCCCGGTCTTGATGTAGACCTTTGGCGTGCCCTTGGTGATCTGGTAGCTTTCCTCCGGCACCCGCACCGAGACACGGAAGGCCGTGCCGGTCAGCTGCTGGCAGTCCGTGCAGTGGCAGATCGAGGTTTTTTCCGGATCTACCTCAGCTTCGTAAGTGATGGCGCCGCAATGGCACCCGCCGTCGATCTTCATGGTCGTTCCTCCGAAATCCGTCGCCTGATCTTAGCAAGGCAATGCGACGGGGCAACGGTGCAGCGCTGGTCCAGGACTAGTTCGATGCCGTTTCGATCAGCTTGCGCCGCTGCTCCCAGGTGCCCGTGGTCTGCGGCTTGACGAACAGCCGCGTGATCTCCGGCATCTCCTTCTTCAGCCGTGCCTCGATGCGCTCGACACAGGCTTCGATCTCCGGCGCCGACAGATGGTCCTCGAATTCGATGCTGAGCCCGGCAACGATCTCTTGCGGTCCCATATGGACGGTCAGGACGCCGTTCGCGTGCTGCACCGCCGGATCCTGCTGCACGATCGCCAGCACCTTTTTCTGCACTTCGGGCGACGCCGGCTCGCCGATCAGCAGCCCCTTGCTTTCGCGGGCGAGGAAAATCGCCGTGGCGCCGAGAATGAGCGCGATGCCGATCGAGGCGGCGCCGTCGAGTTCCGGCATCTCGAGCAACTCCGCCGCCAATATGCCGGCAAAGGCGACGATCAGGCCGACAAGCGCCGCGCTGTCCTCGAACAGCACGGTATAGACGCTCGGGTCCTTGCTCGACTGCACGGCCTGCAGCCAGCTCTGTTTGCCTTTCTCTCGGCGGAATTCCTTCAGCGCCACCAGCCAGGAGCTGCCCTCGAACAGGAAGGACAGGCCGAGAACGACATAGTTCACCTTGACGTTGGCGACAGGCTCCGGCGCCATGATGTGGATGATGCCCTCGTAGAACGACACGCCGGCGCCCAGCGCGAAGACCAGGAGGGCAACGATGAAGCTCCAGAAATAGAGTTCGCGGCCATGCCCGAGCGGATGCGTGCGGTCGGCCGGGCGCGCGGCACGGTGCATGCCGTAGAGCAGCAGGCCGCCATTGCCGGTATCGACCAGCGAATGCACACCTTCCGACAGCATCGCCGAGCTGCCGGTGAAGAAGGCGGCGGCGAATTTGGTCAGCGCGATCGCCAGATTGCCGGCAAGTGCCGCATAGATGACCATTTTGGAGCCGCCGTGACCGGCCATGCGGTTTGGTCCTCGTTCAACGTGCCCCTGTCTAACGGCCGGACGGCCGCAGCTCCACCATAACGCGCCAACTGCCGGGTCGTTCAAGACGCGATTTGTTTGGGACCGGCCGGCGGGAGACCGCGACTATTCGACGATCTCGTCGGTCCACACCTTGAAGCCGGCCAGTGTCCCCGGTCCGAAAATATGGGTTAGCGGCACATCCGCGGCGTCGCGCCCGGAAGCGATCAGGATACGGCCGATGCGCGGCGCATTGTTGCGCGGGTCGAAAACATGCCAGCGGCCGCCGAGATAGACTTCCATCCAGGCGGCGAAATCCATGCTCGACCACGGCTTCGGCATACCGATATCGCTGATGTAGCCGGTGCAGTAGCGCGTCGGGATGTTGAGCGCCCGGCAGAAGGTGACGGCAAGATGCGCGAAATCGCGGCAGACGCCGCTCTGTTCCCGATAGGCTTCCGCAGCGGTGCGCGTCGGCCGCGCGTTGCCGTAGTTGAAGACGATGTGGTTGTGGACGAAATCGCACACCGCCTGCACGCGCGGAATGCCGAGCGGCGTATGGCCGAACAGCCGCCAGGCTTCGTTGGCCAACAGGTCGCTCTCGCAAAACCGGCTGGGCAGCAGGAACAGCAGCGTCTCGGCCGGCAGGTCGCGCACCTCGTGCTGCCAGGCCATCGGCTCGCCCATCTCGAATGTGCCGGTGTCGCGGATCACCGCATCCGTACCGAAGGTGAATCGCCCGGGCGGCGCGACGAAGCGATTGCACCAATTGCCGAAACTGTCGCGATAACCCTCAACCGGAACTGGCGGGCTGGAGGTCAGGAAATCCGGCCGCTCGAGGTCGGATGCGCGGGAATAGTGGACATTGAGCATCGCGATGAGCGGCGTCTCCTGCGGGAAGTCGAAACTCATCGCGCAGCCGATGTGGATCCGCATTGTCGTCCTGACCGGCCTGCCCGACGATCACCCGGGCGAAGGCGCGGGTCGATGCTGCAGTGCGAAAACGAGAATGGCACGGACGGCCATGGTTTACGAGCAAATTAGAAACCGGTTGAAAGCAGTCGGCCGGCGGTTGCGACAGACACTGCCCACTTGCAGCAAAGCGTTTCTCTTGTTTCACTTCATTCCCCGCAACTGGAGGAACGAATCATGGCTAAAGGTGCGATGAAGGCAGGCAAGGAAGCCCGCAAGCCGAAGAAGGATGCCAAGAAGCCGGCACCCGCTCCCGCCCTGAAGGCGCCGCCGGTCAAGGCGATGCGCATCAAGGAAAAGTAGGCCTCGGCAAGTCAGGCACGCAAATCCCACCGGCGGCGTCAGACAATGCCGCCGGGTTGATCGGGCGTTTGGACAGCCTATATCGACGGTGCGGGGACGACCCCGCGCCTCCCCAACAATACGGTCGGGACGACCCGCCATAATGATCGGTATCTGAGGATCGGATCCTGTCTCCGGCCCGGTGCTGGATGGAGCGTTCCGATGTCCTGGACTTTTCTGTTTTTCGCTGGCCTCTTCGAAATCGGCTGGGCGATCGGCCTTAAATACACCGACGGATTTACCAGGCTGGTTCCAACCGTGCTCACGGTCGCCTCGATGATCGTCAGTCTCACCTTGCTTGGCCTGGCGCTGAAGGCGCTTCCCGTCGGCACCGCCTATGCGGTGTGGACCGGTATCGGCACGGTCGGCACGGCCCTGTTCGGCATCTGGCTGCTCGGCGAGCCCGCCACCGCGATCCGCCTCGGCTGCATCGCGCTGATCGTTTGCGGCATCATGGGGCTGAAATTCGCGGCCTGAAGGCGGCGTGGGACGGCGATATGCGTCCAACAGGAAAAAGCGCCGCACAAACACCTTCAGGGCCGCTGCAGGACGACCCTGATTCAATGTTCGAGCTTGGCTGCGCCGAAGCTGCTAGCGGGCGGAAAAGCCCGGAGGAGCCCTGCCGGTCCGTGCCTTGCGCGCCGCATAGCGTGCGTCGCGCTTGGCCTTGCGCTCGGCCTCGTCGGCGAGCAGGCGGGCAATGCGCTCGGTCTCTTCGGCTTCCCGAATTTTGGCCTCGGCCTGGGCTGCCTCTTCGGCGGCGATGCGTGCCGCTTCGGCTGCTGCCTCGCGCTCGGCTTTCTCCGCGGCTTCGCGTGCCAGCTTTTCCTGCTTCAGCCTTGCCTTCTCGGCTTCGCGGATCTCACGAGCCTGGAGGATTGCCTTGCGTTCGGCCTGTCTCGCCAGCACCGCAGGATCATCTGCCGCCGGCTTTGACTTGAAGCGCTCCAGAAGCGCCTTCTTTGCCTCGTTCGCGGCGTTGCGCCGCTCGAAAATGTCTTTTTCCCTGTAGATAGCCAAGTCCACTTCCCTGAAGTCAATTCGCGAGGCTTACATACGCGCGAATGCCGAGAGTTCAAGCGCCAAAACGGTATGCCAGCCATGAAATTCCGTGATGTTGCCGCCGGGAGACGCCTTTTGCCGCCCAAACCGACATGCACTGTTCACCGTCCACGCCTCTGGCGGCAAGACAGCTCGCTCGCTACGTCTAGCTGCAAAACCCAACACCAGGATGACATCAAATGGAACTCGGTCTCTACACTTTCGCCGACGTCAGCCCGCAGCCCGGCCCGGGCGCCATCGGGCCGCATGAGCGCTTGCGCAACCTGATCGAGGAGGTCGAACTCGCCGACCAGGTCGGTCTCGACGTCTTCGGTCTCGGCGAGCATCACCGGCCCGATTATGCCGCCTCCGCGCCGGTCGTGGCGCTCGCCGCTGCCGCCGAGCGCTCGAAGCGCATCAAGCTGACCAGCGCGGTCACGGTATTGTCCTCCGACGATCCGGTGCGCGTCTTCCAGCAGTTCGCCACGCTCGATCTTCTCTCGGGCGGCCGTGCCGAGATCATGGCCGGGCGCGGTTCGTTCATCGAATCCTTCCCGCTGTTCGGCTACAATCTGGAAGACTATGACGAGCTCTTTGCGGAAAAGCTGGATTTGCTGCTCGCCATCCGTGACAGCGTCAAGGTCACCTGGTCCGGCAATCTGCGTGCGCCGATCAACGATCGCGGCGTCTATCCCCGGCCCTTCCAGGACAGGCTGCCGGTCTGGATCGCGATTGGTGGGACGCCGCAGTCCGCCGCCCGCGCGGGTGCGCTCGGCCTGCCGCTGGCACTTGCCATCATCGGCGGCGAGCCGGCGCGCTTCGCGCCGCTGTTCGACCTCTACCGCGAGGCCGCCAGGCGCGCCGGCAGCGACCCGGCGGGTCTCGCCACCAGCATCAACGTGCACGGCTTCATCGCCGACACCACCGAACAGGCGGCCGACGATTTCTACGGCCCGCAGGCCGAGGTGATGAACCGCATCGGCCGCGAGCGTGGCTGGGGCCCGACATCGCGGGCGCATTTCGACCAGTCGCGTGGTCCCGACGGCGCCCTGTTCGTCGGCAGTCCAGAGCAGGTGGCCGAGAAGATCGTCGCCCAGCACAGGATCTTCAACAATGACCGCTTCCTGCTGCAGATGGCGATCGGCACCATGCCGCATGCCAAGATCATGAAGGCGATCGAACTCTACGGCACCAAAGTGGCGCCGATCGTGCGCAAGGAAACGGCGAAGTCCGCGCCGGCGGTGGCCGCGCCCGTCGCATGAAGGGCCTTGCCGGCTAAAGGAACCTTGCTGGCGCGCCGGCGTTTTTCGTCAACGGACTGCACCAGATACGGTGCGTCGCTGAGGGTCCATGATGAAAGCCGAACCCGACGCTACGGGCGCTGGCGTTGCCGATAGCCCGGATCCGCGCGTCGAAGCCCGCGCGGACACCCACCTGATGCGTTCGCTGCTGGTCGGCATCTTCATCTTCATGACCGTCTATGCGCTCTATTTCGGCCGTGCCTTCTTCATGCCGGTCATGCTCGCTTTCCTGCTGGCGCTGACATTGACGCCGATCGTGCGGCTGCTGCGCAAGCGCGGCATTCCCGAAGCGGTTTCGGCGACGCTCCTGGTGCTTTTGTCCATCTGCGTGTTCGCCAGCGCCGGCTATTTGCTCTCAGGTCCTGTCATCGATCTCCTCAACAACACCTCGTCGATCGGCCAGCAACTCACCGAGCGGCTGGCGCAATTGCGGCGTCCGCTGGAAAGGATCATGCAGGTCTCGCATCAGATCGAGCAGATGACCGAAACCTCGCAGGAGCCTGGCGTCCAGAAGGTGGCCGTCGCCCAGTCCGGTATCCTGTCGTCGGCCGCCAGCAACATCCTGGCGGCGGGTACAAGCCTCACCATCATCTTCGTGCTGTCGCTGTTCCTGCTCGCCTCG
The DNA here is from genome assembly GCF_002294905.1 of Mesorhizobium sp. WSM4308. Classification (NCBI taxonomy): domain Bacteria; kingdom Pseudomonadati; phylum Pseudomonadota; class Alphaproteobacteria; order Hyphomicrobiales; family Phyllobacteriaceae; genus Mesorhizobium; species Mesorhizobium sp. WSM4308. Next base: position 157,837 of record NZ_NSFW01000006.1, on the reverse strand, counting down.
GGCACGATGTTCTACGAGAAGATCATCCAGTCCTTCGCCAGCCTCACCGAGAAGAAGCGGGCGCTGCGCGTCGTCTATGACGTCGAGCACGAAATCTCGCACTATCTGCTCACCGTCACCATCATCAATGCGGGTCTCGGCACCGTCATCGGCCTTGGCCTGTGGGCGCTCGGCATGCCCAACCCGCTGGTCTGGGGTGTCGCCGCCGCATTGTTCAACTTCCTGCCCTATGTCGGCGCGCTGCTGACCATCGTGCTGGTGGCGGTGATGGCGCTGATCAGCTTCGACACCATCTCCTACGCGCTTCTGGCGCCGGCCTTCGTGCTTTTGTGCGATGTCGTCGAAGGCCAGTTCGTGACACCGATGGTGGTCGGCAGGCGCCTGGAAATCAACGCGGTGGCGATCTTCATCGCCATTGCCTTCTGGTCGTGGCTGTGGGGTTTCGTCGGCGCATTGATGGCGGTGCCGCTGCTGGTCGTCATCAAGGTGTTCTGCGACCATTTCGAAGGGCTTGGCCATGTCGGCAATTTCCTCGCCGCGCAGCAACCCGCCGTGGTCGAGGACGAACCCGTCGAGGAGAACGGCAAGGCGGCGGCATAGAAGGCGGACGTTGTTTGCGGCGGCCGAATCGAATGCCTATATCCGGCCGATCAACGTCCGGTGCCTTCCTTATGAGCGATGCTCCTGCCTTCGACCTCGACGCCTATCTCGCGCGCATCGGCTACGCCGGTCCGCGCGACGCGTCGCTGGATACGCTGAGGGCGCTGCATTTCGCGCATCCGCAGGCGATCCCCTTCGAGAACATCGATCCGTTTCTTGGCCGCCCGGTCCGGCTCGACCTCGCCGCGCTGCAGGACAAGATCGTCCTTGGCGGGCGTGGTGGTTATTGCTTCGAGCACAACCTCCTCTTCATGCATGCGCTGCGGGCGCTTGGGTTCGAGGTCGGCGGCCTGGCCGCGCGCGTGCTCTGGGGCCAGAGCGAGGACGCCATCACCGCGCGCAGCCACATGCTTTTGCGCGTCGAGCTCGATGGCCGTACCTACATCGCCGATGTCGGCTTCGGCGGCCTGACCCTGACCGCGCCGCTGCTGCTGGATCCCGGCCCGGAACAGAAAACCCCGCATGAGCCATTCCGCATCGTCGAGGCCGGCGATCATTTCCGCCTGCAGGCCGCCATCGGCGGCGACTGGCGCCCGCTCTACCGCTTCGACCTGCAGCCGCAATACGAGGTCGAATATTCCGTCACCAATCACTTCCTGTCGACCAGCCCGACATCGCATTTCCTCTCCTCCGTCATTGCGGCGCGCGCCGCGCCGGATCGGCGTTACGCGCTGCGGGGAAACCGCCTGTCGATCCATCACCTTGGCGGCCGCACCGAGCAGACGGAGATGGCCACCGCCGCCGAACTCGCCGACACGCTGCAAGGCCTGCTCGGCATCATCATTCCCGACCGCGCTGCTTTCGAGGCCAAAGTGCGTGAGACGAAGATCGTGGAGACCACCGCATGACCGAATTGTCCGTTCTCGACCTGTCGCCGATCGTCGAAGGCAGCGATGCCTCGCAGTCGCTTGCCAACTCGCTCGATCTCGCCCGCCATGCCGAGCGGCTGGGCTACAAGCGCTACTGGCTGGCCGAGCACCACAACATGCCGGGCATTGCGAGCGCCGCCACATCCGTGGTCATCGCCCATGTAGCCGGCGGCACCAAAACCATCCGAGTCGGTGCCGGCGGCATCATGCTGCCCAACCATGCGCCGCTGGTGATCGCCGAGCAATTCGGCACGCTGGCCGCTCTGTTTCCCGGCCGCATCGATCTCGGCCTCGGCCGGGCGCCCGGCACCGACATGAACACCGCGCGCGCCTTGCGCCGCAACCTCGAGGCCGGCGCCGACAACTTCCCGCAGGACGTGGTCGAACTGATGGGCTATTTCCTGCCGGCGGAGAAAGGCCAGCGCCTCAGGGCCGTGCCGGGCGAGGGCCAGACCGTTCCGATCTGGATTCTCGGCTCCAGCCTCTACGGCGCGCAGCTCGCCGCCATGCTCGGCCTGCCCTACGCCTTCGCCTCGCATTTCGCGCCGGCCGAGCTCGATCATGCGCTGGACATCTACCGCTCGCGCTTCCAGCCGTCCGAACAGCTCGACAGGCCGCATGTGATGCTCGGCCTCAACGTCTTTGCCGCGCCCACCGATGCCGAGGCGCGGCTGCTGTTCACCTCGCTGCAGCAGGCCTTCGTCAATCTGCGCACCGGCCGTCCCGGACGGTTGCCGCCACCGGTCGAGAACTATGACCGCGATCTCGACCCGATGGCCAAGACCATGCTCGGCCAGGCGCTGTCCTGCGCCGTCGTCGGTTCTCCCGAAACAGTGCGCCAGGGCATCGATGCCTTCGTGCGCCGCACCGGCGCCGACGAGCTGATGGTCACCGCGCAAATCTTCGATCACGCGGCGCGGGTGCGGTCGTTCGAGATCCTGGCTGAGGCCCACAAATCGCTGTCGCAAGCGGCCTGACTTTTATCCGCCAGGTGCTTTTGCCGGCGGCGATGCTCTGCTAAGTGGCGGGCGCATCCCCAGCAAGAGCGAGCCTTCCCGTGACCCATGATCTTGACGCCCGCATGCAGTTTGCCATCGATCTGGCGCGGCGGGCCGGCGAACGCGGGCTCGAATATTTCCGCGATCTGGAAAGCCTGACCATCGAGAGCAAGGGCCATCAGGACCTGGTCTCGCAGGCCGACCGCGAGGTCGAGCTGTTCATACGTGCGGCGATCGCCAAGGACTATCCGCAGGACGGCATCGTCGGCGAGGAACACGCTTCTGTCGCCGGCTCGAGCGGTTATGCCTGGGTCATCGATCCCATCGACGGCACCGCCAATTTCGTGCGCGGCATTCCGGCCTGGTGCGTGGTGATCGCTTGCGCAAGGGACGGGGAGACGATCGTCGGCGTCATCCACGAACCGTCGACCGGGGAGACGTTCCATGGCAGGCGCGGCGGCGGCGCCTTCATCAACGGCAGGCCGATCAAGGCAAGTGCCGCGACCAGCCTGGAAGAAGGCTCGGTGGGGACCGGATTCTCGAACCGCGCCGAGGCCGAGAACATCGCCGTGCTGATCAAGAAGATCCTCGCCGAAGGCGGTGTCTTCTTCCGCAACGCGTCCGGCGCCCTGATGCTGGCCTATGTGGCCTCGGGCCGGCTGCTTGGCTATGTCGAGGAACACATGAACGCCTGGGACTGCCTGGCCGGCATGTTGCTGATCGAGGAGGCCGGCGGCACCGTCCTGCAGGCGGATCCCAAGACGGTGCTGCAGAGCGGCACGCAGGTCATCACCGGCGGCAAGGGCGTCTTTTCGAAGCTGCAGGAACTGTGCAGGGAAGCGTTCACGCTCTGATCGCCATTTGATGCGATGGATCGTGGCGGCACCCTACGCCAGCTTGGCCAGCAGCTTCATGAAGGTGGCGATCTCCTTGGCCGAGAGCGGCGCCAGCGTCTCCCTGGTGATCTCGCGCGCCAGCGGGATCAGGCGTTCGATCGCGTCGCGGCCTTCCGCGGTCAGATTGACCAGCAGCCGCCTTTTGTCGCCCTCATGCTTGGAGAGTTCGACCAGGCCGCGCGCCTTCAACCGGTCGATCACGCCCTTCACTGTCGCCGCATCCATGGCGATCAGCGTGCCGAGCTGGTTCTGAGAGGTCTCGCCGACATCGCGCAGCTTGGCCAGTGCGGCGAATTGCGGCGGCGTCAGGTCGCCGATATGCGCGGCGAAGATCGAGACGTGGCGCTGGTGCGCCTTGCGCAGGATGAAGCCGACCTGCTCCTGCAGCAGGTAATCGTGGTCCTCGGGTTCTTCGACCTCGACCAGCTTGAGCAGATTGTCCTCGCCGCTCACCGCAGCCCGTCCCAGGCCTTGATGCCGTCGGCCGCCAGGCCGCCCATGCGGTTGTGAATGCGCGGGCCACAGGTCATGGCGAGGCAGAACAGGATCTCGTCGGGACGCGGCCCGTCGCTGATGCCGACTTCCATGGCGTCGAAATGGCTGCGCACATAGGCGGCGTTGATGTGGCCGAGCGGCACGTCGAGCTTTGAGCCGAAGGCGCCGACTTTCTTGGCCGACGGCACGATCGCCTTGGCGTCGCCAAGCCGCTCGCGCATGGCGTAGCCGCCCGGCACGTGCCAGAGCGCGCCGTGCTCCAGCTCGCCCGCCGTGCCGACAATGGCACCCTTGCCGTAGCCGTCGATCTGTTTGACGTCGCCGCCCAATGCGGCGATCAGCCTGTCGGAAAGCAGCAGGCCGAGAGGCTTCAGATCGTCCATGGCGCTCTGCAGATCCTCGACATAGCGCCCTGCGAACGGGTTCTTGACCACAGCCATGGCCGCGGCACGCCGGCGCGGCACGTCCGCGACCGGACCGCCCTCATGAAATATCTCTTCGCTCAGCACTGCGATCTTGCGGATCGGAAACTCAGGCATGGGCAACTTCCTCCCTCGGATTTTTGTTGGGTGCGGCAAGCGCCACGGAACCACTGATGCGGGCCTCACCGCCAAGAAACAGCGCCGATCCGGCAATCAGGCCGCGCCGGCGAAAATCTTCGGCGACGGCAAGGCCATTGTCCAGCGCCCGCGCCACCTCGCCAGGCGCAAGCGTGCCGACGCCTTGCGTCACCAGCCGCGCGCCGAGGTCGCTGTCGGGCGACAGTTCACATGCGGGAATGCGCTGGATGGCGGGATTGCCGGGCAGGTCCACCGCATTGGCAATGAGCGTCGCCGCCGCATCGGCCTCGGCACCGGTCCGCGCCAGCACGGTGACGGCGTCGGCAATGCCAAGCGAGAAGGAACGGCCGCGCCAGCCGCTGGTGGCGACGCCGCGAACGCCATCCTCCGCGCGGATCGTGATCCGGTCGGCCATGCCGTTGCCGGTGCCGGCGACCGCCAGGCCGATCGATCGGCCCGTGCCGAGGTGGAGGGCGCTGTCGCCGCCATTGTTGACATAGGCGCGCTCGAGCCTGCGGCCGGCAAGCAATGCGGCGAGCATTTCGTCGGCTACCGATCCTGCGACGGCGGCCATCGGCGTTATGAAACATTCCGCGAGCGGCATGACGGCCGCTTCCATGCGGCGCGCCGTCGGGCCTTCAAAGGCGCGCGGCGCCAGGAAAAATGCCGGGAGCCGCAATTCGGGAAGCTCCCTGACCAGCTCGATCAGGACCGTCTGGAAGCGCGCGACCGCTTGCTCATAGGCCAGGCGGCATTCCTGCGCCTCGCCAAAGGCCTCGACGATCAGATCGATCGGCCCATGGTTGAGATGCAGCCGCTTGCTGTCCTGCAGCCAATGTGCCTGCGGGCCGTCCATCGTCAGGCTCCGTTCGATGCGGCGCGCCGCAGCTGCGCCAGCGGCGGCCATGGATTGTCGGACGGCGCACCCGTGCCGTGGCGCGGGTTGAGGTACTCGCCGCCCTTGGCGACGATATCCTCGACACTGCGGATCTCGGCCTCGTAGCCGCCAAGCCTGACATAGTCGTCACGGCGCAAGGTGAACTCGATCGGCGCCACCAGCGCCGGCGTTGGCACATAGCCGAAGGCACCTTCAGGCACCCGGGTGACATCGACCATCAGCGTGATGCCGCCGCCCGGCCAGACATAGACCGGCGCGCCGCCGACCGTCACGTAAGTCTTCAGGCCTTGCACCGAGCGGGTGAGATTGACCGGGTTTTCGGTGACGCCGGCGCGCAGTGAGCCGCCGGCACCGCCGATGAACAGCACGGTGCACAGCGCCGGCTCGCAATTGTCCTCGATCAGATTGACCGACTTCTGCAACCGCTCAGGAAACGGCTTCTGCACCGGCTTCAATTCGTCGTCGAGCTCGTAATAGGCGAACTGCTCGCCGGTGGTCGAAACCATCAACAGCGACAGGCCCGGCCGCGCGCCCTTCTTGGCGTTCCACTCACCGAGGATCGACAGCGGGTCGGAAATCGAGGTGCCGCCCCAGCCGAGGCCGGGCTCGGAGACCTTGAAATAGCGGCCCGGCGTCGAACGGCGTCCGACGATTTTGATGCCCGTGTCCTGCCAGCCCAGCACCTTGCCGGCCTGGTGCTCGGAGACAACGCCGGTGATGTGGTCGTCGACCACCACCACCTCGTCGACCAGCCCGCGCCATTGCGTGGCGAACATGCCGATGGTGGCCGAGCCGCAGCCGACGCGCATGCGGTGTTCTTGCTTGCCGTCGATGACAGGCGGTTTGCCGGCTTCCACGATGATGGTGGCGCCGCCGTCGATGGTCAGTTCCACCGGCTTGCGGTTGCACAGATTGAGCAGCGCGTCGCAGGTTGCCCGGCCTTCCGCCTTGGAGCCGCCGGTCAGATGGTGCACGCCGCCCAGCGACAGCATCTGCGAGCCATATTCGCCCGTCGTGACATGGCCGATCGCCTCGCCTTGCGAGCGCACGATTGCCGTTTCGGGTCCGATATGACGGTCGGTGTCGATCTTCACCTTGACGCCGCAATACGAAAAAATGCCTTCGGTGACGACGGTGACGAGATCGACGCCTTCGACTTGCTGGCTGACGATGAACGGCGCCGGCTTGTAGTCGGGATAGGTGGTGCCCGCGCCGATTGCCGTGACGAAGCGGCGGCCGGTGTTGACCAGTTCGCCGTCCCATGCCTCGCCTTCGGCGACGAAGGGCACGATTGTCCCGCCGGTCTCGGCAGCATGGTCGAGAATGGTCAGCGGGTCCATGCGCACGATCCGGCCGCCGGCATTGCCGTAGCGGTCGCAGGCGCCGGTGCGACCATCGGCTATGTAGCACATGACCGGGCAGGCATCGCAGCGGATCTTCTCCGCCACCAGCTTCTCGCCGGGATCATGGGTCTCAAAACGCTCGGCAAGCTCACTCATGCGCGTGCCTCCTTTTCGCGGATGCCATCCTTTTCACGGATGCCAGCGCGGATGCGCGTCGGCGTCGCCGGAACCTTGGTGACCAGCACGCCGGTGGCATGGCGGATGGCGTTGAGGATCGCGGGTGCCGTCGGGATCAGCACATGCTCGCCCAGGCCCTTGGCGCCGAACGGCCCTTCGGGATCGGGAACCTCGACCAGGATGGTTTCGATCGGCGGCACGTCGCCGATGGTCGGGATGAGATAGTCGTGCAGATTCTCGGTGCGGCCGGGAATGTACTCTTCCATCAGCGCCATGCCGATGCCTTGCGCGATGCCGCCCTCGATCTGGCCCTCGGCCAGCAGCGGGTTGATCGCCTTGCCGACATCATGCGCGGCGGTGATCTTGATCAGCTTGACCGTGCCGAGTTTGAGATCGACCTCCAGTTCGGCGATCTGCGCGCCATAGCCATAGACGGCATAGGGCTTGCCCTGGCCCTTGGCATCGAGCGGCAGTGTCGGCGGGTCGTAGGTCTCCTCGGCGCGGAAGACGAAGCCCTCGGCATCCATGTCGAGCGAGGCGAGATCGATGCGGCGCGCGGCTTCGCCTTCGCGGATGACGATCGCCGCACCGTCCAGTTGCAGGCTTGCCTTCTCGGAGACATTGGCAAAGCGCAGGATCTTTTCCCGCAGGGCCCGCCCGGCCTTCTCGGCGGCCTTGCCGGTCACGAAAGTCTGGCGCGAGGCAGAGGTCTTGCCCGCGTCGGGGCTGATTGCCGTATCGGCGCTTTTCAGCCGGAACCTTTCCAGCGGCAGGCCAAGCGCGTCGGCACAGATCTGCGCGATGACGGTGTTGGAACCCTGGCCGATGTCGACGGCGCCCTGGTGCAGGATGACGGTACCGTCAGCCGCGATGCCGACCCGGATGGTCGACGGATTGGGCAGCGAGGTGTTGCCGCAGCCATACCAGCAGGACGCCACGCCGACGCCGCGCTTTTTATCGCCACTGGCATTGTTGAAAGCATCCGCGTCGGCTTCCGCCCGCGCCCAATGTGGCCGCAAGGCCTCGAGACATTCGGCAATGCCGACGCCGGATTCCAGCTTCTGGCCGGTGACTGTTTCGGATCCGTTCCGAAGGCAGTTTCTCAGGCGGAAATCGAGGCGGTCGATGCCGAGCTTGCCGGCCAGCTCATCGTAAAGCGTCTCCTGCATGATCGTCGCCTGCGGCACGCCGAAGCCGCGGAAGGCGCCGGAGATCGGGCCATGGGTGTGGATGGCGCGGCCCTCGGCGCGGTAGTTCGGCGTCGCGTAGGGGCCGGAAGCATGCACCGGCACGCGGTTGGCGACGGTCGGCCCCCAGCTGGCATAGGCGCCGGTGTTGAAATCGCCTGAAAAGATCATGCCGGTGACATGGCCGTCGGCATCGGCGCCGATGGTCGCCTTCATCTCTGCGGGGTGGCGCTTGGTGGTCGACATCATCGATTCGTTGCGCGTGTAGGCCAAGGCGGCCGGACGCCCGGTCTTCAGCGCCACGAGGCCGATCAGCGGCTGCAGCGAAACGTCGAGTTTCGAGCCGAAGCCGCCGCCGGTCGCGGTCGGCACGATGCGCACCTTGTCGACAGCCAGGCCAAGCACCTTCGCCGTGTCGTCGCGGTCCATATAGGGCGCCTGGGTGCAGGCGACGACGACCAGCGTGTCGGCGTCCATATAGGCATGGCCGGCCTCGGGCTCGATATAGGCGTGCTCGACATAGGAGGTGTCGATCGCACCGGTCACGGTCACAGCGGCGCCGGCAAGCGCCGCCTCGGGATCGCCGCGCTCGACGAAGCCGGAGGTCAAGAGGTTCGAAGGGCGGTTCCGATGGATCAGCGCAGCACCCTCAGCCTGTGCTTCGCTGGGCTGCAGGACATGCGGCAGCTCGGTCCAGCGGATTGGGAAATCCGACAGGTCCAGATCGAAAATTGCCTCGCGCTCGCCGGCGACCAGCGCCACCGCCTCGCCGCGAAGCCGCGCAAACCCTTCGGCGAGCGCCGGCTGGTCGGCAAACGGGCCGATGACGCCGAAACAGTTCTTGCCCGGAATGTCGGCCGCCGTGAAGACACCAACGATGCCGGGGGTCTTCCTTGCCCAGCCGTCGAGGTCGCCAAAGGCGAAGCCGGCGTGATAATGCGGCGAGCGGACCACCAGCACAGCAAGCGCATCGGCCGGGAAGGAATCGCCGCCGAATTTCTCGGCCCCGGTCACCTTTGGCACACCGTCCAGCCTGACGGGCGACGCGCCGATCGCATGGCCGGACTGGGGCAGGCGGAAATCGAGGCTTGCCACTTGCGAGGAGGCGTCCATCACCGCCGCGATGATCTTCCGGTAGCCGGTGCAGCGGCACAGAATCCCGCCCAGCGCATCCTGCACCTCGATTTCGGTTGGTCTCGGCGTCGTGTCCAACAGTGCTGTCGCCGCCACCAGCAGCGCCGGCGTGCAGATGCCGCATTGTGCCGCGCCATGGGCCAGGAAAGAAGCCTGCAGCGCTGACAACAGGCCGTTGGCCAGCCCCTCGACCGTCGTCACCGATGCGCCCGCGGCCGAAGCCGCCGGCATCAGGCAGGCGCAGACGGGATCGCCGTCGACCAGCACCGTGCAGGCGCCGCAATCGCCGGCATCGCAGCCGACCTTGGTGCCGGTGAGCCGCAATTCGTCGCGCAGGACCTGGGACAGCCGGCGCAGCGGCGGCACGTTGACCGAGACGGCGGCGCCATTGACCGCGAAGGCGATGTCGGCGCGCTCGAGGCCGGGCTGGACTATGCCCAAATCCGGCCGACCTTCATCCACTTCGGGCAGAACCTGGTTCATGTCAGGCTGAGCTTGTCTCATGCCGCCGCCACCATATGATCGTTCATCGGCCCAGCGGCCGTCAGCACGGCCCGGGCAACAATCTCGCGCACCGCGTCGAGCCTGTACTCGGCGCTGCCGCGCACATCGGCGATCGGCGACAGTTCCGTTATCGGCGCGGACTGGATGGCGCCGGCGAGCCCGCCATCCCCAGGCAATCCGAGCAACGCCGCCTCGACGCCGGCAAGCCGCCTGGCGACAGCCGAGCAGGACCCGACGGCAATGGCCGCTTCGGCAACCCTGCCGTTCGCCACGACCAGGCGCGCCGCTACCATGGCGATGGAGATGACGAGGTAGCGCCGCGCGCCGAGCTTGACGAAAGCCGATGCACCGGCGGCGGCCAGCTTCGGCACGCGAATGGCGGTCACCATTTCGCCAGGCCGCAGGGCCGTGCGGCGATTGCCGAGAATGAAATCCGGCAAGGGCAGATGCCGCGTCGCTCTCGCCGAGCGCAGTTCGACCTCGGCATCGAGCGCGAGCAGGCCCGGCACGCCATCGGCGGCCGGCGAGGCGTTGCAGAGATTGCCGGCCACCGAGGCGACGTTCTGGATCTGCGGCGAACCGACCTCGCGCGCGGCCTGTTTCAGCGCATCGAAAGCCGGCGGCAAGGGGTGACGGATGAGGTCGGTCCAGGTCGTGCGCGCGCCGATGACAAAGTGGTCATCCGTCTCGGCAATACCGCGCAAAGCAGCGAGGCCATTGATGTCGAGGACATTGTCGCGGAACGGCTTCGCGCCCTGCGCCGGATAGAAATCCGTGCCGCCGGCAAGAATGCGCCAGGCGCCCTCGCCAAGCAAAGCGAGCGCCTCGTCGACCGTGGTGGGTTTCGCGTAACGGATCACGCTTTGCCTTCCCAGAGAGTGGGCCTTCCCCGAAAAGGCCCTCCCAGGGCGTTTACCCCAGGCATGATCTTGCCGGTCCGCAAACCGGAAATTCATTCGTATGCAAATGATATCAAGCCGGTGGAAATTGTCAAAGCCAGAGTTTGGGCCGCCGTGCTTGCCAGGGTGCATGCAACGAGATTGTTACGCCTTCGGAGGTTGACGCGGCCGGCCATCTGGTCAAGTTTCTGCCTCCGGTCGCGTCAGCGGCACCTTTCCACTGGAGCCTGAGCCCAACGCAGAGAAGAAGGAGGCCCAATGGCCGACCAAGCGCTTGTTGTGATCGACCTGCAGAACGACTTTTGCCCGGGCGGCGCGTTGGCCGTGACCGGCGGCGACGAGATCGTGCCGCTGGTCAATGACATGATCCGGCACGCCGACCATGTCGTGCTGACGCAGGACTGGCATCCCGCCGGGCATTCGAGCTTCGCCTCCAGCCATCCGGGCGCGCAGCCCTTCACCATGATCGAAATGCCCTACGGCCAGCAGACGCTGTGGCCGGATCATTGCATCCAGGGCAGCCTCGGCTCGGACTTCCATTCCGGCCTTGCCTGGACCAAGGCCGAACTCGTCATCCGCAAGGGGTTTCGCCCGGCAATCGACAGCTATTCGGCCTTTTTCGAGAACGACCACACGACGCCGACCGGCCTCGGAGGCTACCTCAAGGAGCGCGGTATCGACACCGTCACCCTGGTCGGGCTGGCGACGGATTTCTGCGTCGGCTTTTCGGCGCTGGATGCCGTCAGCCAGGGTTTCAAGACCACCGTCCGGCTTGACGCCTGCCGCGGCATCGATCTCAATGGCTCGCTCGATGCCATGCTGCGGCGCATGCGCGATGCCGGCGTGACGCTCGAAGACCATTTGTCGGACTGAACGGAAGGTGGGGCGGCAGGGGAAGTTATCGCGGGTCGGTACAGGCGTGATGGCGGGCGCGGCCCTTGCCGTCGCCATGCTGTTGCCGGACGCCGCCGTCGCGGCGGAGGAACACACGCTGCCCGGCGCCTCGATGTCGCTGTGGTGGGCGCTGCCCTTTGCCGGCCTGCTGCTGTCGATCGCCACCGGTCCGCTGCTGTTCCACCATGTCTGGGAGCATCATTACGGCAAGATCGCGGCCCTGTGGGCGGCGCTGGTCGTCGTGCCGCTGGCGCTCGCCTTCGGCATCCCTTCGGCGACCGAGGCGGTGCTGCACGCGCTGCTCACCGAATACATGTCCTTCATCATTCTGCTGTTCGCGCTGTTCACCATTTCGGGTGGCATCCTGGTCGCCGGCAACATCCACGGCACGCCGCTGGTCAATGTCGGGCTGCTGCTGGTCGGCGCGCTGCTCGCCTCGGTCATCGGCACGACGGGCGCCTCGATGATCCTGATCCGGCCGATCATCCGCGCCAACGACGCCAGGCCATTCAACGCCCATGTCATCGTCTTCTTCATCTTCCTGGTCTCCAACATTGGCGGCTCGCTGACGCCGCTCGGTGATCCCCCGCTGTTCGTTGGCTTCCTGCGCGGGGTCGACTTCTTCTGGACGACCGCCAACCTTTGGCGCGAGACGCTGTTTGTCGGCGGCTTGGTGCTGGCGGTGTTCCTGGCGATCGACATCATCCTGCACCGGCGCGAGGCCGGCGAGCCGAAGATCAAGGATCCGACGCCGGATTCGAAGGTTCGCATCCGCGGCCTGCCCAACATTCCGCTGCTCGCCGGCGTCATCGGCGCCATCCTGCTGTCGGCCACATGGAAGCCTGATGTCACCTTGTCCATTCAAGGCGTGACGCTGGAACTGCAGAACCTGGTGCGCGACGCCGTCATCCTGGCGCTTGCCTTCGTGTCACTGGCGGTTTCGCGCAAGGAATACCGCAAGGCGAACGGCTTCAACTGGGGCCCGATCGCCGAAGTGGCAAAATTGTTTGCCGGCATCTTCATCTGCATCGTGCCGGTCGTCGCCATCCTGAGGGCCGGTCACGAGGGCGCGCTGGCGCCGCTGGTCGCGCTCGTCACTTCGGCGCAAGGCACGCCCAACGATCTCGCCTATTTCTGGCTGACCGGGGCGCTGTCGTCCTTCCTCGACAATGCGCCGACCTATCTGGTGTTCTTCGAACTGGCGGGCGGCGATCCACACCACCTGATGACCGAATTCGCCTCGACGCTTGCCGCGATCTCGGCGGGAGCGGTGTTCATGGGGGCCAACACCTATATCGGCAATGCGCCCAACTTTATGGTCTATGCCATTGCCAGGCATCGCGGCGTCAAGATGCCCGGCTTCTTCGGCTACATGCTGTGGTCCGGGCTGGTGCTGATCCCGACCTTCTTGATCGCCGGCTTCCTGTTCTTCGGCTGATCAACCAACGCCCACATACCGCCGCACCGCCGACGGATCCGCGCGCAATTCCTCGACATCCACCGTCTCGCGGTTACGGCCGTTCTCGATGAACGAGACGCGGTCGGCGACCGACAGCACCGCATCGACCCGCTGTTCCACCAGGATGGTCGAAACGTGCATCTCGCGCAGCTTCGATACCGTCTCGCGGATCTTGGCGATCATCGACGGCATCAGCCCCTCCGTCGGCTCGTCGAGCAACAGCACCTGCGGTTCGAGGCAGAGTGCGCGCGCCATCGCCAGCATCTGCTGCTCACCGCCCGACAAGGTGCCCGAGCGCTGCCGCAGCCGCTGGCGCAGCAGCGGGAAGAGGTCGAGCACGCTCTCTCGTGTCGCCTTGCCCTTGCCGCGCGCCATCAGCCCGATCTCGATGTTTTCCGCCACCGTCATCTCGGCGAACAGCCGCCTGCCTTGCGGCACATAGGCGACTCCGGCCTTCGGCACTTCGTGCGCCGGCAGGCCGGTCAATTCCCGGCCGGCGAGTTTGATCGAGCCGGCGCTTGAAGGAAGCAGGCCCATGATCGCCTTCAGCGTCGTCGTCTTGCCGGCGCCATTGCGGCCGAACAGGCACAGCACCTCGCCCTTGTTCAGCACGAGGTCGAGGCCGTAGAGCACTTGGACTTCGCCATAGAAACAGTCCAGTCCCGCGATCCGCAACGCTTCCGTCTTGCTCCTCTCAATCATGGGGCGGTCCCCAGATAGGCTTCCTGCACCGCCGCGTTTTCGCGGATCGCCTCCGGCGTGCCTTCCGCCAGGATCTTGCCGGCGTTGAAGACGGTGATGCGGTCGGCCAACTGCATGACGACGGGCATATTGTGTTCGATCAGCAGCACCGTGGCGCTGCTGGCGATGTCGCGCACCAGCACGATGAAATTGTCGATCTCGCTGTCGGCCAGCCCCTGCGTCGGCTCGTCGAGGATCAGCAGGCGCGGCTTCAGCGCCAGGCCCATCGCCACCTCCAGCAGGCGCTGGTGGCCATAGGACAATTGCCCGGCCGGCATATGGGCGCGGTCGGCCAGCCCGGTACGTTCCAGCGCCGTCATGACAGCGGCCTGTATCGCGCTCTTGGAAGGCCCGTGCCGCAGCGTCAGTTGCACGGGCAGCGCGACATTGGCGTAAACAGACAGGTTGGCATAGATGCTGGTAATCTGGAACGTGTAGGCGATGCCTTGGCGCACCCTGACATAGGCCGGTAGGCTGGTGATGTCGGTGCCATCGAAGACGATCGCTCCCGAAGACGGCTGGATGCGGCCGCTGACCATGCTGACGAAGGTGGTCTTCCCCGCCCCGTTGGGGCCGATGACGGCGCGGATCTCTCCGGGCATCAAGGTGAAGTCGACGCTGTCGACGGCGCGCAGGCCGCCGAAATTGCGGGACAGGCCCTTGGTGGCCAAAAGCGGCGTCATGGCAGCCACCCGAGCCAGCGCTGGCGGATGCTGCCGAGAATGCCTTTGGGAAAGAACAGCACCAAAAGGATGAGCGCGATGCCGACGATCAGCAGATAGGCCGAGGTGTAGCCGCTGGTGACGTCGATGACATAGTACATGAAGACCGTGCCGATCAGCGGCCCGAGCGTCGTGGCCGCACCGCCGAGCAGCACCCATAGCAGCGGCAGGATCGAATACTGCACCGACGCGAAGCTCGAGCCGACATAGCCAAACAGCACTGCGTAGGCGGCGCCCGACGCCGCGCAGATCGTGCCGGAGGCGACCACGGCGATGAGCTTGTTGGAAAAGGTATCGTAGCCCAGCATCTTCGTGCGCTCCTCATTCTCGCGGATGGCGACCAGCACGCGGCCATACCGGGAGCGGACGACAGCCAGCGTGACCAGAAGCACGAGCGCGAACAGCACAAGCGCGCTCATGTATCGCACGGTCGGGTTCGTGAGGTCGAGCGAGGTCGCGCCGAGATTGAGGACGCGCGCCGGCTGCGGCACGACCTGGCCCTGGTCACCGCCGGTCCATGCCGCGAAGTAGAGGATCAGGAGATAAAACACCTGGGCGAACATCATGGTGACGATCATGAAAGCGACACCCGTGGTGCGCAGCGCCAGAAGGCCGATCACCAGTGCCAGCACCGCGCCGCAGGCAATCCCGCCGAGCAAGGCCAGTGGCACGCTCCAGCCGAGCTGGATGACGGCAAGGCCGGCGCCGTAAAGCCCGGCGCCGAAGAACATGGCATGGCCGAGGCTGAGCAGGCCGACATAGCCGAACAGAATGTTGTAGCCCATGGCGAACACCGCCAGCACCATGATGCGGGCGAGCAGGCCGTGATAGTAGTCCGGCAGCATGAAGCTCAGCACGAAGAGCAGCGCGATGACGCCGAGATGCACCGCATAGGCTTTTGCCGGCGAAGCCTCGCTCATCGCGATGCCGTCCCGAACAGGCCTTGCGGCCGGAACACCAGCACCATGGCGACCAGCAGCGTGGCGATGATCTTGGCCAAGGTCGGCGAGAAGAACATCGAGATGATGCCGTCGGAAAGGCCGATCAGCACGGCGGCGACGACGGTGCCGCGCAGCGAGCCGAGGCCGCCGATGATGACGACGATGAAGGACAAGAGCAGCGGATCCTGCCCCATCAGGTAATGCGCCTGGCTGATCGGCACGATCAGCACCGCGGCAATCGCCGCCAGCATGGCGCCGAGCGCGAAGACGCCGCCATAGACGCGGTCGACCGGAATGCCGAAGGCCTGCGCCGTCTCGCTGTCATACTGCGTGGCGCGCATGATCAGGCCGATCCTGGTCCGGGTCAGCACCAGCCATGTCGCGATCAAGAGAAGCGCGGAGGCGGCAATGATCGACAGCTTGTAGCCGGAATAGCCGAACCACGGCAAAAGGATGCGGTAGCTGAAGGGCGGCTCGACGGGCCGCGCCTCGGGACCATAGAAGCTCAGCGCCAGTTGCTGGATGATGTAGAGCATGCCGATGGTGGCGACGATGGTGGCTTCCGGATTATAGTTGAGCCGGCGCAGCACCAGTCGCTCGGCCACCAGCGCAATGGCGCCGACGATCAGCGGCGCGATCACCAGCGCCGCCAGGAAGCCGAGCGCCGGATGGCCCGACACCGCCGTCGAGATCGCCCAGGCGAGCACGGCGCCAAGCATGAAGAACTCGCCATGCGCGACATTGACCACCCGCATGACGCCGAACACCAGCGACAGCCCGAGCGCCGTCAGCGCCAGCACGGCTGATGTGACGAGGCCTTCGAGCGCGGCAAGGAGAAGGTGAGGACCGAAGTGCATCGGCTAAGAGCCCAAGGCAGATGCGAAGGGCCTACCCCTTGAGGGGGGTGAGGAGTGATCCGCGGAGCGGACGGAAAGCCAATTGCCTGGCTTTCCGAACGAGGAACGCCCGGAGCGACAGCGAAGGGTCGGGTCCGGCAGGGCAGAGGGGGGTGGCCTAGCGCTCACGCTGCTAAGCTAAAGCGCCTGCGCCGTGTAATCCCCTTCCGGCTCGTAAAGCCCGTCCTCGATCTTGGTCTTATGCACCACCTTCAGCTTGCCGCCTTCGACCTTGGAGATATTCTGGATGCCGAAGCACTGATGGATCTTGCCGTTGAAGGTCTTTGGCCCCTGCGGATGCTCCGGACCTTCGGCGAAGGCGGTCAGCGCCTCGGTCGCCTCGACCAGCTTGGCGCGGTCTTCCGGGCCCTTGTAGCCGGCGTCTTCCATCGCCTTCTTGACGACATAGAGGGTTTCCCAGCAGCCGAACATGTGCGACGCGGTGGAGACGTCCTTTGGATCGCCTACGGCCGCACCATTGTCGTCGATGCCGACGGCGGCGCGATAGGCTTTTTGCGCGGCGCTGTCATCGGCCTGCGCATAGCGCGGCGAACCCTCCCAGAAATGGCTGCCGTCCAGAAATTCGAGCCCGGGGCTGTTGATGTCGGTGGCTTCCAGCGAATCCATGAAGCCGAACAGCTGCGGCCGGTTGGAGCCGTAGAACTCGCCGAGCTCCTTGACGAAGGTGAGCACCGCCGGGCCGACCATGACGTGGTAGATCACCTCGGTCTCGGGCGGGATCTGCGGAAAATATTTGGTGAAGGAGGATTCCGTCGGCGGGATGGCGATCTGCGCGATGACCTCGGCGCCCTGCGCCTTCAGCGCCGGCGGCAGGTAGTCGCGGTGGTCGTAGCCGAAGGCGAAATCCGGGAAGATCTGTGTGACCTTCTTGCCGGCATTGGCCGCGATCCACGGCGCCATCGACTGGATCTGGCTCTTCACGTCGGTGATGCCGGGCTGGAAGACATAGCGGTTGAGCTTGGTCGAGGCGACATGGTGGCCTTCGCTGACGACGAAATAGGGCATCTTGTTTTCGCCGGCGGCTGGCGCCGAGCCGATGACGACATGCGAGAACAGCGTGCCGAAGACGATGTCGGTCTTGTGCTGGGTGGCGAACTTGCCGACCACTTCGGCGCCGCGGCCGGGATCGGTGCCGTCATCCTCGATGATGACCTCGATCTGGCGGCCATTGATGCCGCCGGCGGCGTTGATCGCCTTGACCGCGGCGGCGGTGGTCTTTTCGTACCAGCGCCCATAGGCGGCGCCGATGCCGGTGCGGTGCGACTGGAAGCCGATCTTGATCGGCGCCGAGCTCTGCGCCTGGGAATAGCGGACGAAACCGGGCGCCACGGCGAGGCCGGCGCCCGCGGCAAGGCCCTTCAGGGCTGTGCGGCGGGTGAGGGTCGTCTTGGAGAGGTCGAAAAATCCGTTCTTGTCAGCCATGTTCGTTCCCCTGTTTTTTCAGTCTTGACCAACGATAGTGCGGGTTCGGCATCCTCGCTCAGAGGATGCGGAAAATTGCATGTGTACAAACTAAATCACCAAAGCCCTGATGTGGCAAGCGAGCTTTCCCCAACGACATCCGGGCCGCCCTTTTTTCATCCAACCGTTGGCGTGGCAAGCAGCCAGAGGCCGAAGACCGTGTAGGCGATCATCAGCAGGGTGAGCGGAAACTGGCTGAGCGCGGCGCGGCCAGGCTGCGGATGCAGGCGCCAGGCAAAGCCGTGCGCGACGAGAACGGCGAGCACATGGCCAAGGATGATGGCGCCGGCCTGGATGTTCCACAGCCACCAGGCCGACTCCGCCCCGGCGACGATGCCGGCCTCGACCTGAAGGTCGGCGGTGCCGAACAGGTTCCAGCCCAGCGCGAACGGGTCGGACAGCGAGGCCAGTGCATACTGGCCGTCGACCAGCAGCGCCGTCAGATAGTGCGCGACGTGGTAGGCGAGCGCGATCGACACGATCGACCACACCAGCAGTCCCGCGGCCTGGCCAAGCGGCGGACCGCCGCCGGCCAGGCGCTGGCCGAGCCAGACGGCGAGAAGGAACACCGCTGTCAGCATCGCGAATGTCAGAACGAGCCCAAGGCTGCTGCTGCCGATCACGGCAGTGCGGCCGGGGAATTCGAGCGGATTGACGCCGAACAGACCCAGCCAGAAGAAGGTTTTCGACAGGCCGTCGAAGGAGACCGAGGACAGGGCCAGCAGCAGGAAGGCGATGCCGCTGGGCGGCAATGGCTCTGCCGCCAGCAGCTTGGCGGCCGGCCAGCACAGCGCAAGCCGGCCATTCTCGTCGCGCTCGGCCGGCGCGAAACGCGCCACCATCGAGAAGAAGATCGTCAGAAACTCGCCACTGCGGCTCCAACCGCGATAGCCGAACGCCAGCATGGCAAGAAAGGTGAGCAGCCAGTACAGGCCGGCGGCGCAGGCGAGTCGTGCCGGGTCGTCAGGCGCCGGATCGACGAGTTCGAACCAGGCAAAGGCGAGGAACAGGATGACAGCCGGCCAGCAGCCGAGCCAGCCGGGGAGGCGCCATGGTGCCTCGTCGCCTGTGCCGACCAGGCGCGAGACGAGGCGCCACGGTCCAACCCAAGGGTTCAGCCATGACCAGAGATCGCCGAAGACGCCTTGCAGCAGCGTGATGCCGGCCCACAGCAGTGTCCAGATCACCAGCGGCAGTGGGTTGGAGAGCGGGTCGCGGCTGCCGAAAAGCCCGGCGGCGACGAGAATTGCAAAGCCGGCAAAGGATATCAGGCTGATGGCGGTGCGGGCGCTGTCGCCGAGGGTGAACAGCGGCAGGCGCCTGCGGCAGAAACGGTCGAGGGCGGCCGCGGGCAGCAGCGCCAGCACGAGGAAGCTGACGGCCACGGCGAATGCGCCGCCGATCAGATAGTAGCCGGTCGGCAACAGCAGGACGTGGCCGCGATCGGAGGCGTGGGCGAAGGCGGGGGTGGGAAGCGCTAGCGGAGCGACGAGGCATGGGAGCGCAACTCTCGCAAGAAAGCACTCTTCGGCGCCCCCCTCAGAGGGGGGCGTGAAGGAACTCGAACTATCCATGAGTCCGATCTCTCTTCACACCTTGACCAGTTGCTCCACCCGGTCCTTCTCGCCGAAAATCCTGAGATACCGCTGAATTTCTTTCTCGTCTCCCGTCGCCTTGGCCGGGTTGTCGGACAGCTTCACCGCCGGCCTGCCATTGGCTTCCGTTACCTTGCAGACCAGCGATATGGCGTCGAGGCTGTTGGTTTCCGTCGGCGCGCAGCCTTCGAAATCATTGGTCAAATTGGTGCCCCAGCCGAACGACATGCGCACCTTGCCCCTGAAATGGCGGTAGGTCTCCTCGATGGTTTCGACCTCGAGCCCGTCGGAGAAGATCAGCAGCTTCTGCTTCGGGTCCTTGCCCTTCTCGCGCCACCAGGACAGGATTTTCTCGCCGCCCTCGATCGGCGGCGCGCTGTCGGGGCGAAAGCCGGTCCAGTCGGCCACCCAGTCCGGCGCGTCGCGCAGGAAGGAGGCCGTGCCGAAAGCGTCGGGCAGTACGATCAAAAGGTTGCCGCCATAGTAGCGCTGCCAGTCCTGCAGCACCTTGTAGGGGGTCTGTTTCAGCTCCTTTTCCGAATTGGCAAGGGCTGCAAACACCATCGGCAGTTCGTGCGCATTGGTGCCGAGCGCTTCGAGGTCGTTGTCCATGGCCAAAAGCACGTTGGAGGTGCCGGTGAAGGCCTCGCCAATGCCTTCCTTCAGCGCCTCGACGCACCAGCGCTGCCACAGGAAGGAATGCCGCCGGCGTGTGCCGAAGTCGGAAATGCGGATGCCGGGAAGCGCCTTCAGCCGCTCGGTCTTGGCCCACATCTTGGCCTTGGCGCGGGCATAGAGCACATCGAGCGCAAACGGGCCGAAGGCCCGCATGGCCGCGCGGGAACGGAGCTCGTTGATGATCGCCAGCGCCGGGATTTCCCACAGCGTGGTGTACATCCACGGGCCGCCGAAGGAGAGCTCGTACTGGCCGTCGCGTTTGGACAGCTCGTAGTCCGGCAGCCTGAAGCCTTCCAGCCAGGCCAGGAACTCCGGTTCGAAGATCTGCTTGCGGCCATAGAAATTGTTGCCGCCGAGCCAGATCATCTCTTTCTTGGAGAAGCGCAAGGTGCGGGCATGGTCGAGCTGTTCGCGCAATTCGCCTTCATCGATCTCGTCGGCCAGCCGCACCGAAGTGGTGCGGTTGATCAGCGAGAAGGTGGTGTCGACCTTGGGGTACATGCCCCAGATCATCTGCAGCATCAAAAGCTTGTAGAAATCCGTGTCGAGCAGGCTGCGCACGATCGGGTCGAGCTTCCAGGTGTGGTTATAGACACGCCGCGCAATATCGGTCTTTGCCATGCTTGCTGCCGCCTTCGCTGCCTGCCATCCACAATCGCGACAGGCCTCATAGCATCGAATTGGCCAGAGCGCTGCCCGCTTTCAGGCTGGCCCGACAAAAAGAACAGCCTGCGCATGGCCTTGAGCAGTCGCTCTCAGCCGGCCGTCTTCGCGCCGATGACCTTGAGTTGCGGACGCTTGCGGCGGCTGATGATACGGCCGGCGACCGGAGCGTCGGCACGGCCGTCATCTTCGGCCTTCTCGGCGAACAGCCAGTCGATGAACACCTGCACGATCGGCGTCGTGCGCATTTCGTTGCGGCAGACAACGTAGAAATCGTCGACCGCCGGCACCGAAAGGCTGAACGGCGCGACCAGCATGCCCCTGGCCAGCAGCGCGCTTGCCGTCACCGAATCGCCGAGCGCCACGCCATGGCCGTGCACCGCCGCCTCGGTCGCCATGCGCGCATCGCCCAGATGATGGCGGCGGCCGCGCTCCAGGTCCAGCGCATCGGCGGCCGCCAGCCAGGTGTGCCATTCGCGGCCGTCATCGCCATGCAGGAAGACATGGTCGGCCAGGTCCCTGACGCTGCGGATCGGCCGGTTGTTGATCAAGGTCGGGCTGACCACGGGAAACAGTTCCAGCCCCGACCATTTGCGCATCCAGCAATCGGCCCAGCTGCCATCGCCATAGTGCACGCAGACATCGATGTGCGGCGCGCGGATATCCCTGGGGTCGTTGGACGGGATCAGCGTCAGCTGTATGTCGGGATATTGCGCGGTGAAGCTGCCGAGCCTCGGCGTCATCCACAAAAGCAGCAATGCCGGCACGCAGGACACCGACAGCGCGCCGCTGCTGGCCGGCCGCGTCAGCCGCTGCGTGGCGGCGGCGATGCCGTCGAAGGCCGTCGATACCGCCGGCAACAGCTCCGCGCCATGCGGCGTCAGCCTGACGCGCTGGCCGACGCGCTCGAACAGCTTGACGCCGAGCGAATGCTCCAGCGCCTTGATCTGGTGGCTGACGGCGCCATGCGTGACATTCAGCTCACTCGCCGCCTTGGTCAGCGAGCCATGGCGCGCGGTTGCCTCGAAGGCGCGCAGCGGGTTCAGGGGTGGCAGGCGCTTGACCATGGATGCCCGACTTCTTTGTGAGATTTTCTCACAGAAAACACCCTAACAATATCAATTGCTTTTTCAATCGGGCTGCCGGACACTTCGGCTCGAAATAACACCAAGACGTGAAATCTGCAGACAGCCAGCGGGACAGCGACCCGGCCGGATGACGGTCAGTTCGTTTGAGATCGCCGACGGCCGCGCTGCATCAGCCCAGGAGGAGCGGATATGGGTTACGATCGCGGCAAGCTCGACGCGTTGCGCCGCAAATATGGCGAGAGCCATGGCGGCGAGATGTTCGACCCGAAATTCCGCAAGGTCGCCGACAAGATCTTCTCCAAGAGCGGCACAAGACTGGCACCCTATTCCGGCATCCCGACCTTCCTCGCCGCGCCCTATCGCGAAATCGCTGCAGAGAACCCGGATTTCGGCGACCTGCAGGTGGCCATCATCGGCGTGCCGATGGATCTGGGCGTCACCAACCGGCCGGGCTCGCGCTTCGGGCCGAGGGCGCTGCGCGCCATCGAGCGCATCGGCCCCTACAATCATGTGCTGGAATGCGCGCCGACGCACGAGCTTCGCGTCGCCGATATCGGCGACACGCCGTTCCGCAGCCGCTACCGGCTGGAGACCAGCCATGAGGATATCGAGCGCCGCACCAACCAGATCGTCGATGCCGGCGTGCTTCCCCTGTCTGTTGGCGGCGACCATTCGATCAGCCACCCGATCCTGAAGGCCGTCGGCAAGAAGGCCCCGGTCGGCCTCATCCACATCGACGCCCATTGCGACACCAGCGGCCTGTTCGACATGACCAAGTTCCACCATGGCGGGCCGTTCCGCAACGCGGTGCTCGACGGCGTGCTGGACCCGACGCGCACCATCCAGATCGGCATTCGCGGCTCGGCCGAATATCTGTGGGAGTTCACCTATGAGTCCGGGATGACCGTGGTGCACGCCGAGGAGGTGACCGGTCTCGGCATCCCAGCCATCATCGAGAAGGCGCGCAAGATCGTCGGCGACGGGCCGACCTATGTCTCCTTCGACATCGACAGCGTCGATCCGGCTTTCGCGCCCGGCACCGGCACGCCGGAAGTCGGCGGGCTGACGACGCGCGAAGTGCTCGAGCTGCTGCGCGGTCTCAAGGGTCTCAACATCGTCGGCGGCGACGTCGTCGAGGTGGCGCCGCAATATGACGCCACCACCAACACCGCGCATGCCGGCGCCCAGGTGCTGTTCGAGATCCTGAGCCTGATGGTGTTCAGCCCGGCCATCACGGGCAAGGGCACCTGACACCTGAAACGAAAGGCGGCCGCCGCGCTGGAGCCGGCAGCCGCCTCAAACAATCAAAGCTTCCAGAAGGGGAATAAAAATGACAATCCACTCGACACTGAAATCATCCATTGCCGCCGTCCTGGTGCTCGGGGCCGGCCTCGGCATCGCCACCCAGGCCGCCAATGCCGATGCTCTCGCTGACATCACCAAGGCCGGCACCATCAATGTCGGCGTCTTCGCCGACTTCCCACCCTTCTCCTCGGCCAGCGCCGATATGAGCCTCAAGGGCTACGACATGGACGTCGCGCAATACATCGCTGACACGCTCAAGGTGAAGCTCAACCCGGTCGCCGTCACCGGCCAGAACCGCATCCCCTATCTCAACGACCATCGCGTCGACATACTGATGAGCGTCGGCTACTCGAAGGAGCGCGAGCAGGTCATCGACTTCGCCGCCGCCTACGCGCCCTATTACATCGCGGTGATCGGCCCGGCGGCGATGTCGGTCAAAGGCAAGGAAGACCTTGCCGACAAGTCGATCGCCGTCAATCGCGGCACGCTTGAGGACACCTCGCTGACCGAGGCCGCGCCGGCCTCGGCCGACATCAAGCGCTTCGACAACTACAATTCGGTCATCCAGGCCTTCATCTCCGGGCAGACCCAGCTGATGGTCGTCGGCAACGATGTCGGCGCCCAGGTGCTGGCCAAGCAGGATGCGCTGAAGCCGGAGCAGAAGTTCCAGCTGCTGACCTCGCCCTCGCATATCGGCCTCAACAAGAACGAGGACGGCTTGAAGAAGGCGGTCAACGACGCCATCGCCAAGATGCTGGCCGACGGCAAGCTGGACGAAAGCTCGAAAGCCTGGCTGAAGACGCCGCTCAATCCCGACAACCTCAAGGATTGAGCCCCCGTGGCCTTTGCCTGGCTCCCGGGTGCTTTAGGCGACATCGCGCACGGCGCGGCCACGACGATCCTGCTGATCGCCGTGACCACACTGGCGGGGACGCTGCTCAGCATCCTGGGCGCCGCCGGACGGCGAAACGGCCCCGCGCTGCTGCGTCACGCCATCGCCTGGTATGTCGAAGTGATGCGCAACACGCCGTTCCTGGTGCAGCTGTTCTTCATCTTCTTCGGCCTGCCCAGCCTCGGCATCAGGCTCGACCCGATCCTGGCCGCCATGCTGGCGATGACGCTCAACATGGCGGCCTATACGATCGAGATCGTCGGCGCCGGGCTTGATGCCGTGCCGGGCGGGCAGACGGAAGCCGCCCTGGCTTTGGGGCTCAGGCCCCGCCAGGTGTTCATCAAGATCGTGCTGCCGCAAGCCCTCAAGATCATTTATCCGGCGCTCACCAGCCAGATTGTCATCATGATGCTGGAATCGGCCGTTGTGTCGCAGATCGCGGTGCGCGAGCTGACCTATGAGGCCGACATGCTGCAGGCGCGCACCTTCCGGTCCTTCGAGACCTATTTCGTCGTGACGCTGGTCTACCTCGCAATGTCGATGGCCTTGCGCCGGCTTCTGGTCACCGGCGGCCGCCGCGCGCTCGGAGCGGGCGTATCATGATCGAGTTCACTTTCTGGGACATCGTGCGCAACCTTCTGTTGGCCACACGCTGGACGGTGCTGCTGTCGCTGGCCGCTTTTGTCGGCGGCGCGCTGGTCGGCATGGCGGTGCTGTTCTTCCGGATCTCCAAGCATAAATGGAGGCGGCGCCTTGCCTCGGGCTACATCGCCCTGTTCCAGGGCACGCCGCTGTTGATGCAGCTGTTCCTGATGTTCTTCGGTCTGCCGATGCTCGGCCTGCGCATCGAGCCCTGGACCGCGGCGGTGCTCGGCCTGACCTTCTTCGCCAGCGCCTATCTCGCCGAGATCTGGCGCTCCGGCGTCGATGCCTTGCCGCGCGGCCAGTGGGACGCCGGCGCCAGCCTCGGCCTGCACTATCTGCAGGAGCTCAGGCTGATCATCCTGCCGCAGGCATTCTCGATCACCCGCGCGCCGACGGTCGGCTTCCTGGTGCAGCTGATCAAGTCGACCGCGCTGACCTCGATCATCGGCTTCGAGGAACTGGTGCGGACCTCCAACGCCATCAACAACGCCACCTTCGAGCCGTTCAAGGTCTATGGGCTGGTGGCGCTGATCTTCTTCCTCATGTGCTTCCCGCTGACGCAATATGCCCGTTCGCTCGAAAAGCGCGCGGCGGTCCGCTAGGTCCAGGCGGAATAACCGAGATGGAGTGGACAACGGGCTTGTCCGCTTCTCGCGATCAGCAGGGACAAGCCGCTATCCCACTCGCTATTTCAGAGGCAGGAAGAGTTCGACGACCACTTCGTGCAGCGGGCCCTCCGCGAGGCGGGACAGCCAGCGCTGGCAATAGACCGGAAAGTCCCGCACTTCCTCGCCGCTGGCCGGAAGCCATTCACGATAAAGGTAGAGTGCTGCGGGTTCGAGATTGTTGGTGTTGCCGGGGTAGCGCAGCACCGCGCAGCGTCCGCCGGGGATCACGCCGGCCTTCATCTGCCCGTCCTTCTCATCGATCGGCCGATCGGTCCCGACACAAATGTCCATGCTGTAGTCGGCCGCGATCGCGGGCTCCCTTTCGGAACGGAAGACGTTGAAGGTCGGGCTTGTCTCGGGCGACAAGCCCGCGGCCTTGCGCCAGGCGATGAACCGCTGGATGGTGTCCTGGAGTGTCGCCCGGTCGCCGCGATGCTCCATGATCGCCACCGGTGTGGGCGGTACATCGCGGATCGTCACGTCGTCGTGGTCAAAGATGATCTGCATGAGCGTGTTCCTTGCTTTGTCGAAAGGCCCGAAGGCCATGAGCCACGCCCCCCAGTCGGGAGATTTCCGAAACGACGAAGGCGACTGTCCGAACCGTTGCCGAAAGGCGCGGGCGAAGGCATCCGGTGCGTCGTACCCGGCATCCATCGCTATATCGGTGACGCTTTGGGCATCGCTCGCCGCAAGCCTGTGCGAAGCGCGCTTCATGCGGGCGAGTTGGACGTAGCGATGCACGGACAGCCCGAAGGTGGCCATGAATTGCCGGTGGAAATGGAATTTCGAGAACGCCGCGACGCCGCTCAACGCTTCCAGGCCCAGATCGCCGTCCAGATGCTGGTCTATGTGGTCCAGCACCCGCTGCATCCGGGCATGATAGTTTTCAACGGACGCCTTCACCGTCTCTTCCTCCGTGGCAGCACCAGATAGGCGCTACCAGATATGTCACGCTCGACCGATCTTGCGCTTTGGCCTGGTCGGTTTCCCTGTCTTCACCACGCAACCCTGATTTGCGGTAGGCCGTGCCGCGCTTCAAGGTGAGCGCAACGGCTTCGGGAGGGAGGGGCTCTGGCGATGCAGGCGAAATATCGTGTCGCTCCCGCGGGCCTCTTTGCCTTTTGGATGACACAGCCGGCCGCGGCAACCTCCCAGGAACCCGATCGCGTCAGCATAGCGGCCGACGGCAAGAACGTGCCGGCGACGCTGGACGCAATGCTGTTCAAACCGCGGGGCAAGGGCCGTTTCCGGCGGTCGTGGCCATGCATGGCTGCAGCGGCCTGTGGAGCAGCAAGAACGGCACGGAGTTCAGCCCGCGCCATGCCGATTGGGGCCGGCGCCTGGCCGCTCTCGGCAGGCTACGGCGAAGTCGCCGAGCCTGACCGCTGCGCCCTTTTCCTGGAATTGCTCTAGAACGCTACTTTGAGGCCGAGCTTGGCGCCGAGCGTTGAACTGTCGGTGGACCACTTTCCCCGCACTTCGCCGTTCAGTGTCGTGGCTTCCGTCATCTTCAGGTTGAAGCCGGTCGACAGCGCGGCCGAAAAGTCGGCGTCATCGAAGGTTACCTTTCTTGTGTCGATTTCCGTGGTGTTCTTCGCCCCAAACCGTTGCTGCAGTTCCAACCGCGCGTAGGGGCTGAAGACCATGGCGTTTTCCAGCTTGAAATCACCATAGATGCCGGGCGCAAACTGCACGGCACCGAAGGAAATCCTGCTCTGGCCAAATTCGTTGCCGCCGCTGTCCGTATACGAATCCCCCTTGAAGGTGACGCCGAGCAGTCCACCGCGAAGGTCGAACCGTGTGCGGTCCCCGAGCCTGAAGATGTGGCCGACCGACCCCGTGACGGCGTAACCTTGCGTATCGTAGCTGCCGGTCGTGTCGAGCACGCCGTTACTCACATCCGTGTTGCCGATAAACGCCGACGCCGACACCAGCGCGTAGTTGTAGTCCTGGCGGAACAGCGCATAGCCGCCGAACATGCCGCTGCGGTTCCTGCCGCCGCCAATGTCGACAAAGCCCTGGAACGGATCGAGCCCGACATCGGTGGAGGCGTAGCCGGCGAAAAGGCCGAGGTTGAGCCCGTATTTGGTATCGAAGCCGAAATGCTTCGCCGCATTGAAATCCAGGCTGATGGCGGCCGAGAAATCGTCGGCGCCGAAAGTCGGGCCGACGCCGCTGAAGCCGCCGTCTGAAACATCGTAGCCATCATGCTCGGTATGCGCGAATTGGCCCGACGCGAACACGCCGAAGGACGGCGAGATCGCGATTCTCGCAGAGCCGTTGGCCAATGCCAGGTCCGCGTCCAGCGCATCCTTGTTGATGCCGTAGAGCGCGTCCACCGCAACGTCCACGATACTGGCGTTGACGGCGCTGTCGGGCGCCGTGGCGATGCCGAAACCGGCGGGCGTTGCCCGGATCAACAGGGAGCCGTCCGGCGCCTCCAGTACGGAATAGGTGAACAAGGCGCCGGGTGTTCCGGGGATGCCGGTTATGGTGAAGGTGCCCGTCACGGGGGCGCCCGTCGACACGATGATCGGAATGTCGGTCTGGCCGGTGAAATTCGGCGCTCCGATCAGATTGACGTTGACGACGTTTGCCCCGGTTGCCGCAAATGCCGCGGCGACCAGATGATCCGCCTGGCCCGTCTGTTGGTTTAGATCCAACGCGATTGTCGAGTTGTTGAGCGTGATGCCGCCCAATGTGAGGACATCACCCGCCGTGCCGTTCATCATGTTGATCGTCGCGTTCGTGGCGGTGATCGCGCCGGTCAAGGTAATGTTGCCGGGGGCATAAAGGGTCGAGCCGGGGCCGAGCAGCAGATTGTTGATCTGCTGCGTCGTGCCGGGTGCGAAGGCGAGTGTCGCGTTGCTTAACGCGACATGGTCGAAGCCAACGAAATTCTCGGTCTTGCTGCCGCCGGCGGCAAGGTCGACGTCGCTGATTTGGGCATTGGCGCCGATGCCGCTGAAGGTGACGCCGTTGGCGAGGTTCAAGGGATCGATCGCGCCGATATTGTCGATGACCAGCGTGTCTGCGCCGATGCCACTGACATTGCCGGTCACCGTGCCGCCATGCAGTTCGACGTGCTGCCCATTGATGCCGCCATTGACCGCGCCGCCGGTCAGCCCGACCGTCTCGGCGTCGACGTTGCCGTTGATCGTGCCGCCGGATATTGCGATGCTGTCGCCGTCGCCGCCATCGCCGGTGACATTGCCGTTGACGGTGCCGCCGGAAACAGTGACGGCATCGTTTCCGGCGCCGCCGCCGACATTGCCGTTAACCGTGCCACCGCTCATCTGGACGATGTCGGCGCCGTCGCCCAGGTCGATTCCCTTCGGCGCCGCAGCCGTGCCGATCGTGCCGCTCTTGAAGATGATCGTATCGTTTCCAGCGAGAACGGAGACGAAGCCGTTGACCCGGGCGCCGTCGATCGTGACCGTGTCGTTGCCGGCTTCAGCGTCGTTATCGTCTCCCAAAACATCGCCACCCACCATTGCGCCGTTCGTAAGGGATATGACGTCGTTTCCGGCGCCGCCGTTCACGTAGGTGGCAATGCCGCCGCCGCTGATATCCAGCGTATCGGTGCCGTCGCCGCCGCTGACGCCGCCGGCGAGCGTGCCGCCGGTCATGGTGAAGTTGTCGTCGCCGCCTTCGAGACCGACCGAATCGCTTCCTGTCCCGTCGTCGCCCGGATCCACGCCGATATGGGCAGTGCCGGAGATTGTCACCTTGTCGGCCTGGCTACCGGCAAAGATCGAACCGTCGATCGTGCCGCCGCTGACGTCATAGGTGTTGCCGCCTCCTTCGCCCAAAACCGAACCGGTGACGTGGCCCGCGCTCATATTGAAAATATCGGAACCGTCGGCGAGGTCGACATTGGCCCGCTCGGCGGTCGTCCCGACGGTGCCGCCATTGATATTGACGGTATCGTTGCCGGCGTTGCCGAATATATTGCCGTCAATGGCAGCGAGGCCGGTGACCGTGACCGTATCGTTGCCGTCGGCGCCGTCCACATTGCCGGCAACGGTGCCGCCGTCGACCTCGATGGTGTCGTTTCCGGCGCCGCCGTCCACGCCTGCGACATTGCCGCCGCCGATGCTGACGGTATCGTTGCCATCGCCGCCTGAGATGAGTCCGGTGGTTGGCGCGCTGAATACGGCGGTGCCGCCGGTGATCGCAACGCCAACCGATATCCTGTCCTGGCCCGCGCCACCGTCTACATCGCCGACCGTCGTACGGTCGCCGGTGATGGTTGCGGTGTCGGCCCCGTCCCCAAGCTCGATGTTGAGAATCCTGCCGCTCTCGATGGTGACCGAATCGTCGCCTGCGCCGGTGTCGAGATTGGCCTGGACGTCGGGTGCGAACGGATCCCCCAGGTAATCGCCGTCAGACATCAGAAACCGGTCGTTTCCGCCAAGCAGTTCGATGGTTCCGATCGTAGGCTCAAGAGAGGGTGTTACCGGTGTCGTTATCGGCGGAAGACCGCTGACGACCGGAGTCGAATCCGCGCTGTCGGTTATGATGCCGCCGAAAATATTCACGACGTCATCGCCGTTGCCGTCGTAGTCGTGGACGATGACGGTTGACGAACTGTTGTCCAGTCCGGTGTACCCGGTGAACCGGGTCGTGAACACGCCGTCGACGTCCTGAGAGTCTCCCGTCGTCCTGCACTCGACGGTGACCGACTTCGTGTCTATCGTGTTTACGGTTGCAACGCCTGAGCCGGTTGTTGTCGTGGTGCTGTCCGGGGTCGCGGTGCACGCCGCCGCGTCAGATACCTCGAAGACAAATGCCGCCGTCAGCGCCAGCAGCGAAACGCCGGCCAACTGACAAGCTCTGTTTGATATGCGCATTTCACCCCCGCCTGATGAAAATCGACATCAGTAACAATAGGCCGGTCAAAATCGCATCGGCGACCCGGCGCAAGCGGCGTAAGCGGCGTAACTGTACGCGGTGCGCTGATTTACGGCAATGAGTTGGCGCCGCGCCTTCGGCAATTGTCGGGCTATTGTTACCGCGAGGCCACTGCTCAAGACTTGAAGCGACTTTATTGGAGCGTCAACGCTCCGGAATATGATATCTAGAGCAATTCCGGGAAAAGTGCGTAACGGGCTAGGCTCGGCGACTTCGCCCTAGCCTTTACGCCCGAATTGCGTAAAAGAGGCTCTAGAGATCAGAGTAAGCGGCCGAGACGGTCATGTCTCCGGCATGTGCGATCTTGCGGTCATAACAAGCCCATATCTCGCCACCGCATTGCTTGACCCAGCGATGACAGAAGGAAAAATCGGTGGGAAGGTCGACGTCCGGCGTCACGATCTTCGAGAACAGCGTTAGGAAATTCTCGAAACGGGCGGTGTATTTGTTGTTTCTGTAGCGGCCCCGATTTATCGCTTCAGGCAGTTTCTCGATCATCTCTCCTATGCAGTCGCGGGACACCAAAAAAATGCCGGTGCCACATGACTCCACCCGGACAAAGCCGCCCATTTCCTGCCGGGGTTCGGTGACGGTTCCAAGGAATTCCAGGCTTTGCGCATAGGCTTTTTCGAAGGGGAGCGCCGAGAGGGCGTGGAGTTTTTGAAGGTCGATCACGCGGCGAGGATATAATGTGCCGACCACAGGCTTGTTCAACTCAAGCATCGCCCCGATGAGTCCGGGCGAGAAGCCCATGTCGCTGTCGATCATCAGGATGTGGCTGCAATCCGGCTTGTTGTAGTAGAAGTTCGTCAGCAGGTAGTTTCGGGAAAACGGAATGTCGGTATATTCAATTTCCGATAGGCTGAACGCGTAGCCGGACAGACTTTTGTGGGTCAGGGTTGCGAACAGGCTGCGGACGAAGATGCTCTTGTAGGCTGCCCCGTAAACCGGCAGCGCAAGGTTGATTTTGCCCGGCATTTTGTCCTCCACCGTTGCTACCCGGATATCGAACCAGGCGCATGTAAATCCCTTTTTCCTATCTTTGAAACGATCCTTGATGTAAAAATCGCGTCCGCAGCGGATTGAGGCGCCTATGGGCGAAGGAGGTGCCGATATGACCTATCAACGCAGCTCTTTTGCACTCCTTGCCGTGCTGCTGCTGATGATGCTGTCCTCTGCCCGCGCGGCCGTGGAAGGCAACGCGGCGCCGCCGCATCACAATCGACTGGCGATCGTCATCGGCAACTCCAGCTACCACAACGACAGGCTTCCACATCTTGCCAATGCCTCGAATGACGCAATCGTCTTATCGGAGACGCTGAAGAGGCTCCACTTCGACGTTGTGACAGGCACGGACCTTTCGTACGCCGGTTTCGACGAGCTGTTTGCCGATGCGGCCGCCAAACTGTCGAAGGCGGATGCGGTTCTGATCTTCTACGCCGGTCACGGCGTGCAGATTCAGGGCGAGAACTATCTGGTGCCGACCGATGCCAATGCCGAAAGTATCGACAAGCTTCAGGCGAGTTCAGTCAAACTCAACGATATCATGACCAAATTTGCCAGCCGCGACCGTCAGACCTTTATTTTCCTCGACGCCTGCCGCAACAACCCGGTAGCTGCCGCCGGCGCACAAAGCGCGGGTTTGGCGCAGGTCGACATTGGCGAAAACAGTTTCATCGCGTTCGCCACCCAGCCGGGCAACATAACCGTGGACGGTGGCGGACAGAACAGCCCGTTCACGACCGCGCTTGTGCACAATATCGAGATTCCGGGACTGAGCGTTTCGGACATGATGATTCGCGTCCGCAACGAAACCGAGGCCCTGACCGTCGGAAGGCAGGTGCCCTGGGATCAGTCGAATCTGCGCGAGCAGTTCTATTTCACCGAGGAGCAGACACTTGATCCGGCGCAATTGAGCGCGAGCCTGTCGCAAATTCTCTCGGATCCGGCTGCCAAGCAGAAGCTCGTACAGGAACTGGCTTCTTACGACCTTCAGACGGCGGTCCTGATCGTTGGCCAGACGCTCCGCTCTGTCGATATCTCCGGCCAGCAGGTCGAGGCCTCGCCTTCCGCGAGCGGGACAAAGGTGGCCAGCCTGTCGCCGCCCAGTAACATTGCCGACGACCGGCAGAATGTCGTGTCGGGGCTGAAAACCCTGATTGTCGGCACGCCGGACGGACAGGGACAAGTGGACAAGGACAACAGCCTTGCGCGCAATGTTCAAACAGAGTTGCGCCGGCTCGGTTGCTATCGGCTCGACGTGGATGGCGACTGGGGCAGCGGCTCGGTACGCGCGTTGACCGATTACTATCGCAATCGCAAGCAGCCAGCGGTGTCGACCGACCCGACATTCGAATTGTTGAGCGACCTCTTCCTGCAATCCGGGCGCGTGTGCAGGCAAGCCGTCATCGTCAAGAAAAACAAGGATCCAGCCAGAACGAAACTGGTTTCGGACGAGAGCACGTCTTCAGGAAACCGGTCAAAGGCGCAGTCAGCGAAGAAACCCCGCGCCAGCCGTGCGCCTGCCGCACCACCTCCCGACATTAGCGGGGGAATTGGCATCGGTGGGGTATTTTAGAACGACAGGCAACCGAGCGGCCGCCACAATGTCGGGACATGGCGACCGTTGGCGATTGCTGCTTTCAATGCCCGAACGCCAGCGCCGGTGCGATCCGGTCGCGGCGCAGCCAGCGCGCCAGAAGCAGCGCCGCCACCACCGCCAGCCCCGATGACAGGCCGATCCAGATGCCGACGCCGTGGAAGCCGAAATGGAAGGCGAGCAGCACGCCGAGCGGCAGGCCGACGCCCCAATAACCGATCGCTGCGTAAATCATCGGCACCTTGGTGTCGTGCAAGCCGCGCAGCATGCCGGCGGCGACCGCCTGCGCGCCGTCGAAGACCTGGAACAGTGCGGCAAACACCAGGAACGACACGGCAAGCGCGATCACCCGGGCATTGGCCGGGTTGGCGAGATCGATGAAGGCGCTGATCAGCAGATGCGGCCACAGCACCATCACCAACCCCATCAGCGCCATGAACGAGACGCCGATGACGAAGGCGGTCCAGCCGGCACGCGACACGCCTTCCGGATTGCCGGCGCCATGCGCAAGCCCGACGCGCACCGTCACCGCCTGGTTGAGACCGAGCGGAACCATGAAGGAGATCGAGGCGATCTGGATCGCAATGGCATGCGCGGCAAGCGAATCCGCGTCGATCAGCCCCATCAAAAGGGCTGCCGCGTTGAAGATCGTCACCTCGAAGGCGAGGATGCCGGCGATCGGCAGGCCGAGCCGCAGCAGGCCCTTGAAGCGCGGCCAGTCGGACCGCCAGAAGCGGCCGAACAGGCGGTAGCGCCGGAACTTTTTCTCCAGCGTCACCACGAGAGCCATGCCGATGAACATCAGCGTGCTGGAGAGCGATGTGGCAAGGCCCGAGCCGGCAATGCCCATGGCCGGGACACCGAGATTGCCGAACATGAACACCCAGTTGAACAGCGCGTTGCAGGCGACGGCGACGAAGACGATGATCAGCGCCCAGCCCGGCCGCTCCAGCGCCGAGATGAACGAGCGCAGCACGATATAGCCGTAGAAAGGCAGCACCGCCCATTCCAGCCAGCGCAGGTAGATGCCGGCCTGATGCGCCAGCGCGGGTTCCTGGCCCATCGCCAGCAGGATCGCCTCGCCGTGCCAGAGCACGATCCAGATCGGCATCGAGATCAGGATCGCCAGCCACAGGCCCTGGCGCACGGTGCGGCGCAGGTCGCGCACCGAATAGCCGCGGCGGCCAAGCTCGGTGGCAATCATCGGCGAGGTCGCCAGCATCAGGCCAAGGCCGAAGATCAGCGGCATGAAATAGAGGTTGGCGCCGAGCGCGCCGCTGGCCAGCGTGTCCGGCCCGAGCCTGCCCATCATCATGACGTCGGTGGCCGTCATCGCGGTCTGGCCAAGATTGGTCAGCACCATCGGCCAGGCGAGTGCCAGCGTCGCCCTGATTTCCTGACGCCAAAGATTTTCCGGCGCGCGAGCGCCGGCTTCGATCGCAGACATTGTTCCGCTCTTTCAAGGTTGCGGCGCATCGGCATAAGGCCGGAAGCCGCATTGCAAACGGCAAAACCTTCGGTTTCGCAGCGTTTGCGCCGTCTATTGAACGAAATGCGACATGATGGCAAGGGAGGAGGATCGGGCACCGATTGAGCCAGCGCCATTCCAGGGGGTGCCGCAACCTCGTTCCCTTGCCGGCCGCTGGCTGTTAGGGATTGCCGTGGAGACCGGCAGCCGGCGAACCCGCCGGGAGGAATGGATGGCGTTCAGGCAGCGAAAGAACACGGCCGCAATTCCGCGCACGGCGCCGGCCTTCGAGCACATCGTTACCGAAGCGAGCGACAGTTTCCTGTGGCGGCTGGATGACTATCCCTGGGAACGCAATGTCTGGAACTTCCATCCGGAATACGAAATCCACCTGCTGCGGAAATCCTCCGGCGTGGTCCTGGTCGGCGATCACATCGGCGAATTCGGGCCGGGCTACCTGACTATTGTCGGCGGCGGCCTGCCGCACGACTGGGTAACGGCGGTGCAGTCGGGCGAGCTGATCGAAGGCCGCGACATCGTCCTGCAATTCGATGCGCAGAGGCTGCGCGGCTCGGCGGGCCTGCTGCCGGAACTGCGCGAACTGGAGCCGTTCCTCGAGCGCTCGCTGCGCGGCATGGTCTTTCACGGCCGCACGGCACTGGAAGGCGCCGAGCTGATGGAGCGGATGGGAACCGTGCATGGGCTCGCCCGCCTCTGCCTGTTCCTCGAACTGGTCGACCTTCTGGCCAGGACCGACGAATACGAGCTCTTGTCGTCGCCGGATTTCTCGCCGGTTCTCGACGCCGCCTCGCTCGACATCATTCAGCGCACCCTGACCTATCTGTTCCAGCATTTCGCCGAGGATCTGAAGCTGCCCGACGTTGCCGAACGCGCCGGAATGAGCGAGAGCACATTCTCGCGCTTCTTCCAGAAGAACACCGGCAACTCCTTCAGCGACCACCTCGCCAAGCTCCGGCTCTGGCAGGCCTGCAAGCTCCTGGCCGACACCGATGTCGCGATCACCGACATCTGTTTCCAGGTCGGCTACATGAACATCTCCAACTTCAACCGCGCCTTCCTGCGCAGGCACAAGATGACGCCGTCCTCCTATCGCAAGCTGTCGCGCCAGCGCCTGACGATGCGCGCATAAGCACAGGCTAAATCAGCGGCTTTCACGCGATCGATACTCATGTGACGGACTTCGTTGCAGAGTACCGGATTTTGCGCTGCACAATGCATAAAAGTACAGGTTTGCTGCAACGGGGCTTCTAGCTTGGCCCGGTTGAACTCCGCATTTTGGCGATGGGTGGCTTGTCGCTCGGGCGATGGTGAGGATCGCGGAGCCCGAGGACTTGCGCTTCCTGCGAATGTTCCTGGAGGAGAAAAATCAATGAAACCAATTCGGCTCGCTGCGGGCTTGGGCGCAGCTTTCATGCTTTCCGCTACCGTATCAACCATCGCGCTGGCGCAGGCGCCGGTCTGCTCGGCGCCGGTCAAGGTGCTGGCGCAGCCGCGCGACGGCCTGACGCTTCTGGAGGATTCCAAGGCCGAGTTCGAGAAGCTTGCCGGCGCCGGCTTCCAGATCGACTATCTGAACGAGAACGACCGCCGGGCGAAATCACGCGCCGATGCGTCCACCGTCGGCAATTACAACGTCTACTATGTCGACGAAGCCAATGTTGCGCTGTTTGCCTCGTCGAAATGGATCGTGCCGCTGACCGATTATTACCCGGCTGACTATGACTATGCCGACTTCGACCCCGGCCGCCAGAAGGTCGCCACCTATGACGGCAAGGTCTGGTTCGCGCCGCTGACCGGCGGCGGCGACCTGATGGTCTACCGCAAGGACGTGCTCGAGGCCGCCGGCATCCAGCCGCCCAAGACGCTGGACGAACTGATCGCCGACGTGCCGAAGCTCACCAACCCGGACAAGGGCATGTATGGCATCGCGTTGCGCGGCGCACGCGGCTCGGGCGCCAATGTCTGGCGCTGGATGCCGTTCTTCAAGGCCTATGGCGGCCAGTGGTTCGATGGCGACAAGCCGGTCTTCAATTCGGACGCCGCCGTCAAGGCGACCGAGACTTACCTCAAGCTGTTCAAGGATTCGGCACCCGGCACGCAGACCGGCAGCTGGGATGAATCGACCGGCGCCTTCCTGTCCGGCCAGGTCGCCATCCTCGTCGAATCGACGCCGCTGTCGGGCATGGCGGTCGATCCGAAGACCTCGCAGGTGGTCGGCAAGATCGGCTTCCTGCCGCCGCCCTCGCCGCTGCCCGGCGGCGGCTACGGCCATGGCCTCGCCATCGCGGCGAAGGCCAATGCCGACGATGCCTCGAAGAAATGCGCCGGCCTGTTCATCGCCTGGGCGACATCGAAGGAAAACGAGAAGCGCCGGCTCGACGCCCACCAGTTCGGCGAGCTGAACCGCACCAGCATCTTGGCCAGCAAGGAGTTCGCCGACATCTACGGCGCCGATCTCGGCCAGGCGCTGGCCGAAACCGGCAAGGCCACGGCGGTCAACTTCTGGCAGGATCCGCGCTGGCCCGATCTCGGCGACCGCTGGGGCATCATTCTCGAGGAACTGGTGACGGGCACCCGCACCGACATCAAGGGCGGCCTCAACGAACTCGATGCCTATGCCACCGAGCTGGCCAAGAAGAAATAACGCCATCCTCCCGCCCGTGGCGCGCGGTCCGCGGCATTGTCCGCAATGCCAGGACCTGCGCGCCGCGGGACTTTGCCCAATGAGGAAATCATGCCGACACGACCGAGACGCAAGCGAGGATAGATGCCCATGGCCCGACGCACGTCGCTCCCTGTCACCTTCGTCGTTCCGACCATCGCCATCCTTCTGGTGCTGTCGATGGTGCCGACGCTCTACGCCATCGTCATCGCCTTGCAGAACCGCGAGTTGAGCACGCCCGATTATTCCTGGGTCTGGCTGTCGAACTTCGTCGACCTGTTCCTCGACCGCCGCTTCCTCAACGCGGTCTGGGTGTCGGTGAAATGGGAGATCGTCACCGTCGTCGCCACCATGGTGGTGGCGATCGGGCTCGGCGTGCTGATGTTCGAGGTCGCCAGCCCACGCCTGCGCAATGTCTACTGCCTGCTCTTCATCATCCCGGTTCTGTTGCCGCGCGTCTCGGCGGCCTTCGTCTGGAAGTTCGCCTATCACCCGCTCTACGGCATCGCCACCTATCCCTACAGGCTCGTCACCGGCGGGCTGATCTTCGACCCGTTGTCCAAGCCGGCGACGGCCTTGTTCGCCGTTGCGTCGGTCGATGTCTGGCAATGGGGGCTGTTCTTCGCCGTCATCGTGCTGAAACTGCTCGAAACCCTGCCGCCGCAGCCGATCGAGGCGGCGCGGCTCGACCATGCCAGACGCTGGCAGATCCACGCCTATGTCACCTTGCCGATGCTGAAGGCGCCATTGATCAGCCTGATGTTCGTCAAGATGATCGAATCGCTGCGCTCCTTCGACCTGATCTATGTCATGACCCGCGGCGGTCCGGGCGTTGCGACCGAGACGCTCGACATGTACGCTTTCTCGCAAGGCTTCATCGAATCCGGCAAGGTTTCATACGCCTCGGCCATGGCCGTGCTGATGATGATCGCCACCGTCATCACCTTCACCATGCTGTGGAAGCGGGTGCAGGCATGAGGCCCGGCAGACTGATCGGCAAGGCCATTTTGGCGCTGGCTGGGTTCCTGGCCGTGTTCCCGCTGCTGTGGACGGCTCTCAATGCGCTCAAGAACAATGTCGACATCATCACCCGCGTGCCGCGCCTGGTGTTCACGCCGACGCTTGCCAACATCGGCTATATCATCGGCCGAGACAGCGTGCTGACCGGGCTCTACCACTCGGTCGTCGCCTGCGGGTCGGCCGTGCTGATCGGCGTCGTGCTCGGTCTGCCGGCGGCTTACGCGGTGGCGCGCTATCCCAACCGCTGGGCTGGCGACATTCAGTTCTTCGTCCTGTCGCTGCGCTTCCTGCCGCCGGTGGCGGTGGCCATCCCGCTGATGGTGATCTGGCTGCAGGTCGGCCTCTACGACACTTTGCCGGCGTTGATCATCACCTATTCGCTGCTCACCATCTCGGTGATCATGTGGCTCGCCATCCCGGCCTTCCAGAGCGTGCCGAAGGAGATCGAGGAAGCCGCCTTCGTCGACGGCTACGGCGCCTATTCGGTGTTCTGGCGCATCGCGCTGCCGGTGGCCGCCCGCTCCTTGGCAGGGGCGGTCGCTTTCAGCTTCGTGCTGGTCTGGAACGAATTCCTGATCGCGCTGATGCTGTCGAGCTCCAACGCCAAGACCTTGCCGATCGTCGCGTCCGAACTCTCCCAGCAAGGCATGAACGTGCCATGGGGCATTCTCAACGCCTCGGTCGTGCTCCTGTCGCTGCCGCCGCTGCTGTTCCTCGGCGTGCTCAGCGGCTTCCTGAATTCCGTTTTCCGGCAAAAAAAGACTTGATGTGAGGATTTCCCGATGCGGGCACTGGTGCTTGAGAAAAAAGGCGAACTGTCGCTGCGCGAGATCGCGCTGCCGCTCGATGTCGGACCGGACGACGTCAAGATAGCCATACACACGGTCGGCGTCTGCGGCAGCGACGTGCATTATTACACGCATGGCGCCATCGGCAGCTATGTCGTGCGCGCGCCGATGGTGCTCGGTCACGAAGCCGCGGGGACGGTCGTCGAGACCGGCGCCAATGTCGAGACGTTCAAGGTCGGCGACCGCGTCTGCATGGAGCCGGGCGTGCCGAACCTGTCGTCGCGCGCGACGAAGCTCGGCATCTACAATGTCGACCCCGACGTCAGTTTCTGGGCGACGCCGCCGGTGCATGGCGTGCTGGCGCCCTATGCGGTGCACCCCGCCGCCTTCACCTACAAACTGCCGGACAATGTCTCCTTCGCCGAGGGCGCCATGGTCGAGCCCTTCGCCATCGGCATGCAGGCGGCAAGCCGAGCCCGCATCGTCCCCGGCGATGTCGCCGTCGTCGTCGGCTGCGGCCCGATCGGCATCATGATCGCACTTGCCGCCCTGGCCGGCGGTTGTTCGAAGGTGCTGATCTCCGATTTTTCCGCACCCAAGCTGAAGATCGCCGCGCAGTACGCCGGCATCGTGCCGGTCAATATCGGCGAGCAGTCGCTGGCCGAGGCGGTCGCGGCGGCGACCGACAAGTGGGGTGCCGATATCGTTTTCGAGGCCAGCGGCAGCCCGAAGGCCTTCGCCGATCTGTTCGATGTCGTGCGGCCGGGCGGCGCGGTGGTGCTGGTCGGCCTGCCGGTGGAACTGGTGGCCCTCAACGTGCCGGCGGCGATCTCGAAGGAGG
This sequence comes from Mesorhizobium sp. WSM4308, assembly GCF_002294905.1. Taxonomy (NCBI): domain Bacteria; kingdom Pseudomonadati; phylum Pseudomonadota; class Alphaproteobacteria; order Hyphomicrobiales; family Phyllobacteriaceae; genus Mesorhizobium; species Mesorhizobium sp. WSM4308. Next base: position 118,235 of record NZ_NSFW01000006.1, on the reverse strand, counting down.
TGCGCATCGAGACGGTGTTCCGCTACGCCAACATCTTCGACCGCGCCTTGCAGCTGATCGCCTCCGGCAAGGTCGACCTCAAGCCGCTGATCACCGGCACCTATGATTTCGCCGACAGCATCGAGGCATTCGAGCGCGCTGCCCAGGGCAATCCGGAAGACGTCAAGCTGCAGATCCTGCTCACCGGCGAGAAGGGATGATCATGTCCGCGATCGTTTGCTCCCATGTCGACAAGGCCTATGGCGCCACCACGGTCATCCGCGATCTCAACCTCAGCATTGAAGAGCACGAATTCGTCGTGTTCCTCGGCCCGTCCGGCTGCGGCAAGTCGACCTTGCTGCGCATGCTGGCGGGGCTGGAGGACATCAGCGGCGGCGAGGTCTCGATCGGTGGCAAGGTGGTCAACGACCTCGATCCGGGCGACCGCGGCATCGCCATGGTGTTCCAGAACTACGCGCTCTATCCGCACATGACGATCTTCGACAACATCGCCTTCGGGCTGCGGCGCCAGAAGGTGCCGGCGGCCGAGATCCGCAAGCGTGTCGACGCGGTGTCGAGGACGCTCGGGCTGGACCCTTACCTCGGCCGCAAGCCGGCCGAGCTTTCCGGCGGCCAGCAGCAGCGCGTCGCCATTGCCCGCGCGATGATCAAGACGCCGAAAGTCTTCCTGTTCGACGAGCCGCTTTCCAATCTCGACGCCAAATTGCGCAACCACATGCGCGTCGAGATCGCGCGCCTGCACCAGTCGCTGAAGACCACCACCGTCTACGTCACCCACGACCAGCTGGAGGCGATGACGCTCGCCGACCGCATCGTGCTGCTGAAAGAGGGTGTCATCGAGCAGATCGGCCCGCCGGCGGAAATCTATCTGCGCCCCGCCAACATGTTCGTGGCCGGCTTCATCGGCACGCCGAACATGAATTTCGTCGAGGTGACGGTCGGCCGCACAGGCAATGGCTGGACGTTGACCGGCGCCGGAACGGTTCTTTCTATCGAGGGCCGGGGTTTCCATCTGCGGCATGGCGACCGCGCCGTGCTCGGCATCCGGCCGCCGGACCTGAAGACGGCCGGCGCCGCCGGCATATTGCAAGGCACGGCCGATCTCATCGAATTCCACGGCAATGATGCGCTGGTGACGTTCGGCTCCGGCGGCAAGGAGATCAGCGCGCTGGTCCCGGCGCGTGAATGCCCGGCGCTGAATGCCCCTGTCCGCTACACATTCGAGGAAGAGGCCATCCATTTGTTCGACGCCACGTCGGGCGCGTCGCTGCGCAAGCAGTAGGCAAAGGCCTACCGGATGGCGTCGAGCGCCTGGCGCTGGCGGTGCATCTCCAGGAAGATACGGTAGTCGCGATCGAAGCGGGCGCCGGCGGCCGGGTTGGCGGCACGCCTCTTGCCGCCTTGCTGCATGGCAAGGCAGGCGGCGTTGAGGTCGGGGAAGAGCCCGGCGGCGGTGGCGGCGACCATGCCGGTGCCGAGAAGCACCGCCTCGTCGGCCAGCGGCTCGACCACCGTGCAGCCGGTGGCGTCGGCGTAGAGTTCCATCAGCAGCGGGTTCTTGGTGTGGCCGCCGGTGACATGCAGCGTGTCGATCAGATAGCCGTTCTCGTTCAGCGCCTCCAGCACATGGCGCACGCCGAGCGCGATGCCGACGGCGGTGCGCCAGTAGAGCTTGCACAGGCTGTCGAAGGACGAATCCAGCGTCAGCCCGCTGACGACGCCAACGGCATGCGGGTCGGCGAGCGGCGAGCGGTTGCCGTGAAAATCCGGCAGCACATGCAGGCGTGCGGCGAGGTTCTCGCCCTCGGCGGCGCGCAGTTCGGCGACTCGTTTGGCGATTTTGGCATGCATGGCGGCGTCCGGCTCGCCGCCGGCGCCGTGCCAGCGGATGATGTGGTCGAGCAGCGCGCCCGTGGCCGACTGGCCGCCTTCCGACAGCCACAGCTTCGGCAGCGCCGCGCCGTAATAGGGCCCCCAGACGCCGGCGAAAGGTTGCGGGTCGGGCGACATCGCCATGACGCAGCTCGACGTGCCGGCGATCAGTGCCAGATGCCGGCTGATATCCTGCTCGTCGCCGGCAAAGCCGCCGAGCACGCCAAGCGCGCCGGCATAGGCGTCGATGACCCCGGCGCCGACCCGGCAGCTTTGCGTCAGGCCGAGCTCCGCCGCCGCTTGCGCCGTCAGCGGACCAATGTCGGCGCCGACTGGACTGGCCCGCTCCGGCAGATTGCCGTGCTCAAAAAGGTCGTCGAGGCCGACGATCTCGAAGAAATCGCGCTGCCACGCGGTGCCTTCATGCGCCAGATAGGTCCACTTCGCCGTCAGCGTGCATTGCGAACGAGCGAGCGAGCCGGTCGCCTGCCAGGTCAGGAAATCGGCCAGGTCGAATAGATAGCCGGCTTCATTCCACGTATCTGGCAGATTGCGCTTCAGCCACATCAGCTTTGGCGTCGCCATCTCCGGCGACATGACGCCGCCAATATAGTTGAGCACCTCGTGGCTGCTCGCCGTGCATTCATCGGCTTCGGCGATGGCGCGGTGGTCGAGCCAGACGATGGTGTCCCAGCGCTTCTCGCCGGTGGTCGAAACGCTGAGCTGATTGCCTTGCCGGTCGCGCACGACCAGCGAGCAGGTGGCGTCGAAGGAGATGCCGACGATATCTTGCGCGGCGACGCCGGCTTTTTCGCGGGCGGCACGCACGGCGGCGCAGACCGCCGACCAGATATCGCGCGAATCATGCTCGGCATGATCGGGCTTCGGCTGGTTCATGGCGATCGGCCGATCGGCGCGGCCAAGCAAGGTACCACTGGCATCGAGAATGCCCGCGCGAGCGCTCCCGGTGCCGACATCGACCGCGCAAACAAACTGTTTCGTCAAGATGCTCTAACTCTCGCTCCCAGGCCTGCAATCAGATCGGGCAATTGCAGCATGTCAGCGAATATAAAGTCCGGTTCACTCGACGCAAGCCGCGCTTTCAAAGCGGGGTTGCCGGCATGCGCACCGCCGGTGAAGGCAAGGACGCGCATGCCGGCCGCGCGCGCCGCCGCGACGCCGGCCGGACTGTCCTCGATGACGAGGCATTTGCGCGGATGTGCCTGCATGATGGCGGCGGCGTGCAGGAAAAGGTCGGGCGCCGGCTTTCCCTTGGCCACCATGGCGGCGCTGAACAGATGCGGCTCCATCAACCCGAGCAGACCGGTAACGTCGAGCGCATAGCGGATGCGCTCAAGCGTGCCCGAAGAGGCGACGCAGAACGGCAGGCCGAGCTTCGGCAACATCTCCCTGACGCCGGGGATCGGCTTGAGCTCCTCGCGGAATTTTCGCATCAGGTCGACACGCATGGCGGTCAGATGTTGATCGCTGATCTCCAGGCCGAAGTCGCGGGCAAGGATCTCGCGCACGCTTTTCATGCTCTTGCCGAGGAAGTGCTCGTAGGCAGCGTCCTCGCTGACAGTGCCGCCGGCACGTTCGATCATGCCGAGCAACGCCGAGACGGAGAGCGCCTCGCTGTCGACCAGAACGCCATCGCAGTCGAAGATGACCAGTTCAGGCGTCATGATGGCTGATGGCTCTCAGAGCTCGCCGGCGATGTAGCGGGTCAGCGTGGCGCGCGCGCCATTCGCCCACAGCACGTTGAGCGCATGGCCGAAGGCCTCGACGAATGCCTTGGCGCGGCCGACATCGCCATAGATGTCCTCCATGGCGAGCCAGGCGGCGGGCGCCTCCTTTGCCGCCTTTGCCGTCGCCTGCAGCCGGTCCCAGCTCGGGTCGTTGGGTTCGATGACGGCGCCGCTGTCTGACGTGCCGAAGCAGTAGCGGCACCACAGCGCCGATTCCAGCGCCAGGCCGGCGACGCCTTTTCCGGCCTTCAAGCGGTCGGCGATGGTCGGGATGATGAATTTCGGCTGACGGTTGGAGCCGTCGAGGCAGAGCCGGCGGATGGTGTCGCCGATCTTGGGGTTGGAGAAGCGTTTCTCGATGAGCTGGTAATAGTCCTCCAGTACTGTGTCCGGCACCGGCGGCACGGTCGGGATGATCTCGTCATGCTCGAGCTTGTCGAGAAAGCCGCGCACCAGCGGCTCCTGCATCGCCTCATGGACGAAATGGATATCCATCAACCCGGCCGGATAGGCGATCGTCGCATGGCCGCCATTGAGGATGCGGATCTTCATCAATTCGTAGGGGGCGACATCCCTGACGAACTGTACGCCGACCTTTTCCAGCGGCGGCCGGCCATCGGTGAAGCGGTCTTCCAGCACCCATTGCCGGAACGGTTCGCAGAACACCGGCCAGGCGTCCTCGACGCCGAAATCCTCGGCCAGTATGCCGCGCTCCCGGTCGGTGGTGGCCGGCGTGATGCGGTCCACCATGCCGTTTGGAAAGGCGACGTTGCTGCTCACCCAACTGGCCAGATCCTCGTCGATCAGCCGCGCCAGGCCGATGACGCCGTCAGAGGTGACATGGCCATTATGGGGGATGTTGTCGCAGGACATCACGGTAAACGGCACGGTGCCCTCGTCGCGCCGGCGCAGCAGTCCGGCCAGGATGATGCCGAACACGGTTTTCGGCGTCGCGCCCGGCTGCGCGTCGGCGACGATGTCCGGATGGGCCGGGTTGAAGACGCCCGACGCCGGGTCGATGAAATAGCCGCCTTCGGTGATGGTCAGCGAAACGATCTTGATCGCCGGGTCGGCCAGCCGTTCGATGATGCGGGCCGCATCGCCGGGCATCAGGAAGTCGATCATGGCGCCGGTAACGCGGGCGCTCATATGGCCCTCATCCTGCTCGACCACCGTGGTCAGCCAGTCCTGCTCTTCGAGCTTGCCGCGCCCGATCTTCTCGCCCTCGAACACGCCGGCGCCGACCAGCGCCCAGTCATGGCCGACACCTGAATTGAACAGATCGTCGAGATAGACCGCCTGGTGCGAGCGATGGAAATTGCCGACGCCGAAATGCACGATGCCGGCCTTGAGCTTCGAGCGGTCGTATTTCGGAACGGCAACATTGCCGGGCAGGCTGGCGAGGTTTGAAGACGAGAGTTTCACGGTCATCTGTTTTACCCTTTGGCCGGCTTCGGCCTCGTTACTCCGCCCTCCCGTCCTCTCTGGAGAGGGTAAGGGACGGCATATGCCTTATGCGGTCGATGGGGGCCTCGGATATCGGCCTCTGCTCCTCGCGGAGGGACGAGAAGCAGAGGCCGCCCCCCCTCAACTCATCCACTGGCCGCCATCGACATTGTAGGTCTGGGCGACGATGTATTCGGCCTCGTCGCTGGCCAGGAAGACGGCCATGCCGGCGAGGTCCTCCGGCCTGCCCATGCGGCCGTAAGGCACCCCTTCGCCGACAAGCCGCTTCTTCTCGCCCTTCGGCCGGTTCTCGTATTTGGCGAACAGGGCATCGACCTGATCCCACATGTCGCTGTCCACGACCCCGGGCGCGATGCCGTTGACGTTGATGCGGTGCCTGATCAGGTCGAGCCCGGCCGACTGGGTCAGCGAAATGACGGCGGCCTTGGTGGCGCAGTAGACGCCGACCAGCGGCTCGCCGCGCCGTCCGGCCTGGCTCGCCATGTTGATGATCCTGCCGCCCTTGCCGCGTTCGATCATCGAGCGGGCGGCCGCCTGCAGCATGAACAGCGTGCCTGCCACATTGACGGAGAACAGTTTTTCATAGCTCGCCCGCGAAATCTCGACGATCGGCGCCAGGTCGAACAAAGCGGCGTTGTTGATCAGTATGTCGAGGCCGCCGGTCCTCGTCTCGACCGCCTTCACGGCGGCGTCGATGGAGGCCTGGTCCGTGACATCGAGTTTGACCGCATAGGCCTTGTCGCCGATCTCTGCCGCCGTCTTTTGCGCAGCCTCGAGATTGATATCGGCAATGGCAACGACAGCGCCTTCGCGCGCATAGGCTTCGGCGAAGGCCTTGCCGATACCACGCGCCGATCCCGTGATCAGCGCCGATTTGCCTTTCAGCCTCACGTCGCCATCGCCTTGCCGTCGGGGCCGAAGCGATGCAGCTTGGCCTTGTCGGGCGTGAGGTAGATGGTATCGCCATGATGCACGGCCAGTTCGCCGTCGGCACGCACCGTCAGCGGACCGACGCCGTCGGTCTGGACATGCAGGAAGGTGTCGGAGCCCAGATGCTCGGCAACGCCGACGGTGGCCTTCCATTCGCCCGCCGTGGTCGAAATCTGCATGTGCTCGGGGCGGATGCCGATGGTCTTGGCGCTATATTTGGCGGCCGGAGCGCCCTCGACCAGGTTCATCTTCGGCGAGCCGATGAAGCCGGCGACGAACAAATTGCGCGGCGTCTTGTAGAGCTCCATCGGCGAGCCGACCTGCTCGATATTGCCGGCATTCAGCACGACGATCTTGTCGGCCATGGTCATCGCCTCGACCTGGTCGTGGGTGACGTAGATCATGGTCGTCTTGAGCTGATGGTGCAGTTCGCTGATCTCCAGCCGCATCGTGCCGCGCAGGGCGGCATCGAGGTTGGACAGCGGCTCGTCGAACAGGAAGGCCGAGGGTTGGCGCACGATGGCGCGGCCGATGGCGACGCGCTGGCGCTGGCCGCCGGAGAGCTGGCCGGGCCGGCGTTCGAGATAATTGGTGAGGTTCAGGACCCGCGCCGCGTCCTTCACCTTCCGGTCGATGGTAGCCTGGTCCTCGCCCGCCATCTTCAGCGGGAAGGCGATGTTCTTGGCCACTGTCATATGCGGGTAGAGCGCGTAGGACTGGAACACCATGGCGAGCTTGCGCTTGGCCGGCGCCTCGCCGGTGACGTCGCGGCCGTCGATGTTGATGGTGCCGCCGCTGGTGTCCTCCAGCCCGGCGATCAGCCGCAGCAGCGTGGACTTGCCGCAACCGGACGGGCCGACGAAGACGACGAACTCGCCATTCTCGATCACCAGGTCAATGCCCGGAATAATGACCGTCGACCCGAACGATTTGGAGACGTTCTTGAGCGTGATGTTTCCCATGGTTTCCTCCCCGAGGGGTTATTGTCCGACGTTCTTGAGCGTCACGTTACGCCACGGCTTACTTCACGGCGCCAAAGGTCAGGCCGCGCACCAACTGCTTCTGGCTGAACCAGCCCATGATCAGGATCGGGGCGATCGCCAGCGTCGAGGCCGCCGAAAGCTTGGCCCAGAACAGGCCTTGCGGGCTGGAGAACGAACTGATGAAGGCAGTCAGCGGCGCTGCCTCCGTGGTGGTCAGGCGGATCGTCCAGAACGCCTCGTTCCAGGCCAGGATGATGTTCAAGAGCATGGTCGAGGCAATGCCGGGCACCGCCATCGGGGTCAGCACATAGATGATCTCGTTCCACAGCGAGGCGCCGTCCATGCGCGCCGCTTCCAGGATCTCGCCGGGGATCTCGCGGAAATAGGTGTAGAGCATCCACACCACGATCGGCAGGTTGATCAGCATCAGCATGACCATCAGGCCGATGCGGCTGTCGAGCAGGCCGGTGTCGCGGAAGATCAGGTAGATCGGGAACAGCACCGCGACCGCCGGCATCATCTTGGTGGACAGCATCCACATCAAAATGTCCTTGGTCCGCTTGGTCGGCGAGAACGCCATCGACCATGCCGCCGGAATGGCGACCAGCAGGGCCAGGACGGTCGATCCGACCGAGAGCAGCACCGAATTGAAGAAGAACTTGAAATAGCCGCTCTGCGCCTGAACCTCGGTATAGCTCTCGAAAGTTCCCGACGGGATCAGCGCGAAGCCCTGGATCGCCTCCTGTTCCGACTTGAACGAGGTGATGATCGTGTAGAGGATCGGGAAGAAGATCAGCAGGGCGACGATCCAGGCGGCTACCGTCGCGATCGTCTTGTGCTGGGTGGTGACTGCACGGGCCATCTTGTCCTCCCTTACTTGTCGAGGTTCTTGCCGACCGCGCGCATGGCGAAGAAGGCGACGATGTTGGCGAGAATGACGGCGATCACACCGCCTGCGGATGCCTGGCCGATTTTGAACTCCAGCAGCGCCTTCTGGTAGACGAGGAAGGGCAGGTTGGTGGAGGCGTAGCCGGGGCCGCCATTGGTGGTGACGAGGATCTCGGCATAGACCGAGAGCAGGAAGATCGTCTGGATCAGGATGACGACGGTGATGGCGCGCGACATGTGCGGCAGCGTCAGATAGATGAAGCGGCTGATGAAGCCGGCGCCGTCCATCTCGGCGGCTTCCTTCTGTTCGCCGTCGAGCGACTGCAGCGCGGTCAACAGGATCAGCGTCGCGAAAGGCAGCCACTGCCAGGCGACGATGATGATGATCGCCGTCATGGGATGCTGCCCGAACCAGTCGATCGGTTGCGCCCCGAAGAAGCGCGCTATGTCGGCGAACACCCCATATTGCGGGTGCATGATCATGTTCTTCCAGACCAGCGCGGCCACCGGCGGCATGACGAAGAACGGCGAGATGACGAGGATGCGCACGATGCCCTGTCCCCACATAGGCTGGTCGATCAACAGCGCCAAGAGGATGCCGCCGATCACCGTGATCAGCAGCACGCTGATCACCAGGATCAAGGTGTTGAGGATCGACTGCAGGAAGGCCGGGTTGGAATAAAACAGCGCGTAATTGGAGAAGCCGACGAACCCGTCGCGGATCGGGTTGAGCGGATTGTACTGCTGGAAGGAGAACCAGATGGTGATGACCAGCGGCACGATCATCCAGACGAACAGCAGCACGACGGATGGTGCCATCATGAAACGGGCAAGCGAACGGGTCTGCTGAGTAGCCATGACGGTCACCCTTCAATGGTCAGACTGGAATTTTCAGAGGCGTTGAAGGCGGCCGCCCGAGCTGGGAACTCGGGCGGCCGTTGCCGGTCGAGGAGGCAACCGGCATTCGGCACCGGGAGGAGCCTTACTTGATATACCCGCCTTCGGTCATCGCCGCGGTGGCGGCGTCCTGAGCCTGCTTCAGCGCATCGTCGACGCTCGACTGGCCGGCAAGAGCCGCCGAGAAGAGCTGGCCGACCGTGGTGCCAAGGCCCTGGAATTCAGGGATGGCGACGAACTGGACGCCGACATAGGGCACCGGCTTGACGGTCGGATGCGTCGGGTCGGCGGCGTTGATGGAGTCCAGCGTCATCTTGGCGAACGGAGCCGCCTTCTGGTACTCGGCATTGGCATAGAGCGAGGAGCGCGTGCCCGGAGGAACGTTGGCCCAGCCTTCCTTCGAAGCGACGAGCTCGGCATAGTGCTTGCTGGTCGCCCACGACACGAACTTCTCGGCGGCGTCAGCCTTCTTGGTGCCGGCCGGAATGGCGAGCGACCATGCCCACAGCCAGTTGCCGCGCTTGCCGAGGCCATTGTCGGGCGCCAGGGCATAGCCGACCTTGTCCGCGACCTGGGATGCCTTGGGATCGGAGACGAAGGAGGCCGCGACGGTGGCGTCGATCCACATGCCGCACTTGCCCTGCTGGAACAGTGCCAAGTTTTCGTTGAAGCCATTGGAGGACGCGCCCTCGGGACCGTCGGCCTTCATCAGGTCGACATAGAACTGCAAGGTCTTCTTCCACTCGGGCTGGTCGAATTGCGGCTTCCAGTTCTCGTCGAACCAGCGGGCGCCGAAGGAGTTCGACATGGCGGTCAGGAAGGCCATGTTCTCGCCCCAGCCGGCCTTGCCGCGCAGGCACACGCCGTTCACGCCATTGGCGCGGTCGGTCATCTTGTCGGCGGCCTGCTTGATGAAGTCCCAGGTCGGCGCGTCGGGCATCTTCAGTCCGGCTTTCTCCATCAGGTCCTTGCGGTACATGACGAAGGAGCTTTCGCCGTAGAAGGGCGCGGCGTAGAGCTTGCCATCGACCGAAAGACCGCCGGCGATGGCCGGGATGATGTCCTTGACATCATAGTCGTCGCCGAGCTTGTCGAGCGGCAGCAGCCAGCTCTGCTTGGCCCAGATCGGAACCTCGTAGGTGCCGATGGTCATCACGTCATACTGGCCGCCCTTGGTGGCGATGTCGGTGGTGACGCGCTCGCGCAGCACGTTCTCTTCGAGAGTGACCCAGTTGAGCTGGATGTCGGGGTTGGCCTTGGTGAAGTCGTCGGTCAGCTTCTGCATGCGGACCATATCGCCATTGTTGACCGTGGCGATGGTGATGGATTCGGCATGTGCGGCAAAAGCGAGAGCGCTGGCCGACAACAAGCCCAGGGTGAGCGTGCGCAGTTTCATCAAATTCCTCCCATGAACCAAGATGAGCATTTGCCTTGGCTGTGAGCAATTACTCACTTGCCGTGAATTATGTCAAGCCGGATTCGATGCTGCAGCGCAGCACCGGACCTGCCGATGGGCGGACGACGGGAGCCGCACCCGCGCCCGATATCAGGCGGCGGGACAGGGAGGCCCGGAGGATTGGATCGGGAGAAAAGCGCCTCTCAGCAGGCGATCTCGGCCAGCAGCCAGTCGCGGAAGGCGCGGATCTTCGGCACGTTGCGGCGTGCTTCGGGATAGACCAGCCAGTAGGCGTGGCCGTCATCGCCAACCAGGTCGAAGGGCTGGATCAGGCGGCCGTCGGCAAGTTCCGCCTTGAACAGCGCCCGGGTCAGGATCGCCACGCCATGGCCCGCGATGGCCGCATTGGCCTCATAGGCCTGCGCGCCCATGCTGCTGCCGGGTCGCTTGGCAAGATCATGCGCATGCACGCCGGCCGTCTCGAACCATTGCGTCCACCAGACATCTCCCGGATCGAGGATCGGCAGCCGCAACAGGTCGGCCGGCTCCTTGACGCCGCCGATGCTCGCCGCGAGCTTCGGGCTCAGCATCGGCGTGAAATCGGCGTCGAGCAGCTTGTGGGCTTCTAGCCCCGGCCATTTGCCGCTGCCCGAGCGGATGGCGAGATCGACATCCTCGCGGGCGAAATCTGTCAGCCGGCTCGATGTTTCGAGCCGCACGGCAAGTGCTGGATGAGCCATCTGGAACGAGCCCAGATGATGCGCCAGCCAGTTCGAGGCAAAGGTCAGCACGGTGGTGACACACAGCAGCCCGTCCGCGCCGCCGCGCGCGGCGGCATAGGCCTGGCTGAGAATGGCAAAGGCCTCACTGACCGCCGGCGCCAGCCTTTGGCCGGCTTCGGTCAGCTCGATCTGCCGCGGACGGCGCAGGAACAGCGGCGCCCCGACGCGCTCTTCCAGCACCTTGATCTGATAGCTGACGGCAGCCTGTGTCATGGCGAGTTCCACGGCGGCCTTGGTGAAGGAAAGCTGCCGCGCCACCGCTTCGAACACCCGGATCGCCTGAAGCGGCGGCAGTTGCGAAACCTGCGGTGAGCTCAGATCCGGCATAAAGGCTCCTTATGGGTCCTTATCGACGTTCGATTGGCAAAGCCGGCTCGCAAGACCGACATTTACTGTCAACCCGTCATTCGGGTCCAGGATAGCGAAGGTTGACGATCATGACCATGGCGCAGCAAAAATGCACTCCCGCTCCCGATCACCGCTGGATTTCGTGGCTTGCGGACGGATTCGGCTGGTTCGCGATCAGAAAAAAGGCGCATCTCGATATCAGGGACCTGTCGCCGCATCTGCAGCGCGACCTAGGTTTCCTCGATGGCAACGACCCTTTCGGCCGGCACAGATAGACTTGCTGGCTTTATCGCCAGAGGGTCGCCGCGGCCGCATCCGGGAGGCGGCAGCGCTTCCCGGTCAGATGCTGGCCAGCAAAGCCGTCGCCGTCCGTTCGTCGGTGATGAGTCCGTTGACCAGCCGGCGATTCACGGCCGCCAGGATGCCCGGCAGCTTGCGCTCGCCCATGGCCAGCGCGATGACCAGCGATTTCTCGCGCGACGGCAGCGACGCCGACGACACCCGGTCGTTGGTGATGCCTTCGATCATGCGGCCTTCCCTGTCGAACACCCAGCCGACGATCTCGGCGATGCCGCCAGCCTTCTGCAAGGCCTTCAACTCGCTTTCGGAAATGAAGCCGTCCTCGTAGAGAGGCGCCTTCGGCCCGAGGTCGCCGATGCCGATGAAGGTGACATCGGCTTCCGCCGCAAGCGCCAGCGTCGGCTGGATCATCGGTTGGTTGAGCAGCATCTCGCGCTCCTGCGGCGAGGAGGCGATGACCGGCAGCGGCATCGGGAAGGAGCGCGCCTTGACCCGGTCGGCCATGGTGAAGATGACGTTGTAGAAGGCGGCCGAACCGTCAGGCGAAATGTTGCCGGTCAAGGACACCACCTTGTGCTGCGGGCATTCCATCGGCGGCAATTGCTCGATCGCCGCCTTCAGCGTGCGCCCTGTGCCGATGCCCATGACGATCGGCGTCGGAGAGCGCAGCCGCCGCTCGATCTCGGCCGCCGCCGCCTCGGCGATGCCGATGGTGGTGGAGGATGAATTGGGATCACTCGGCACCACTTCGACCAGGTCGAGCGCGAAGCGCGATTTCAGCCGGGCGGCAAGGTCCAGGCAGTTGGCGATCGGATGATCGACGCGCACTTTGATCAGGCCTTCCGACACCGCGAGCGACACCAGCCGCTGCGCCGTCTGCCGCGAGATGCCGAGCGTGGCGGCGATCTGGTCCTGTGTGTTGCCGGCGACATAGTAAAGCCAGCCGGCGCGCGCCGCGTCGTCCAGCCTGTTGCTGCCGCCATCCTGCCGGGTATTCACGTCCTGCCTCCGCAAACCGCTGCTCACAGGAGCGGTCCGCTCCCAGTTTCGCAGGGAACGGCTTTTTGCGCAATTGTCAATCTGAAGGGCAATTGTTTGGCGCGCACGGCCGGGATTTTCTCGCTTACACCATCGCGACGCGCAAAGCAGGGTGGCTTCGCTTCCGGCGGCAGTCGCCTTCTGTGATCGCGACGGTTTATCTCCCGGCGCAAACCCTTTAAGGGGATCGCAAAAGGAGCGCTGCATGACACCGAAGGCGGTTTTCTGGGACATGGACGGCACGCTGGTCGACAGCGAGCCGCTGCACGAGGCAGCCCTTGTGGCGGCAATGCGCAATGCTGGCCTCAAGCCGCCCGCCGACCTTCATGAGCGGGTGCTCGGCGTTGCCGCCTGGCCGGTCTACGAAATGATGCGCGACGAGTTCGGCCTCGATCTTCCCTTCGACGACTGGATCATGCACAAATACGAGCACTATCTGCCGCTGGTGGAGGGGCTGAAACCGCGACCTGGCGCCATAGAAGTCTTCAATGAATTGCGCGCGCTTGGCGTGCAGCAAGCGGTGGTCTCGAATTCGGACCGGATGATCGTCGACGCTAATCTGCGCATGGTCGGCCTCTTCTATCCAGGCATGAAAACGATCAGCCGCAACGATGTGCGTGATGGCAAGCCGCACGCCGAACCGTTCCTGCGCGCCGCGTACCTGGCCGATGTCGATCCCGCGCACGCCGTGGCGGTCGACGACAGCTGGCCCGGCGCCATGGCGGGACTGGCGGCGGGCATGAAGACGATCTTCTGGCCGGAAAAGCCGATGGGAGGACCGCCTGGCGCCGTCGTCATCAACAGCGCCGAGGAATTGCGGGCTCAGCTCGGGCTCTAGTTCCGGTAGACCGGCTCTTCCTCGTCGAGGATGGCCTTCAACTCGGCGAGATGGCGCTCGGCCTGGCCCGGATAATCATCCATTTCGCTCGCCGTCTTCTCGGCAATGGCGTCGGACAGCGTGCGCAGCGGCCGGCCGGTCCACAGCGCCTTGATATAGGTCTCGGCAGCGCGCTCGAAATAGAACATGCGGTTGAAGGCATCGGCGACGGTGTCGCCGATCACCAGCACGCCGTGATTGCCCATCACCATGACCTTGACCTTGGGGTCCGTGAGAAGCTGCGAGCAACGCTCGCCCTCTTCTTCGAAAGCCAGCCCGCCATAATGCGCGTCGACGACATGGCGGTTGAAGAACATCGCCGAATTCTGGTCGATCGGCGGCAATGTCGAATCGGCCAGCGAGGCCAGCACCGTGGCATGGATCGAATGCACATGCATGACGCAGCGCGCGTGCGGCACGTTGCGATGGATGGCGCCGTGCAGGCCCCAGGCCGTCGGGTCGGGCGCATTGGGGCCCGACAGCGTGTTCGGATCGTTGGCGTCGATCAACAACAGGTCGCTCGCCTTGATGCGCGAGAAATGCACCTGGTTGGGGTTCATCAGGAACTGCGTGCCGTTTTCATTGACCGCCAGCGAGAAATGGTTGGCCACCGCCTCGTGCATGTTGAGCCGCGCCGTCCAGCGAAAGGCACAGGCGAGATCGACGCGCTCTTCGTAGAAGGGCAGGTTGGTCAGCGTTTCCTTCTGCAGGCGGGCGATGCTCATCGAAATCCTCCGGTTTTGGCGAGAATGCCGCGACCGACTGCTGCCCGCAACGGGTTTCGGTTGGTGCAGGGGAGCTGATGCCTGTCAGGCCGCCGTGCTGGTGGCGGTGCCAACCCTCAGCCCGCCATGCTCGACGATGAAATCGATGACCTCCCGCAAGCCTTTGCCGCGCGACAGATCGGTAAAGCCGAACGGCCGCTTGCCGCGCATGCGGGCGGCGTCGCTCTCCATCACGTCGAGGTTGACGTTCACATAGGGCGCCAGATCGCTCTTGTTGATGATCAGGAAATCGGAACGGGTGATCGCCGGTCCGCCTTTCCTTGGGATTTCCTCACCCTGGCAGACCGAGATGACATAGAGCGTCAAATCCGCGAGATCCGGCGAGAAGGTGGCGGCAAGATTGTCGCCGCCCGATTCGATGAAGATGATGTCGAGATCGGGGAATTTCCGGTTGAGCTCGGCGATCGCCTGCAGATTGATCGAGGCGTCCTCGCGAATGGCGGTGTGCGGGCAACCGCCGGTCTCGACGCCGACGATGCGGTCTTCCGGCAGCGCCTGCAGCCGGGCCAGCATCATGGCGTCTTCCCTGGTGTAGATGTCGTTGGTGACGACGGCGATGGAGAACTCGTCGCGCAGCGCCTTGCAGAGTTTTTCGGTGAGCGTCGTCTTGCCGGAGCCGACAGGGCCGCCAATACCGATGCGAAGGGGACCGTTGGCTTGGGTCATGTCGGGAACTCCATGATGACAAGGATTGCGAAGCCGAGCCCGATCAACAGGCACAGCGGCGAATAGTAACGCACATCGAGCCGCGCGAAAGGCTGTTCGGGCGCCAGGCGCCGCCACCACGGCGTGAAGCCGGCAATGCCGCGTCCCAGGAACACCAGCCCGATGAGCAGCGAGGTGGCGGCAAGGCCCTCCCTCGGGAAAGGCGAGGCAAAGAAGCCGATGAGCGCCAGCGGCCAGAGCGTCGCCAGGCCGAGACAGGCGGCAACGGCGAAACTGGCGAAGGGCGTCGGCATTTCCTCGACGCCGCGAAAGCCGACGACCGCGCGGGCGCAGGAGGCCGCATCCCTGCCCGGCCAGATGCCGCCAATGCCCCAATAGACGTGCAGTGCCGTGATCAGCAGCAGGACGAATGAAAGCGCGAAGGCGAGGACGATCATGAACGGAACAGCCGCGAATACTGGGTTTCGTGCCGCATCGCCATGATATCGGCGACGAAGGCGCAGCCGCCGAGATCGTCCAATGTCGAACCGGACGCGCGGTCGGCGGTCGAGAGCGCCAACGGCTCGAAGCCGGCCAGCAGCGTGGTGGCTTCGCTCTGGCCGATGACACCGAGCCTGATCGCCGCCTGGACCAGATTGGAGAAGAAGGCCTGCAGGAAGGCGGACAGCGCGTCCTGCAGTGCAATGCCATTGCCGCCGGCAATGGCGCCGACGGCGATGCAGTAGGCGCATTCGGCTGGCATGCGCTCCAGCACCGGATTGGGCCAGGCCACGGCCGCTTTGAGGAAGGCCGCGCCTTGCAGCATGGTCTCGGCATGGCGTTCCCGCGAGCCGGCGAGCGCCTCGGCCAATGCGGCCACTTCGTCGAGATCGCCGGCGTTGCGGGCGCGGCGCCAGCTCTCGGAAAACAGCACGGCATCGTTCCAGCCCGAGCCCATCTCGACCAGCGTTTCCAGCCAGTCGCCCAGGCTCGCGGCATCGATCACCAGCCCGTCGTGCACCGCCCGTTCGAGACCGTGGCTGTAGGCAAAGCCGCCAACCGGAAAGGCCGGCGACAGCCACGCCATCAGCCGGAGCAGGGCGATGCTCGAAGGCTGGTCAGTCATGGTCGTGGTGATGATGGTCGTCGTGGGAATGGCTGTGCGCATGCGAATGCGATCCGCTGTGCGCGTGCGAATGGGCCTCCGTATGGCTGTGCGCATGCGCGTGCCCGTGATCATGCCCGCCGGAATAAGCGCCGCGCACCGGCTTGAATGGTTCGGAGACCTCGCGCACCGTGGCGCCGAGCCCTTCCAGCATTGCCTTGATGACATGGTCCCGCAGGATGACGATACGATCCGCCTCGATGCCTGCCGCGAGGTGACGGTTGCCGATATGCCAGGCCAACTCGGTCAGATGCACGCCGTCGCGGGCGCGGATGTCGTAGACCTCTTCCGGCGCCGCGATGATCTCGACATGGCGGCCATCCTCCAGCACCAGCCGGTCGCCATCGTTCAGGGCGACGGGTTCGGGCAGGTCGACCAGCACCTTGCTGCCGTCGGACAGTTCGATGGCGCGGCGGCGCAGATGCCGCTCGTCATGCGCAAGCACAGCCTTGGCAAACGCGGGCGCCGCGCGCGCCTCGCCTGCGGCCAGCACCGAGACGGCGCGCGGGAATTTGGTGAAGTCGGTGTTGAGGTTGAGCTTCATTTCAAGGAGCCTCCGTTGGCCTGCGCCCGTGCGCGGGCTGGGCGCGAAAGCACCCGGTCGAAATAGGCGTTGACGCGGTCGGATTCGATCGGGAATTTTCCGGCGCGCGCCCAGTTGCCCATGTCGCCCAGCAGCACGTCGACGGCGGAAAACCGGTCGCCCAGCGCAAACGGCTTGTCGCCGAGCCGGCGGTCCAGTGCCTTGGCTTCCGAGGCGAAATCGTACGCCGCCGCCGGGCCGACATCGACGCGTACCTCCTTCGGCAGCAGGAAGCGGTGGCGCAATTTGATCCACAGCGGCGCCTCGAATTCGCTCTGCGCAAAATGCATCCAGGAATCCATCTCGGCACGGCCGGCAACTCCGGGGCCGGCGCCCATGCCCTTGTCCGCATGCTTGTCGGCGAGATAGACGCAGATCGCCGCCGAATCCGTCACCGTCAGCTCGCCGTCGATGAGGACCGGCACCTTGCCCGACGGGTTGAGCGCATAGGCTTCCGGCGAGCGCAGTCTGACTTCGACGAATTCATAGGGCTGCCCGAGCTCCTCGAGCATCCAGAGAACGCGGCTGACCCGGGATCCGCGTGATCCGACGGCCTTGTACATGCTGGGATCCTGTCTTTTCCTGGACTCTAGACCATCCGCTACAGTCATACGATCGTGTCGAAGAGCCGCAGGATGAACGATATCTGGTAGATCAGCGCTGCCGCGACGAAGGCGATGTGGAAGCGGCGGTCGCGCACCAGGATCGCCGCGATGCACAATGCCACGAAGACCGGCGTGCGGAACAGATATTCGTTGCCGAAGCGGGCAAAATGCTCAGGCCCTTTCAGCAGCGTATCGACCACATCGAGCAGATAGGTCGCCGCCAGCAAGCCGAAGAACCAGCCCCGGCGCGAATAGAAGAAATCCTCGTAGCTGGTGTAGTCCAGCATCGAATCGGGAAACAGCAGCGCACACAGCAGGAACAGCGTGATCGCGTAGAAGATGATGAACAGGTATTTGCCGAAGGTCCAGGTCTCGATGGCGTAGAGCCCGAACTCCCACCACCAGAAATGCACCAGCATCAGAAGCACCGAGGCGACCCAGGCCAGATGCACGGGATAGAGCCGGTATTGGCCGGGATGCTGGACGATGCGCGCCACCCCCGACAGCAGGCGGGCGACACCAAGCCCGATCACCATGCCCATGACGATGCGGATATGCGGAAAGATGTCATGGGGAGAGGCGATTTCGGTGGCCATGCCTGATCACGATGGGTTTCTGCTAGACCGCATATTGCGGCCTATGCCTACCAGCCGCAACGGAATTTGGCCGGCCGACCTCAGAACAGAAAATACCGCTGCGCCATCGGCAGCACCGTCGCCGGCTCGCAGGTCAGCAACTCGCCATCGGCGCGGACTTCGTAGGTTTCGGGGTCGACCTCGACATGCGGCGTGGCGTCGTTGAGCACCATGGAATGCTTGCCGATGCCGCCACGGGTGTTTTCCACGGCGACGAACTGTTTTTCGACGCCAAGCCGGCCATGCAGCCCCGACTCGAGTGCCGCCTTGGAAACGAAGGTCACCGACGAGTTGGTCCTGGCCTTGCCATAGGCGCCGAACATCGGCCGGTAGTGCATCGGCTGCGGGGTCGGGATCGAGGCGTTGGGGTCGCCCATCGGGGCGGCGGCGATCATGCCGCCGATCAGCACCATCTCCGGCTTCACACCGAAGAAGGCCGGGTTCCACAGCACCAGGTCGGCACGCTTGCCGACGGCGATCGAGCCGATGTCTTTCGACAGCCCATGCGCGATGGCCGGATTGATGGTGTATTTGGCGATGTAGCGGCGGACGCGGAAATTGTCGTTGTCGCCGGTCTCCTGCGGCAGCGAGCCGCGCTGGCGCTTCATCTTGTCGGCGGTCTGCCAGGTGCGGATCGCCACCTCGCCGACGCGGCCCATGGCCTGGCTGTCCGACGAGATGATCGAGAAGGCGCCAATGTCGTGCAGGATATCCTCGGCGGCGATCGTCTCCTTGCGGATGCGGCTTTCGGCAAAGGCGATATCCTCGGGAATCGACGGCGACAGATGATGGCAGACCATCAGCATGTCGAGATGCTCGGCCAGCGTGTTGACCGTGTAGGGCCTTGTCGGATTGGTCGAGGACGGGATCACATTGGGCAAGCCGCAGACCTTGATGATGTCGGGCGCATGGCCGCCGCCCGCGCCCTCGGTGTGGAAGGCGTGGATGGTGCGGCCCTTGATCGCCGCCACCGTGTTTTCGACGAAGCCGGATTCGTTCAGCGTGTCGGTGTGGATCATCACCTGCACGTCGTAATCGTCAGCCACCGACAGGCAGCAATCGATCGCTGCCGGCGTCGTGCCCCAGTCCTCATGCAGCTTCAGCGAGCAGGCGCCGCCCAGCACCATTTCCTCCAGCGCCGCCGGCAGCGAGGCGTTGCCCTTGCCCGACAGGCCGATATTCATCGGGAAGGCGTCGAAGGACTGGATCATGCGGGCCATGTGCCATGGCCCCGGCGTGCAGGTGGTGGCGAGCGTGCCATGCGCCGGCCCGGTGCCGCCGCCGAGCATTGTGGTGATGCCGCTCATCAGCGCTTCCTCGATCTGCTGCGGGCAGATGAAGTGGATATGCGCGTCGAAGCCGCCGGCGGTGAGGATCTTGCCCTCGCCGGCGATGATTTCGGTGCCGGGGCCGATGATGATGGTGACGCCATCTTGCGTGTCTGGATTGCCGGCCTTGCCGATCGCCGCAATGCGGCCGTCCCTGAGGCCGATATCGGCCTTGAAGATGCCGGCGCTGGCGTCGATCACCAAGGCGTTGGTGATGACGGTGTCGACCGCGCCCTGGGCGCGGGATACCTGGCTCTGGCCCATGCCGTCGCGGATCACCTTGCCGCCGCCGAATTTTACTTCCTCACCGTGAATGGTGAGGTCCTTTTCGACCTCGATGAAGAGTTCGGTGTCGGCCAGCCTGACCTTGTCGCCGACAGTCGGCCCATACATCTGGGCGTAGGCGGCACGCGAGATTCTGGCCATCAGCGATTGCTCCCGAAATGCGGTGTGGTTGAGGCTGGGCTGCACATTGTCGCCATCCAATGGTCACGGAATGACCCGCTGAGTGACACCTTCTGATCCCATTTGGCGGTTGAGGTTGGCAGGTCACCCCAAAACGACCGTTTGCCAAATCGATGGAAGGAAAATCCATGCGCAAAACGATAATTCTTGCAGCCGCCGCCAGTCTGATGCTGGCCGGTGCCGCCAGTGCCCAGCAGCAGCCCGCTCCGGCCACGCCTGCCCCCAAGGCGACGACTCCCGCCCCCGGCGGTCAGCAGGCCGCGCCGGCGATCCAGAGCGTCAACATTGTCGACATCACCGAGCTGCCGAAGGACACCCAGACGCAGGTCAATCAGGTGATCGCCCAGCGCGGTGAGGCCGGCCTGCAGAAATTGCGCAGCTCGATCGACGCCACCCCCAAGGTGAAGTCCGCCCTCCAGGCCAAGGGAATTACCTCGGCGCAGGTGGTCGCTGCCAGCATGGAACCAAACGGCGCACTGACCCTGATCACCAAGAAGGCCAGCTGACGACACGGCGCGGCGGGCCGGTACCCGGTCCGCCGGCCGTATTGCGAGGGGTACCATGGCAAGGCTGGAGTCGTTTCGCTTCCTGATTGTTGAAACAGATTGCGAAAGCGAACGATGACCTCCACCACCTCGCCCGATGCCCGATGGCCGCATGCCATTGCGGCGGCCGCGTTTCTGGCAGCGAGCCTTCCCCAGGCCGCGCTGAATGCGCAGGGCCGTGAAAGCCCGGAGACCGTCGACCGGATCGTCGGCTCGCAGGTCAACGAGGAACAGGCCAAGACAACGGCAGAAATCGGAAAGGTCAGTTCGGCGATCGACCGCACGCGCGAAAACATCGGCACGGTGCGCAAGACCTCCAAGCTCGACAAGGTCGATATCGTGTTCCTGACCGACGCGGCGCGCAGCGAAGGCGGCCCGCCGCCGGTCATCGAGAACAAGGTGCGGCAGCACAAGGATGATGTCGCCGAATTGCGCAAGGAGATCGAGGCGAACGCCCTGCTCTTCAATGCAATCGATTCGCGGCGCTTGGCTGCGCAGGACGTTCTTGCCGTCGCGTTCGACGATCCGGGAAAGATCGTCATCTATGCGGCCGCCAAGCCGTCGGACTGAGCCGAAAGCACGATTTGCTTTCAGGCTTGCCCAAACGCCGTTCGCGGTCTTCGAAGGCCAAGCGCGAGACGCCACAGAACTCACAGCTTGCCCATCACCTTCTGCTGGAATCCAAAGACCTCGCGCTTGCCGCCGAGCGGTACCAGCGTGACATCGCGTTCCTGTCCCGGCTCGAAGCGCATGGCGGTTCCGGCGGCGATGTCGAGGCGCATGCCGCGCGCCCGTTCACGGTCGAATTTCAGCCCCTCATTGGTTTCGAAGAAATGGTAGTGGCTGCCGACCTGGATCGGCCGGTCGCCGCTGTTGGCGACTTTCAGGGTGACGGTCGGCAGGCCCTTGTTGAGCTCGATGTCGCCTGGGACGGGGATGATTTCGCCGGGGATCATCTGATGTCACACGAGGCCGAAGGCAAGACCGAGACCGATCGTAGCCCAAGCCGCTCCCGCGGCACGAGCCAGACCACGGAACCTCATGCCAAGGCTCATTCCGGCGGCGATGCCAACGGCATGGAGCAGCACCGTGGCGACGGCAAAGCCGGCCGAATATTCGAGCCCGCCGGCATTTTCCGGGACTTCGGTGCCGTGGGCGTGGCCGTGGAACAGCGCGAACAGGCCGATAATGGCGACGCCGGCCGAGACGGGCAGATCGACCGCCAGCGCCACCAGCAGGCCGAGCGCCACGACGGAGGCCAGTATGCCCGGCTCGACGAACGGCACCGGCACATGCGCCATGCCGAGCGCCGCGCCGGCAAGCATCACGCCGACAAAGGCCGCCGGCCACGCCCAGATGGCCCTGCCGCCCTTGATGGCCGCCCACAGGCCGACGGCGATCATCACGGTCACATGATCGAGGCCGGACAAGGGATGCATGAAGCCGGCCGTGAAGGAGGAGGGGGTGCCGATGCCGACATGGGCATAGGCCGGCATGGCGGCGGCCATGAGCAGGATCGCCGCGAGGCACAGGCGTTTGGCACGGATCATTCTACTTGCCTTTCGTTTGCGATTCAGCAGTCACGCTGCCTTGCGCGGGCCGCAGCCCTCGGCCTTGAGGACGCGCTTGGTCGACGCAGGATATTTTCCCAGCTTCACTGCCGGGCGGATCGGCCGGGCGGAAAAATTGCCGCCGCAATTGGGGCAGACGCCGCCCAGCACGTTTTCCACGCAATCGGCGCAGAAGGTGCATTCGAAGGTGCAAATCAGCGCATCAGTCGCCTCCGGCGGCAGGTCCTTGTCGCAGCACTCGCAGTTTGGGCGCAAATCGAGCATCTCGGTCTCCTCACCTGATGGGTTCGTGCACGGTCACCAGCTTGGTGCCGTCGGGGAAGGTCGCTTCCACCTGCACGTCATGGATCATCTCAGCGATCCCTTCCATCACCTGCGTGCGGGTGACGACATGGGCGCCGGCCTCCATCAGTTCGGCCACCGGGCGGCCGTCGCGTGCGCCTTCGACGACGAAATCGGTGATCAGCGCTATCGCTTCCGGATGGTTCAGCTTGACGCCGCGCTCCAGCCGCTTGCGTGCCACGATCGCCGCCATGGCGATCAGCAGCTTGTCTTTTTCCCTCGGCGTCAGGTTCATGCGTTTTCCAGAATCACAGTGACCATAATTTGGGCAGTCCCGCCCTCCCATTGAGCAATCCGACGAGCGGAACCAGCCGCTGGCGCAGTTGGTAGCCGTCCCCGGCGTAAAGCCTCGCAAGAAGCTTGCCAGATGCCTGCACCCCCCAGGCGCTGGCGCCGCCCTGGTCGCCGATGATCTCACGGACCGGGTCGAGAAAGGCCTCGGCTCGCGGCGACACCAGCAGCAGCGTCGCCACGGCGATCGCGCCGCCGGTGGCCGCCGGACGTGCCAGGGCACCAGTGATATCGGGTCCGATGCGGAAATCCTCGGCATGGATGAGCAAACCATCCTGGCGAACGCGCCAACGGTCACGGAAAGTGCCTTGCGCGGCGCGTTCGCCCATGGCCAGGCGGCCGAAGACGGTGGCTTCCAGCACCAGCGCCTCGGCCCCCCCGGCGAGTTCGACGTCCAATGTGCGGGCAAAGGCCGCCCGGTCGAAGACGATGGTCTCCTGCGGCAGCCAGGCGATGCGGGCGTTCTCGCCGACCGTCAGCTTGACCCGCACCTCTGCTTGGTCGGATGCGGCGCGGTAGACCTTTTCGCAGGCCTGGGTCGTTATCGACGCCGAGGCATTGGCGCCGACATCCACATCCCAGCCGATGCGGTCGCCGCCGGTCAGTCCGCCGGCGGTGTTGATCAGCACCGCCTCCAGCGGGTCGGCCGAAACGGCCGGCAGCCTTATCTTGGCGGAACCGTCCTGATAGAGGCGCCGCAGGCGCGTGCGGTCGCCGGCGCTGGCGCAACCCAGCTGCGCCAGACCCGCGGCGCGCTGGGCCAAAGAGGCCGAAAACTTCGTATATTCGATCGTATCCACGCCGTCAGGTTAAGCACTGCGGCGGTTTTGTCGATATATAGCTTGTTGCTTGATGGCGTTTCCGTTTCTATAGAGGGAGCCACCTCGATACGGTCAGGCGATGCTTGGCGGGGGTAGAAGGCGACGATCGCGGCCTGATATCGAGGACAGAAGGCGCTGTTCAGTTGGCGTCGAGAAACGACAAAGTGGGGAAGAAACCGAATGGCTGACCAGCTGGCAACGGACATCATCGAAAAGATCAAGGCCCATGCCGAGCCGGGCGGTGAAGAAATCACCACCAGCACCGAATTGACGTCGCTCGGCATCCATTCGCTGGAGCTGACGGAGATCATCTTCGACCTCGAGGAGCAGTATGGCATTGAGATCGAGATGAACACGGTCGATGCCTGGAGCAATCTGAAGAATGTTGGCGACATGGTCGAGGCCGTTCGCGCGCTGATCGCGAAAAAAGCCTGACCGAATGCTGAAACGCGTCGTCATTACCGGCATTGGCGGGCTGTGCGGCCTAGGCGTCGATGCGCAGTCGATCTGGGCTGAAATGCGGGCCGGCCGTTCGGCCATCGGCCCGATCGACAATCCCTTCCTGCATGACCTGAAGGTCAAGACCGGCTGCGAGATCAAGGCGCTGCCCGATCACGGCATCGAGCGCAAGCAGCTGGTGTCGATGGACCGTTTCAGTCTGCTGGCGGTTATCGCTGCGAAGGAGGCCATGCACCAGTCCGGCCTGGCCCCGCATGCCGACAACACCTATCGCATGGGAACCATTGTCGGCGTCGGCGTATGCGGCTTCGAGACCGTCGAGGAGAACTATCGCGCCATTCTGATCGAGGGCAAGAATCGCGCCGGCATCTTCACCGTGCCCAGGGTCATGCCGGGCGCGGCCTCCGGCCAGGTCAGCATGCACCTTGGCCTGCGCGGACCGGTCTTCGGCGTCACGTCGGCCTGCTCGTCGGCCAACCACGCCATCGCCTCGGCGGTCGACCAGATCAGGCTCGGCCGCGCCGACGTCATGGTGGCCGGCGGCACCGAAGCGCCGCTGGTCTGGGGCGTGCTCAAGGGCTGGGAGGCATTGCGCGTGCTGTCGCCCGACACCTGCCGGCCGTTCTCGGCCGACCGCCAGGGCCTGGTGCTGGGCGAAGGCGCCGGCATGGCTGTTCTGGAAAGCTACGATCACGCCATGGCGCGTGGCGCCACCATCCTCGCCGAAATCGCCGGCGCCGGCCTTTCGGCCGATGCCTCCGACATCGTCGCCCCGACCATCGAGGGACCGGAAGCGGCGATGCGCTTCTGTCTCGCCGATGCAGGGCTCAATCCCGAAGACATCGATTATCTCAACGCGCACGGCACCGGCACCAAGGCCAACGACCAGATCGAGACCAACGCGATCAAGCGCGTCTTCGGCGAGCACGCGCGCTCGCTGTCGGTCTCCTCGACCAAGTCGATGCACGCCCATTGCCTGGGCGCTTCGGGCGGGCTGGAGATGATCGCCTGCGTCATGGCGATCCGCGAAGGCGTCGTGCCGCCGACCGCGAATTACCGCGAACCCGATCCCGATTGCGATCTCGACGTGACGCCCAATGTCGCGCGCGAGCGCAAGGTGCGCGCCGCGATCAGCAACGGTTTTGCTTTCGGCGGCACCAACGCGGTGCTGGCATTCAAGGCCATCTGATCCCGGCGGTAACTACCGCCCCCCGGGGCGGTGACCACCTGCCTCCGCGCGATCTTACGCGCGCTCGGCGATCCGCCGCGGTGGATTCGGTTTTCTGTCCGTGCATGGCGAAACTGTCGCCGGCATATTGATCCTGCCCGGCCGCGCGCCTAATTCTTGGCCACCCGCCAACACCACGCGTCCCGTGGCGCAAATCCCCCGCTCAGGAGTTTTTCGATGGCCGACCTGTCCGCCTTTCCGATCACCAGCCGTTGGCCGGCCAAACATCCCGACCAGATCCAGCTCTATTCCGCGACGACGCCGAACGGCGTGAAAATATCGATCGCGCTGGAAGAGCTCGGCCTGCCCTATGAGCCGCATCTGATCAACATCAGCAAGGACGAAAGCTGGACGCCGGAATTCCTGTCGCTCAACCCCAATGGCAAGATCCCGGCGATCATCGATCCGAACGGCCCGGACGGCAAGCCGATCGGCCTTTTCGAATCCGGCGCCATCCTGCTCTATCTCGCGGACAAGACCGGCCTTCTCGTCCCGGCGGACGCAGCGCGGCGCTACGAGACGATCCAGTGGGTCTTCTTCCAGATGGCTTCCGTCGGGCCGATGTTCGGCCAGGTCGGCTTCTTCCACAAATTCGCCGGCCGCGAGATCGCCGACAAGCGCCCGCTGGAACGCTACCGCGACGAATCGCGGCGGCTGCTCGGCGTGCTCGATGGCAGGCTGAAAGGCAGCAAATGGATCATGGGCAACGACTACACCATCGCCGACATCTCGCTGCTCGGCTGGGTGCGCAATTTGATCGGCTTCTATGAAGCACGCGACCTCGTCGGTTTCGATGATTTCGC
This sequence comes from Mesorhizobium sp. WSM4308, assembly GCF_002294905.1. Lineage (NCBI taxonomy): Bacteria > Pseudomonadati > Pseudomonadota > Alphaproteobacteria > Hyphomicrobiales > Phyllobacteriaceae > Mesorhizobium > Mesorhizobium sp. WSM4308. Next base: position 92,438 of record NZ_NSFW01000006.1, on the reverse strand, counting down.
CAATGTGGCGGCATGGCTGGAGCGCGGCCTGGCGCGGCCGGCGGTCCAGAAGGGCCTGACCATTCCGGCAAAGGGCTAGAACGGCCTGTCGCCGTAAGGCGAGGCCCTTTGCCAAAGATGCTCGGCCGGACGAAGCAGCCTGCTTATTTCGCCTTGGCCTTCGAGCCGCCCTTGCCGATAACGGAGGCCGCCAGCGAGACGGCGCCGCGCGCGGTTGCGACGACGGCGCCTGCGGCGACATTCGCTGCCGTTCGAACGGCACCGGCTTTGGTCGGCGCCGATTTGCGCGGGCTGGCGGTCTTGGCGGCCGGTACGACCTTTCGGGGCGCGGCCTTGCCGAAAGCAGCCTTGCCGTCTTTCGAGCGTTCAGCAATCGCCGGACCAGCACCGGCTTTCGCTTGAGTTGCCTTCGCGGGCCTCGTCTTGGCTGGTTTTTTTGCCTTGGTTGCCATTGGAAAATCCCTTACGCCGGACAAACGGGTTCTGAGGCATAACGGCGCGAAACTCTTAAGGTTCCCGCCCCAAAATACGGAAAATTAAGCGTGTTAACCAATGATCAGGTCGGCGGCCCGGCGCCGGGCCAGCACGCGTTCGATGTTGGGCATGTCGTTGGAGGCGATCCAGGCGCGCGCCTCTTCGTCCGAACGGCCATGGCCGTGCCAGCGCTCCATCAGGCGGCGCTCGAGCTCATTGCGCGGCACGTCGACGAAGATCGAGAAATCGAACAGCGGCGCCAGCCGTGACCATGGCTCCTCGTCGAGCAGCAGGTAATTGCCTTCGACCAGGATGAACTTGGTCTCGGTGCCGACGATCGCCGCGGCGGCGCGCGACAATTCCATGCTGCGGTCGAAGACCGGAACGGCGATGTCGGGTTCACCGGCCCGGATGCGCTTCAGCAGGGTCTCGAAGCCGGCGAAGTCGAAGGTCTCCGGTGCGCCCTTGCGCGCCCGCAGGCCGCGCGCGTTGAGCACGATGTCGTCATAGTGGAATCCGTCCATCGGTACGACCTCCACCGCCCCTTCCGGCAAAAGGTCATGCAGGCCGGCCGACAGCGTGGATTTGCCGGAGCCTGGCGGTCCGGCGATGGCGACGATGAAGCGCTTTGCCTTGCCGGCGCGCTTGAAGATGGTGGCGGCGAGGTGGGCGATTTCGGACATGGGAGCCTCACTTTGCCTGGATGATCGGCAAAACATTACGCTGCATTTTGGCGGCAGTCGGCGGAAATTTCAAACCCCGCGCTCGCGCAAACCCCGCCTCAGGCGGCCGCGGGCTGGCCGATGCGCAGGAACGCGCTGTCGAATGCCACTTCCCTGGTCGATCCGCCTGCCGCGAGCCGCATCCGGCCGTCGGCCGTGGTGATCTCTCGCGGCGGGGTGCCGCCGGACGGGGACAGGGCGCCGATGACATGGCGGAACGAAAAGCCGCGGCCTTCGCCGAGCGCAAAGGCGGTCGCCACGCCTTCGCGCTTCAGCCAATTGTCGCCGATCGAGGCGGCATGGCCTATCGCCGAGCGGCCGTCCTCTATGCCGAGCACCCCGAGATGCCGGCCGCTCCACGGCGCGTAGTCGCGCCCGCCATTGCTCAGCCACAGCATGGTAACGGGCAGCTCCGCGGGGTTCTTCAGCACCAGCACGAGATCGTCCTCGGCCTGGCGTGCCAGCGCCGTCCAGCCCGGACCGCCATGGTCGGCCTCGACCAGGGTGACGAAATCCTCACGCCGGTCCTCCATGCGGTATTGCGTCAGGTCGGCCGAGCCGCCGCCGGCGGCGGGAAACTGGGCGAGGTCGGCCGAGCGCGCCGGATAGGCCAGCATGAAGCGGCCGCGCGCGGGATCGGGCTCCAGCGGATCGGCCAATGTCGCGGCAAAGCGCTTCGGCGAAAAGGCCAGCCTGCCGCCGCCTTTCATCACCGTCATCGGGTGATGGGCGACGGAAATCGCGCCGGAGCCGCCGGAAAACACATGTTCCTGATAGAGGAACGGATGGCCGTCGATGAGCGTAAGAATCTTGTCGACGCTGGCTCCCATGACCTTGTGCCGCAGCCGGAAGACCGCTCGCCAGCCGCTCTCCGTGGCACTGCTCTCGGTGACATCCCAGGCACTGTTGGCCGTCCAACCATGCAGCGGCGCTTCCTCGACATCGCTGCGCGAAAACGGCGCGCAGAGGAAGTCGCCGGACAGCCGGACCGTGCCTTGCGGCAGGTCCTTCGGCAGCGTCTCGCCTGCGTCGACCCAGGGCGCGCGGTGCAGCGGCTTCAGCCGGCGCCCGCCGCTCTCGACGGTCATGTCGGCGATGTGGCCGACGGTGAGGTCGAGCGAAACCGAAATACCCCTGGCCTTGATCGTGATCGTATCCATAACGCGCTCACCCGAATCTGAAGGCGCAAACAGAAGCCTTTCGGAGCGGCTTGCGCAAGCGTGATGCCGGCCACTTCCACCAAGTCTGGTGGCCAGCCCGCCTCAATCCCTGGGAACGGCGGCAGCAATCCCGGCCGTTCGACAAACCAGCCAAAAGCATTGATGGCGAGCGCAGCCGAACTTTGAGGACTGTCCAGTTTTCCGCTACCTGCTTCGTTTCCTCCGGCCTTGTTCAGCCGATCCAGAACGTGATCGGCCGGTACACCTTCGCGCGATTTGGGAAAGGCTTGGAAACAGCAGACCTGCAGTCAGCCGCACGCGTGCTGGTAACGCTGAAATAGGTGTGAGCTTTCGGGAGGTTGTCCATTCGGACCTGACCGAGGAGACTGGGGGTGCATGGCCCACCGCATCCCGGATTGATCGTGATGGCACGATAAGCCTTTACCCCTCCGCGGGCGGTCGGCCAGTTCCGAGGTGGTCGTGCTGGGCGAGACCACCGTGGCGGATTGGTTTGGTCGCTTCCGAAGGCGCCTGCAGTCAACCAGATGATTACGCCTTCAGGCTCGTCCGGGCCAAGCTCTACGTCTCTGTACGAAGGCAATGACGGCCATTTTGTCAAAACATGGCTCCTTTGCGCAAAGTGGATAGCGGGCCAGTAACATTAGATATAGTTTATGAAGAAACTGCGCGAAATCAATTGGCGCAACATTGCCGACTCACGGCTGGCGGGGACTATGAATAGACAAGACGTATTCCGGAAAAGTGTGCTCGGCGTATCCAGTACCTTCGCCGAGGCTGCGATGAGGTGCGGCGCCAAGGGTTTGCTGGGGGTTGCCGTGACGGCGCTCGCCAACCTGGCAATGGTTCCGGGCGTTCACGCGGCGGAAGGTGGCGCAAGCTTCTACCTCCTTGGCTCGCGCGGCCCCATGGCGGGCTTCACCCCGCCGCCAGGCGTCTACTTCCAGAACGACTTTTATATCTATTCCGGCAATGCAAGCGTCGATCTCGACCTCGGCGGAAAGCTCGTGGCGGACGTCCATGCGAAGGCCCTTATCAATCTCTCGACCGCCCTTTGGGTTTCTCCGTGGCAGGTCATGGGCGGCAATCTGGCATTCACTGCGACCATACCGATCGGCGGACCCGATATAACGGGCAGAATTCTCCCGAGCCCGTTTTCGGTGTCAGACAGCATCACGACCCTGGGCGATCCCGTGCTTGGAAGCTTCATCGGCTGGCACAGTGGCGATTTTCACTGGCAGACCGGAGTGAGCGTGAACGTCCCGGTGGGTGAATACCACCAGGGCGACATCGCCAATCTGTCGTTCAACCACTGGGCCGCCGACATTTACGCATCGGGCACGTGGCTGAACTCCGCCACCGGCCTTGAACTCTCGGCGGCAACCGGCATCACCTTCAATGGCGAGGATACGGCGACCCACTACAAGAACGGCACGGACTTCCACTTCGAGGGAACAATCGACCAACACTTCAGCAAAGCTTTCGACGTCGGTTTGGTTGGCTACTATTACAATCAGTTGACCGACGACACCGGATCCGGAGTCCCCCCGGTGCTTGGCGGGTTTAGAGGCGAGGTGGCGGCGATCGGAGCCACCGCGGGCTATAATTTTCAGGTTGGCAAGCTGCCGGTTTCGACCCGGATCAAATATTTCCACGAGTTCGACGCCAAAAATCGTCTCGAGGGCGATTCGGTTTTTCTAACGGTTGCCATGCCGCTTTGGGTGGCTGGGCACTGAGCGCAGGAAGGGCTCATATTTTCAGTTGGCCTAAGCCAAAGTTGGCTAGCGCCAACAAAAAAGGGAGGGCTAAGATGAGCAGCGATCGAGACTTTCCGGCGGAAGCCGGTACAAGCAACAAAATCACGCGCCGCGACGCATTGATGGCCGGCACGGCGGTAGCCGTTTCCCGCTTGGTTGCACCAATCGGCCTTTCGGGCGCGCTCGCTGGCCTCGCCGGCGTTCAGCAGGCAGAGGCACAGCCAGCGGCCCCCAACATCGTCTACATCATCTCCGACGATCAGGGCTGGAAGGACGTGGGCTTCCACGGCTCGGATATCAAGACGCCCAACATCGACAAGCTCGCCGCCGAAGGCGCGCGGCTGGAACAATTCTATGCCCAGCCGATGTGCACGCCCACCCGCGCGGCGCTGATGACTGGCCGCTATCCGCTGCGCTACGGGCTGCAGATGGGCGTTATCCCGTCAGGTGGCAGTTACGGCCTTGCCACCGACGAGTATCTCCTGCCCCAGATGCTCAAGGACGCAGGATACAAGACCGCGATGGTGGGCAAGTGGCATCTTGGTCACGCAAAGACTGAATACTGGCCGCGCCAGCGCGGATTCGATTCGTTCTACGGCGCCCTGGTCGGCGAAATCGATCATTTCAAGCACGCTTCTCATGGCGTGATGGACTGGTACCGCAACAACAAGCCGCTGAAGGAGCCTGGCTTCGACAATACCCTGTTCGGCACGGAAGCCGCCAAGGTAATCGAAAAACATGACGGCAAGGCGCCACTATTTCTGTATCTGGCATTCACCGCACCGCATTCGCCCTACCAGGCACCCGAAGAGTACATCAAGAAATATGCTCATGTCGCCGATGAGCAACGGCGGCTCTATTCCGCCATGGTCTCCGTCATGGACGACGAGATCGGGCGGGTTGTTGCCGCGCTCGAGAAGAAGAAGATGCGCGACAATACCATCGTCATCTTCCAGAGCGACAATGGCGGCGTGCGGGATGCAATGTTTGCGGGCGAATCGAAGGTCGGAAACAGCCTTCCGGCCGACAATGGGCCATATCGCAGCGGCAAGGGCACGCTCTATGAGGGTGGCACCCGTGTCTGCGCTCTGGCGAACTGGCCCGGCAAGGTGAAGGCCGGTGACGTGAACGGCCTGATACATGTCTCGGACATTTATCCGACCCTTGCTGGGCTTGCCGGAGCGAAGCCAACCAAGAACAAGCCGCTCGACGGCATGGATGTCTGGGGGACGATCAGCGAAGGCAAACCCTCGCCCCGCAGCGACATGGTCTACAATGTCGACCCGACAGGCGGCGCAATCCGTGAGGGCGATGTGAAGCTTGTATGGTCGGCCGGCGTGTTGGAGCGCGTCGAGCTGTTCGACCTGGCCGCCGACAAGTCCGAAACTACTAACCTGGCCGACAAGAAGCCGGACAGCGTCAAAAAAATGAAGGCGAAGATCGTGGATATCGCCAAGCAAATGGCACCGCCGCTGCTGATCGGGGAGGCGATCAAGCTGACCTTCGGTGCACCGCCAATTGCAGCGGATCCATCCTCGATGTTCAATCAACTCGGAGACTAGTTCGGCCCGGATCAAAGCTCGCTTCTATGGAACTATAGTCATGAATGATGCAGGGATGGCTGTGCCGTCTACGGAGGATCTGGAGCATGTTCGTTCCGTTCCTAGGCACAGCCCGCCATTTCCAAACATGGTGCGAATCCCTGGTGGCGAATTCCTGATGGGATCAGACCACCATTATCCGGAAGAGGCTCCAACCCACCGCGTCGTGGTCGATGGTTTCTGGGCGGATGTGACGACTGTCACGAACGATGATTTTGCGAAATTCGTCGCGGCGACAGGGTACGTGACGCTGGCTGAGCGTCCTGCCAACGCAGCCGAATATCCCGGCGCGCCGGCGGAGTTGCTCGCTCCCGCATCGGCGATATTCGTTCGACCGCCGCCTGGCACCAACCGAAGCGACCATTACCGGTGGTGGGCCTATGTGAAGGGTGCCAATTGGCGCCATCCACGTGGGCCTGCGAGTTCTATCAAAGGTCTCAACAACCACCCGGTAGTCCACCTCGCGTTTGAGGATGCCGAAGCCTATGCGAACTGGGCGGGAAAGGCGCTCCCGACCGAGGCGGAATGGGAGTTCGCGGCACGTGGAGGATTGGACGGCGCAGAGTTCGTATGGGGCGACGAATTGACCCCCGGCGGCCGGTATATGGCCAACACGTATCAGGGCGACTTCCCATTCCGCAACGACTGCCAGGATGGCTACGAGTGGACCGCTCCGGTCGGCTCGTTTCCTGCAAACAGCTATGGGCTCTACGATATGGCAGGCAACGTCTGGCAGTGGACCAAGGACTGGTACCAGGAGCATCGCCGCATCGAAAGCCCTTGTTGCACGATGACAGATCCGCGCGGCGGCGAGCGCGACGCGAGCTACGATCCGCTGACGCCTGACATCAGGATTCCGCGCAAGGTCACCAAGGGCGGGTCCTTCCTCTGCGCGCCCAACTACTGCCGGCGTTATCGTCCCGCCGCGCGCATGGCGCAGGCGATAGACACGTCCACTTGCCACCTCGGCTTCCGCTGCATCGTGCGTCCGGTGTGAGGGAAGAGTGCGGAAGCTCGGCTGGCATAACCCGCAAGGGCAAAGAAGGGCAATGGCACAGTCTAAATGGGTGGGTAGGCAGTCCGTATGGGGTATATCAGCTCTGTTTCTCACGCTGACGGCGTGCGGAGCAGGACCAGAAGGCGTTCTGGCGCCAATCCCCGCGAATCTGGTATCGTCGGCGGCATCGGATGTAACGATGCTGGTCGCAACCAGCCGCAAGCCTTCCGGCGACCCAGCGACCCTGTTTACAGGCGAGCGCAGCCCGACGCTTTCCATGACCGATCTGACCATTTCAATTCCGCCGAAGCGGGCGCCCGGCACGGTCGAATGGCCAAAAACGCTGCCACCGAATCCCGAAAGGGACTTCGCTGTTGTTGCCGTGAAGAACCTGTCGATTCCCGAGGCTCACAAATGGCTACATTCTCACAATTCGAACGGCCATGTTCTCGTATTCGTACATGGCTTCAACAACCGCTACGAAGATTCGGTTTTTCGCTTCGCGCAGTTTGTGCATGACTCGCGAGCAAGGGTCGCGCCTATTCTTTTCACGTGGCCTTCGCGCGCCACCGTGCTCGGCTACAACTACGACAAGGAAAGCACCAATTTCTCACGGACTGCGTTCGAGCGAACGTTGAAGGCCTTGGCGGACGACCGCAGCGTGACGGACATCACCCTCATGGCTCACTCGATGGGAACATGGCTTGCCATGGAATCGCTGAGGCAGATGGCATTGGAGGACGGGCAGGTTTCGCCCAAGATCAGGAACGTCATCCTTGCATCTCCCGACCTCGATGTGGATGTCTTTGGTCGCCAGTGGACCGAACTTGGACCGAAAAAACCGAAATTCACGATCACAGTTTCACGGGATGATCGGGCGCTTGCGGTCTCGCGTCTGATTGCAGGCAATGTCGATCGGGTTGGGCAGGCTGATCCGTCAAAGGAGCCGTACAAATCGAAGCTGGAGGCAGCCGGAATAACCGTCCTCGATTTGACCGACGTGAAGACCGACGATCGCTTGAACCACAGCAAGTTTGCCGAAAGCCCGGAAATCGTTCAGTTGTTGGGCGCACAATTGGGTTCCGGTCAAATCATGACCGACTCGCGAGTAGGCCTTGGTGACAAGCTGGGTCTGATGGTTGCCGGCACGGTCGACACTGTTGGCAACGCCGCGGCAGCGACGGTCAGTGGGACCGTTACGACGGTCGAGGGGAAAGCGGGCAAACCCCGGCCCGACGAACTGGAAACGATCCTGAAGGGCGATGCGACTACCGAATGATCCGTACTGGAGAACCGAAGCGCAGGACTTGTCGGTTACTACGGGCGAGGCGCTGAAGGGGGAGAACTCGTGGACACGATGGCGGAAACAGACGTTCCTTCGTTGATTTGGGGGTTCGAACAGCTCACCGAGCGTTTCGTTTCCGGACTGTTCGCGCGGCTTGCCGCTTTGGCCGACGTCCCCGTCGAACTTGAAAACCTGAAGGCTTCGCTCGCGGCCGGGGGGACGCCTTTGCTTGTGCTGTTGTTCGAGATTGTGTTGCTTGTTGCGCTCGTCGCGGGGGTGTTCATCCTGCTTGCCCGGCGGTTCAAGAAGACGAGCGCCACAAGGAGTGGATGGCGCAGATTCTTTGCGGGTGCGACGGCTACCGTGGTGGCTCTTGTGGTCGGTTTCATCGCGGCGCGGCTGCTGGGCGGTTCTGGCGTGCCCTTGCAAACCCTTCGCCTTTGGACTGTGGCGACGGTGCTCGGCTTAATCATCCTCGCCGCCGTCAGATCACTCTTGATGGCATCGCGGCGAACCGAGTTCGCAGAGCGCTCCGTCCATCTGGCGGCGCTCGTGCGCGACCTCTCGCTTGCCATTGGCCTGGCGATCATCGCCGTTACGCTGGTCGCGACGTTGCGGCTCTTGAGCGTCGGGCCGGCCTTGGGGGATCTGCTGCGAACAGGCGTGGCAATTCCGATCTACCTTCTGTTTGCATGGGCGGTATGGCGGCACAGACGCACAATGGCAGTCGCCGTCGCCGGTCCGCGGCCCAGAAGCCGCTGGCGCACCCGTCTCGCCAAAATGTGGCCGGCAATCGTGATCGCGTTCCTGATAATCACCTTTCTCAGCACTCAGGCCGCGGTGACCCTGGGAGCATCGCTTCGTGGGTCGGCCGTTCTGCTGACCGCGTTGATGTTTCTCGCCGCGCCGCATGTCGACGCAATGATCGGGAACTGGGCGCAGCGCGGCTTGGAGTCACCTGACATCTCGATCCTGGCAGCGGCAGGGCGACAGACCGCCCGCTTCACCGTCGTGGCCATAATTGTTGCCATGCTGGGAACGCTATGGGCGACACCGCTGGCTGCCGGGTTCGGCATAGATCTCCGAGAGGTCGCCAAGGGCGCATCCGGGGTGGCGCTGATCATGTTGGGGGCGGCGTTTCTTTGGAATGTAGTAGGAGTAGGGACGGCTCGTGCCTTGCGCGCGGAGTTGCCCGCCGTAGGGGGTGACGAGGAGGTGCAGGGTGCGCCGCGTTCACGGCTGGGCACGCTGGTGCCGCTGCTCAACGCGGTCGGCAAATCGAGCATTCTGGCCTTGGCGCTGCTCTCGATCCTGGTGACGATCGGGATCAATGTCTGGCCGCTGATCGCCGGCATGAGTGTGTTCGGGCTGGCCATCGGCTTCGGCTCGCAGACGCTGGTGAAGGACCTGGTCTCCGGGCTGTTCTTCCTGATCGACGACGCATTCCGCTTCGGCGAATATATCGAAACGTCAGGCGCGAAAGGAACCGTGGAAAAAATCTCGGTCAGGTCGGTTTCCCTGCGCCATCAGCGCGGCGCCTTGGCGACAATCCCCTATGGCTCGATTGGCAAGATTCAGAATTTCAGCCGCGACTGGATGATCGAGAAACTGACCTTTCGCGTTGCATTCAACACCGATGTCGACAAAGTTCGCAAGATTTTCAAGAAGATCGGCCAGGATATTTCGGCCAACCCGGAACTTGCTGCAGATCTGCTCGAGCCGTTCAAAAGCCAGGGAATTGCCGAGGTTGAGGACGGCACGCTGGTCATCCGGGCTAAATTCAAGGCGAAAGCGGGCAGAAACTTCATGATCCGCCGTGCCGTTTTGATCGCCGTGCAGCAGGCATTTCAGGAAAACGGCATTCAGGCCGTCCCAAAGCCACTAACATCTAATCCCCCAGGCTAAAGCCGCGGTTTGCGATGCGCATGGTAAGATTGGCGGGCTTGATATGGGAAGTGCCGACACGCATCGGATCAGGATTGGCTTTCAATACGCGTCTTAGCCGCGCCAGGGCAGACGGCCGGGCTGTAGGGCTATGGCGCTTCCGGTTCGCCGCACCGCTTGATCAACATCGCACCATAGTCGATCTCGGCGCCGAAGGCCTGCTCGACCACGTTCAGATCGGCGCAGACCATGCCCTCATGCTTTCCGCATAGCCGGTTGCGCCGAGAGCTTCAATCGCAAGATTAAGGGAGCTCGCCGGGGTATCTCACCAGCCGCAGCCTGCCTCATGAACACGTTCGCGTTCGCCACGCCTTCGTGGCTCGCGATGCTACGAGCTCGTCGAGCGGTATGATCTGTGCGGCTCGGACAAGTAGAAGCAAGCGGCATGATAGGCGGGCAATGCCTCCAGGCTGGCGATGAGTTCGGGCGGCAGGCTACCGGTCTGCACTTGGTCGCTAGCGAAAAGGCCGTAGTTTAGGGGCGAGGCATTGGCCGTTTTCATGCAGGCTCCCTGATGTGCGATGTAGCTCGGACTGCCTCCCAGCAAGCGACGCGCTTACACCACTGGCTTGTATTCTGCTTGCCTGCACTGACGCGGATGATCTCATCCACGCGCTTTGCACGTTTCTCCCAACCTTTGCTGCAAGTGCGCTGGTAAGCCCTGATTATTCCAGATCGACAGCAGATCGATGTCCCTGCCCATCTCTAGTCTAGGCTTGCCATGGCCATCGCGTATGTCGCGATCTGTGCCCAGTAGCCGCGGAATTCTGCCTCTCAGTTTCGCATCGGCAACGTTTTTCGCGCCGATTGATTTGGCGCAATTTAAGCATAAGCTATCCCTAATATAACTGCGTTGCTATCCGCTTTGAGCAAAGGATCAGGTTCTTGACCTCGTGGCCTTCATCGCCTTCGCACAGGGATGTGCAGCTTGGCCCGGACCAACTTGGAAGCGCAGCCTCGGGAATGCTGGTGAAAATTGACCAGCTTTCGGCCGGCGGGGCACCCTCACGCATCCGACAAATTCAATCTCATGGCAAGTGGGCGCTTGACCTGGCCAACTTCAATTGCACCGTACATGCCAATGGCGGACTGGATAGCGACTCAGTGGTCGTATTGGCCGTGGAGCGCGCCTGCGGATCGACAATCTGCCGCATTCCACTTGAGGACGGCATGGTCGTCACAATCCCCGCTGGCACGATGATAACCGCAACTATCCAGCCCGGTCTTAGTTATGCGGCCTCCGTGATTCCGACCGCCCTCTGGGCTGAAATTCAGGCGCTTGCCGTGGGAATGTTCGCGGCCCAGGTCGCCGATCATCCGAAGGCCGTCAGGCTCTCAATCAACCAAGCACGAATTCTCCGGAACCAGGTGGAGGCGACTGCGAACAATCTCGTGGCAGCCGCTGGCGATTCAATTCAACTGGAGCAGCCCCCCGATGCATTCCTGGAATATTTGGGAGCGCTGGGTGGGGCTCGGGCTATTGCAGATGGTCGTGCACTCGCGATCGATCATTCTCCACGTCGATATCTCCGCCAAGCCTGGACGGCTGAGGATTTCATCCGCGTCCACATTCGAGAAGACCTACCGATCGTTCGGTTGTGCAGGGAAGTCGGCGTGAGTCGTCGTCAACTGGAGTACGCATTTCGTGCGACATTCGCGGCAAGTCCATTGGAATTCATACGCACTCTCCGCCTAAACGAAGCCAGACGGCAACTGACGACTGCACGTGCCAATGGCCTGAATGTCACGAAGGTTGCGATGGATGTTGGGATTACCCACCTTGGACGTTTCGCGACGAGCTATCGGCAACTATTTGGTGAATCCCCCAAGGAAACATTCCTTCGTGCGGGAATATCGTGGCCGCGCCTGAAGTCGGCCGATGCAACGGATTGCCAGCCTGCCCCGATCGAATAGTGCTGTGCCATCACGGACCGATAATCAGTTTTATCGGAGTTGCGCAATTCGGATAGCGGCGGGGGCACTCGAAAGGTAGTTTCCCTCCCTCTTGGGAGGATTAACAATGAAAAAAATTGTCTTGAAGCTAACCAGCGCTGCCGGGGTTGCCGCAATAATGTTTGTCGGCCTGCTCGATCCGGTTGCGCCGTTCTCCCCCTTCGTCGGCTACGCTCAAGCAAGAGTGGGGCATCCGCTCACGCCTGGCAGCGCCGCCGGGGTCGCCAGACGTACCACACGCCGAGTGATCCGCCGTTCAACTGTCTACGTGACGAAGCTGCCTGCGGCCTGTGCGAAGACCTCGGTCAATGGCATCCTGCTATGGCACTGCGGCGCCGCCTATTATCAGCCCTCCGGCGGACGTTATGTCGTCGTCTCCGTACATTAGCTGAGATGCGACACTGTGCGAATGCTGGAGGCCCGGCTTGGGGCGCGGCATATCGTTTCCACCTTTCTTCTCTGGCGACCGTGGTCGCGTCGTTGATGTGCCCAACTGGATTTTGACCGGCGAACTCGCCGATATCCGCGCAGCATGCGGCGAACTCTGGTTTTAACAAGCGCCATCTGCCAGGCCCGGCTGACGTACGCGGGACCCGGGGTGTCGGCCATTTCCATAGAAACTGGTTGTTGCGCCACCGTGGCTGCATCGGCCACCAGGGCATTTCGCATCAGTTCGCCTCACTCTCCCTCTCGTGGGGAGGGTCGCGAGCGGTCGAAGCGAAGCGAAGATCGTTCGACGGGGTGGGGTGGGGCCGGCCTCCTCCACCCCGATCCGCTATGCGGATCGACGTGCCGGGGCGAGCCACGAGTCTCGCCCGTCCTTCCGACCCCACAAGGGGGAGGGTGAGCAGAGCTACTGCCGTTTGTATTCCCGCACCGGCGATTTCGTCCCGTCGGTGTAGGTGACCTGCACCGACATCGATTTCACGCTGTCGGCGACCTTGAAATAGCCCTTGGCGTCGTAGGGGATGGCGTAGGGGTCCTTCTTGTCGCAAGGCGGTATCTCGAGCGAATTGTCGAGCGCGGCACCGTTCAGGCTGTAATGCACCTCCTTGATGGCGCAGCGGTAGGACAGCATCTGGGTGAAATAGACCAGCCCGTGATTGCCGCCGGAGTCGAAGGCGATCCACGACGTCCAGAACTGGTCGAGGATCTGCTTGTCGCCTTGCTGCAGGGCGGCATCCGGATCGAAGCGTATGTCGAACGGACCGGTCTCGCGGCCCCTGATGTCGAGATATTTTATGCCGATCGTGGTCGCCGCCGTGCTGTCGGGCAATTCGAAGCTCGGATTGGCCATCGGCTTGCCGGTGCTCTGGTCCTTCATCGCCAGGAAGCCGGTGTCGGTGAACGGGCCGCTGTCGCCGAGACGCCAGGAAATCGCGGTCGCCGGTTCGGGCAGCGAAATGGTCATCGACCAGCCCTGGTTGGAGCGCATCGGCGTCAGCGAAGGCGCGAAGCGCGCGGGGTCGAGCACGTTGCCAAGTGCTGCCAGCCGGCTGCGGCTGCGCTCCAGCCAGTCGGCGAGCTGCGTCTGGTCGACGAAATATTTGAGCAGCCCGCCATCCTTCTCGTAGGACACGAACTTGGTCAGCGCCTGGGCCTCGCTGCGCTTGTCGGTCAGCGTCTGGCTGCCGAGGCGGTCTTCCGAAAACTCCTGCGCCTTGAGGAAATAGGCCGGCGCATAGTCGGGATTGGCCGTGACGAAGGCGTTGAGCTTGTCCAGCCGCTGCGCGTCCTCGAACTGCAAAATATGCACCAGCTTGATCGACAGCGCCTTGCCCTTGTCGGCCAGCTGCCCGAACACTTCGCGGGCGCCCGCCTTGCCGTCCTGCACCCGAAGCAGCGTCGCAAAGCGCGTATAGGGGTCGATGGCGTCGACATCGAAGCCGGCAAAGGCGAGGTAGGAGCGCCGGGCGTTGAGCATGTCCCCCGACAATTCATAGACGCGGGCATTGTGGTAGAACTCGTCCGGCCGCTTCGGCTCAGCGATCGCCCCGCCCTGCGCCGCCAACTGGGCAAACCCCTTGGCTATGGTGTCGATCGAGGCGGCGATCTGCTCGGTGGTCGCCTGCAGCTTTTCGGCCTGGACCTGCTGCTGTTGCTGGCCGGCGACGAGCGTGTCGGTGGTCTGCTTGACCGCCTCGACGGTCTTCTGCGTCTGCGCGCCCTGCTGCGTCTGCTGCTGCTGGGTGGACGCGATCTGGTCGGTCTTCTGGGCAACCGTGTCGGTCGATTTCTTGACCTCTTCGACGGTCTTTTGCGTCTGCGTCACCGTCTGCTCGATCCTGGCCACCTTTTCGGAGACGATGCCCATCGACTGCTGCAATTGCGCGATCGCCGGCACCAGGCCGGCGATGACCCCGTTCTGCGAATTGGTCTCCTGCTGCACCGCATAGACGCCGCCGGCAACCGCCGCCGCGCTGGTGGCGAATAACAGCGCCGGCAGCGCCTTGGCCGCCAGCACCAGCTTGAGCACGATGGCAATGGCGATGATGGCCGCCGCGATGGCCGCGACCAGCGCGATATAGGCGGCGAACGGCGCCAGCGGATTGAGCACGTCGCCAACGGCGCCGCTGATGAAAGCGACGCTGCCGGCCCATTTGCCGGTGCGGCTGAGCGATGCCTTGATAAGCGAGGGCGCTGCGCCCCCGGCCCCGATGTTCGTCATGCCACCCCCCAAGCCAGCCAATGCCACGCCCCTTCCCACAGGAAACGCGGCTCTGGCAAGGAAAGACACAGAAACAGGCGTTTTCGGGGCGGATAAAGGGCTCAAGTTCCTCGCCCCACGGGAGTGGGGAAGAGGTGGCTCGGCGAAACCGAGACGGAGAGGGGGCTGCGCCGACCTCGCCGGTTAGCGATCTGTTGCAAGGCCATGCCCTACGAATTCCCCCTCTCCGGCCGCTTCGCGGCCACCTCTCCCCCGCAAGAGGCGGGGGCGAGGAAGAGGGTCGGGCTCGACAATCCTGGGACTAACAGCCATTAACCAAATGGACGCATCCAGCGCGTTACGTTAGCTTCGCCTTATCTCAGCAACAGCATCGCCAGAACAGTCCCGCCCTTGTCCAACCCGCCCTTGTCCAAATTGCGTCCCTTCCCGCTTCTCCAGAGAGTTTTCATCGCCCTTGGCCTGTTGCTGATGGTCGCCGGCTGCTCGACCACGACCCCGCCGGACCAGGTGCTGGCCGTGCCTGCACCGCCGCAGAAATATGCCGCCATCGTCGTCGACGTCAGGACCGGCAAGCAGATGTTCGAGGTCAACTCGACGGCGCAGCGCTATCCGGCCTCGCTGACCAAGATGATGACACTCTACCTCCTGTTCGAGGCGATGGAGTCCGGCCGCGTGACCAAGCAAACGCAGATCCCCGTCTCCGACCACGCCGCCTCGCAGCCGCCGACCAAGATGCGCTTCCGGCGCGGCGAAACGATCGACGTCGATTCCGCCATCCGCGCCATCGTCGTCAAATCCGCCAATGACGTAGCGGTGGCGGTCGGCGAATATCTCGGCGGCACGGAGGACCAGTTCGCCGCCATGATGACATCAAAGGCGCGCGCGCTCGGCATGACCAGCACCACCTTCCGCAACGCGTCCGGCCTGCCCGACGACGGCCAGATGACGACAGCCCGCGACATGGCGGTGCTCGGCATGGCGCTGCGCCAGCGCTTCCCCCAGCATTTCCACTATTTCTCCGAAAGCGATTTCATGTTCCGCGGCAGGCTGGTGCGCGGCCACAACGACATGCTCGGCCGCGTGCGCGGCGTCGACGGCATCAAGACCGGTTACATCAGGGCCTCCGGCTTCAACATCGTCACCTCCTACAATGCCGATGGCCGCCAGCTGATCGTGGTGGTGATGGGCGCCGACTCAGCCCGCCAGCGCAACGACCATGTCGAGGCGCTGATCCAGCGCAGCCTGTCGCCGACCACGGCCGACAGCAAGACCAGGCTGATGTTCGCCGAACAGCAATAACAAGAGCGCAGCCTCCCCCTCACTTCGTCATCCTCGGGTCTTCGCGACGCCGCTGCCGCCCCTCGCTCCGCCCGTGGATGACGACGTTGGAGGACACCTCGCCCAACCCCCAACAGTCAAAAAACCCGCAGCCGGCTATTGTTATCCGATTGTCACGCAATCGTCTGGAAGCCATGGCATAGGCAGCGCAATCCGACAGTGGATATGCCCCGTCGCCTCGGCGTATCCTCAGATACAGCAGCGCCACAGCAGGAGCCCGCACCATGAGCACCGTTCCCAAGGCACCCGAGCAGCAGGCGGCGGACACCGAGAACGACAGCGGCGGCGAATATTTCGAGGCGCCGATCACGCCGGAAGACCTGCACGAGGGCTCGGAAGAGCATTTCGACACGCCCGAAGTGCCGGATTCCGAACCGACCGGCCTGGGTGCGTCGCGCATAAAGGCGAAAAAGAAGCCGTCGGCGATCTCGGGCCGCAAATTCCACAAGCGCGACCTGGTGCGCATCGACACGCTGCGCCCGAGCCTGGCCGACCGCATCCGCTCCGACCATCCGGACCTGCCCAGGGGCGCCCGCATCAGCCGCGAGGAGCTTGGCCGCTACCGCATGCGCTACATGGAGGAGCTGCTGCAGCAGGAGCACGGCGAATTTTCCGAACTCGACCGCCAGGTGGTGGAATCGATCGCCCGGCAGGACACGATTTCCGAAAACTCGGAAGAAGAGTTCGAGGAGCACCGCACCTTCCCCGACCGCGTTTCCGACAACATGGCGGCCTTCGGCGGCAGCTGGTGGTTCCTGATCTCGTTTGCCGCCGTGCTCTTGGTCTGGATCGGCGTCAATCTGTTCGAGGGTATCGGCGGCGCCTTCGACCCCTATCCCTTCATCCTGCTCAACCTCTTGCTCTCCTGCATCGCCGCCATCCAGGCGCCGGTCATCATGATGAGCCAGAAGCGCCAGGAGGTGAAAGACCGCCTGCGTTCCTTCAACGAATACCGCGTCAACCTCAAGGCCGAGCTCGAAGTGCGCCACCTGCACGAAAAGCTCGACTACCTCATCTCCCGCCAATGGACGCGCCTGGCCGAGATGCAGCAGATGCAGCTCGACGCGATGAACGAGCTTGCCGGTACGAAGAAGGTGAAGCGGGCGGTGCGCGGCAGGCGGGTGGTGAAGGCGGGGCAGTGAGGCGTGATCCGCGAAGCGGACGAAAAGCCAATTGCTTGGCTTTTCGAATGCCGAACGGTGAAGACCCGGTCCGCCCTTGGGCGGCTCAAAAGGTCCAGTGAACCTTTTGAAGGGGCTGAACGCCCCATAAGGGCAGGGAGCCTGCGCAGGGCCGGCCGCGTGCGCAATCGCCAATTGCCCGTTGAAGCCCGCGCCGGCTTCCGCTAAGAAGCCGTGACTTGCCGGTTCACCGGCTGGTTCGTTTTCAAGATCGCTGATCCTGAAAGCACCCGTAGCTCAGCTGGATAGAGCGCTGCCCTCCGAAGGCAGAGGTCACAGGTTCGAATCCTGTCGGGTGCGCCAATTTCTTATTTCATATCAAATAGTTATCCATACGCTTTGCTCACCTGAAGCCTTTCGGGGCTGAGCGGCGTAAGCACTGAGAACCCGAGTTTAGGCAAAACCACGTCGCCAACTCCCGCAGAATTTCCGGTGAAAACAGCGCGAAACGCATGTTTTCCGGCGAACAAGCTTCAAAAATGAGGGTTGAGCCTTGCTACAAAGGCAGCGCTCAAAGTGGAAACGGAATGCGGCGGAGGCGATCTCCACGCGGATGACCACAATGGGGCCGGTTAAGGACGGGCAGGTTTTGGGCGGCCCGATGTGCGAAGCAGTCGTTCGTTCACAGAGCTGACCGCGCTAGGAAGGCTCGGAAGACGAAACTGAGCGCGCTCATTGCGCTTCCCGGAAGCGGACGCTTGTTCAGCCGCTCGTTACAACTAGTGCGGGCGTTCTTCGGACCGGCCCAGGTTGTGAAGCAGCGGCGAACTCGATAGCCTCGGCGATTGCGGAAACCTGTCGCTGCCCGATTAGTCTAGGCGCGCGGCGCGTCGTCTTCGCCCTCGACCATCAGCTTTCCGATCAATTCGCGAACCCAGCGCTGCCCGGCATGGCCGTGACAACGCTCGTGCCAGATCAAGCCGATATCGAACCGCTCGCTCAGCCAGGGCAGATCGATGATCATCAGCCTTTCCGATTGGGCACGAAACAGCCGCCTGGGTACGAGAGCGACAAGATCGCTGCTGGAAACAATTTCGGGAATGAACAAGAACGAGCCCGCTGACATGACGACATTGCGCCGATAACCGAGAACTCCCAAGGCGTCGTCAACTGGTGTCTCGAAATTGCCGCCTCGCCGTGAGACGACGATATGTTCCAGCCTGACATAGTTCTCGATCGTCAGACCGGGCTTCAGATTCGGGTGGCCTTGCCTGCCGATGAGGACATATGTTTCCTCGTAAAGATGACATGCACGTAGATGCGGCATCGCGGGATCGGGTGTGGCGATCACCAAATCGATATCGCCGTTCGCCAACTGCTGTTCCATGAGGGCGGGGGACAGGTGCCAAACCGCCACGCGCACGCCTGGTGCTATCCGCCGGAGCGCCAAGACGAGCGGCATCACAACGGCTGCCTGGACATAATCCGAGCAAGCGATCGACACAGCGAGTTGCGCCGTTTCGGGATCGAAGTCCCTGTGGGACTGCAGTGTCGAGCGCACCCGATCCAACGCCTCGCGCAATTGTGGGGCAAGTTCTGTTGCCTTGGCGGTCGGGGTCATTCCGCGCTGGGCAGGAAGAAGCAACGGATCGTCGAACAAATCGCGCAGCCGCGTGAGTTGCGCACTGACTGCCGGCTGGCTGAGATGCAGCTTCGCCGCCGCCTTGGTGACGTTCCGTTCGGCGAGCAGCACTTCGAGCGTTGCCAGAAGGTTGAGGTCGATGCGGCTGGTATCCACCACATTTATTTCCGAATAAAAGATAATCGATTTCAAATATGGCTGAAAAGCCTTCATCCTGCAAGCCTCGACGCGGGAGCTTCACCAATCCCTCCCGCGGGAGGCAAGGATGATCATCGTCAGTTTTCTTTATCCCAATACTGAGCAGGCACGTTTCGATGCCGCCTATTATGTCGAGAAACATGTGCCCTTGGCCCTGGGCCTGCTTGGCGACGCCGTCAGAGGGGTGATCGTCGAAACCGGCCTTGGCGGCGCACAGCCGGGTGCCCCCGCGCCCTACATCGCCGCGTTTCACGCGCTGTTCGAGTCGCCGGACAGCTTCCACAAAGCATTCCACGCACACGCGGCCGAAATTCACGGCGACGTACCGAACTACACCGACATCGCGCCGGTCGTTCAGCTCGGGAATGTGAGCGTCGCGACGTTGATGGCCGACGCAAAGATCATCTCCAACTTCACCAACGCGCTGGCCCATACCGAGCTTGATGATCCGGTGAAGCCGCTGGCTTGGGTACATCCCAGCGAGCGCTGAAGCGCGCCCCCACACTCCACGATAGAGACCAGAGAAGCATGATGAAGAAGAATATCCTTATTGTATCTGCGCATCCCGAACCAACCTCGCTCACCCGGCAGTTGGTCGATGTTACTGTCGAGACGCTTGGCGCCGCCGGACACGAGATCGTGCAATCCGAACTTTACGGTATGAAGTGGAAAGCAGTGTTCGACGCCGACGACTTTCCCGTCCGCACCAATCCCGACCGGCTGTCGTTCATCATGGAATCGGGCCATGCCTATGCGACCGGCAACCAGACGCCGGATGTTGTCGCCGAACAGGCCAAACTCCTTGCCGCGGACGCGGTCATCCTGCAGTTCCCGCTGTGGTGGTACGGCGTGCCCGCGATCCTGAAGGGCTGGATCGAACGCGTCTATGCCTTTGGTTTCGCTTATGGCTACCAGAACGGCACCAACGAGTTTCGCTTCGGGGACGGCATCCTGAAGGGCAAGCGCGCGCTGGTAAATGTTCAGGCCGGTGGACCTGTGGCGGACTATGGCCCGCGCGGGATCAACGCGCCGATTGAGCAGCTGCTCTTTCCGCTGACCCACGGCGCGCTCTTCTATCCGGGCATGGATGTGCTGCCCACGCACGCTGTCTACAGCGCCGGCCATGTCTCCACCGCCGAAGAGGTCGAGGCGATCAAGGCGGGCTGGCGCGCGCGACTCGCCGGGCTGTTCACCGACGCGCCAATCCCGTTCCGTGCGCAGAACGGAGGCGATTTCCCCGATCGCCACACCATGGCGGATGACGTCGCGCCGGGCCAGACCGGCATCGTCGCGCATGTCGCCGAAAGGGTAGAAAAATTGCGTTTCATTTATGCCGTGACGGGCGATGCCGCTGCAATAGTGTCAGTCGTGAACGGGGCATACAGGGCCAATGGCGCAGCTGAGGGATGGACCAACGAGCGTGGGTTGCTTGATGGACCGCGCATCGGCGAGGAGGGCGTTCGTGCGCTCATCGCGCGGGGACGCATTCTTCTGCTGCGCCGGTTGACGGATGGCGCGATCTCCGGCTGCATCAACATCGCGATAGACGACGATGGCGCGTGGCATACGTCGATGCTCGCCGTGGCTCCGGACGAGCAGACCGCGGGCATCGGAAAGTTGATCAAGCAGGAGGTCGAGCGACAGGCCGCGGCGGCTGGGGCGCCACGGATGCGAATGGAGGTGATCCGGCAGCGTGAGGCATTGATCGCTTGGCATCGCCGGCGCGGATACGAGCTGACGGGCGAAACTCTAGCATTCCCCTACGACGACCCTTCGGTCGGTCATCCGCTGCGCCCCGACCTGGAACTTGTTGTTATGGAAAAGCAGTTGAACTCCACTGTTGGCTGAGTGTCAGCCACATTCACGCGCTTGCCGGCTTGTCGCAAACATCAGATCAAATCTCTACTCCCGAAGCTCGGGCGGTCGCAGAGCACCTACAATCCTTCCCGTTTCACCATCCTTTTCGGGAGGGCGGGCAGCGCTTCGCGATGTCGTCTGCCACCTCAGCGTCCCGGGACTAAGGATGATTAGCGCGCGCGCTCGCGCCTTGCTGGAACGCCGCCCGAATGCGCGGGATGAGCCAACGCCGTTCTGCACAACTGTGATGATGTCCGGCTGGCTCTGGATGTCGCGGCGATGCGTAAGACGTTGCCTACCTATCCAATCGCATTGACAACACGGCGTACTTATTAATATCTATCCGGTCAGATAAATTAGGACGCTATGTGGGCCGCAAGAAATCCATTGATAAAGACCGGATCCTTGATGCGGTCGAGGCGGTTGTTGCGAGCGAGGGGGCTGCTTGTCTGACGCTCGAGGGCGTGGCCAAGGCGGCCGGCATCAGCAAGGGCAGCGTGGTCTATGACTTTGGGTCCAAGCAGGCGTTGCTGGAAGCCATGGTCGAACGTGCGGTAGCGCGGGACAACGCGTTCAACGAAGCTGCGGCGGCAGCGTGCGATGCGGAGCAAAACCGCACCCTGCAGGGCCGAATCGCCGCAGCGGCCGAGCCCTTCCCGGATGCGTTTCGCGCGGTTGCGCTCAACATCTCCGCTGCCCTTGCGCAGGATCGCGCGTTGCGTGCCGCGATCCAGAGAAACCAGAACGAAGTGATCTCTCGCATCCGTGAAGAAGCTGGCGACGCACGTGGTCCGATGCTCGCCTATCTGGCGCTCGAAGGGCTCAAACTTCTGGAGGCTCTCGATTATCATCAATGGCCGGAGCCTGATCGCAGCGCTTTGCTTGCAGACATTCGCTGGCTGGCCGCGATGAATCCTACCTGACGCGCTCCGGCAGCTTTTCCCTAAAAAAGCAGGACAACATCATGACGCATCACAATGCGGGGGAAGGCAGCCATGCCTCCGCTCCCGGCCTTCGCTCACCCATCTTCCTGACCGGAAGCAACGGTTATCTCGGTCGTAATCTCATTCGCCACTTCACCGGCGCCGGTAACGAAGTGATCGCGCTGGTGCGTTCGCCTCAGGCCGCCAGCGTAGTTCGTGCACTGGGGGCGATGCCCATCAGAGGAACCCTGGACGAGCAGTTGCTTGCAGAAGCAATGACGGGCTGTTCGACAATGGTGCATGCGGCCGCGCACACGAGCCATGGCCCGGAGGAGCCTGAACATGTGGCGGTCAATGTCGAGGGAACTCGCGCCGTCTTTGCCGCCGCGCGTAAGGCCAAGGTGCGGCGCGCTGTCCATGTCAGCACTGAGTCGTTGCTCCTGAACGGCCGCCCCTTGGTAAACGCGGACGAAAATCGACCCTTGCCGCTCACGTTTCCCGGTGCATATTCGCGCACCAAGGCTGAAGCCGAACACATTGCGCTCACCGCGGCGGGCGACGGCCTAGATGTGATGGTTGTCCGGCCCCGGTTCATTTGGGGACGGGATGATAGCACCGCACTACCGATGCTCGTCCAAGCGGCGCAGTCGCGGCAAATGGCGTGGATCGATGGCGGCCGTTACCTGACCTCGTCGACGCATATCGTCAACGCCTGTCACGGGATCGATCTGGCCTTAAGTCGGGGCAGGAGCGGCGAGATCTATTTCCTCACGGACGGCGAACCACGTCCTTTTCGCGAACTCGTGTCGGGCATTTTGAAAACCCAAGGGATCATTCCACCAAGCAAGGAGGTTTCCTCATGGGTCGTGCGCGGCGTCGCCTATGTCGGTGAGGGCATGTCTCGGCTATCCGGCGGAAGGATCAAGCCGCCGGTGACACGTCAAGACCTGGCCACGATGGCGGTGGAAGTGACCTTAAACATCAGCAAGGCAAGAGCCGAGTTGGGCTATGCCCCACAAATCTCGATCGAAGAGGGTTTCGAAGAACTGCGGAGCATGCGGACTTAGCGGACGGTCCGCTTTCAGGCGTGAATGGTCGCGTTATTGACGACTGCTATGGGGCGCCTAGCGGCCGGTCGGGTTTCGCCCCAAACCCGGACACCTATGCAGCAAATCCGTGTCCTCGAAAGTAGCCGTTCGTTCAGCGCGGTTATTCCCGTTTCTCCATATCCGAGCGATGATTCGGGAAAGAGCAATCGAGAACAGATTTTGGGAAAGCGGCTGCCCTGGACGTTTCTAAGCCCGATCGGCGCGGTCGCCTTCCCGCGTAACGTTCCCAATCGGGAAAGCCCTCGCACTGGTATCTCAGTATTGTGGCTTCGACCGTGTAGCCCAGAACAGGAAGGCGGCGGTGAGAGCTGCGGTGATAGCGAAATGGCACGTACTGGCTTCCGGCGACCAGCGACTCGTCCACAGGCTGCGGTCAAAGGCTATTCCGCCAACGGCGTTCACCAGCCCATGCAGCCTGATGCAGGGGATCAGGCTGCCACGGCCGGTCAGCCATAGCCCGCGCCGATGCGGTCGTGACGACGCAGGGCATTGAAGCCCTGCGCCGCCAGCGCCACGCACCGCGCTTCGGAAACGGAGATCTCCACCTTCAGGAGCGCGCTCCCGACACGGTCGCGATAAAGGCGCGCAGGTCGGCCAGCATCAGTTCCGGCTCTTCCAGCGCGGCGAAATGCCCGCCCCGCGGCATGTCGGTCCAATGCACGATATTGTAGGTCTTCTCCGCGAACGAGCGCGGCGGCGGCAAGAACACCGGATCGGGAAAGGCCGCAACGCCGGTCGGCACCTGGATGCGGGTGCCGGCCGGAAGCATCCGCGACTCCTCAAGCCGGCTGCCGTAGTAGATCCAGGTTGCAGTCACGAACGATGCGGGCGCGATGTAGAGCATGATGTTAGTGAGGAGTTCCTCCTCGGAAAACTTGCTCCAGATGTCGGGGTCGCCATCGGCGGTTGTCGGAAGATCGGCCCACTTGCCGAACTTTTCGAGTATCCAGCCCGCCGCTCCGACCGGGCTGTCGGCCATCGCGACGCCGAGCGTTTGCGGACGGGTTTCCTGCTCGTGAAAGTAGGCGCTCTCCCGATCGGCAATCGCGGCCCGCTTGGCGGCGAAGGACTTCTCCTCGTCGGTCGTCGGAGCGGCATCCTCCGCATGCACGGTCATCATGTTGATATGGATGCCGAGCAGAGCGTCCGGTCGATCATGCGCTGCCCAGACCGCGAGGGCGTGGCCCCAATCGCCCCCTTGAATGAAATACCGCGCGTCGCCGAACAGTTGGATCATCAGCCCATGCACGAGCGCAGCAGCCCGCCGCGGGCCGATCGGGCCCGTGATCGGGTTGGAGAACGCGAAGCCAGGAAGCGAGGGGACGACAACATCGTGCCCGTCCGCGGCGAGCGGCTCCAAGAGCCGCTCGAATTCGAGATACGAGCCCGGCCAGCCGTGGAGAAGCAGGATGGGCGGCTTGGAGCCGTCGCCCTTCACATGAACGAAGTGGAGGTGCTCGCCTTCCACGTCGGCCGTGAAGTTGGGGAGTGCGTTGAGCCGCCGTTCGACCGCACGCCAGTCGTAGCTGTCCCGCCAATAAGCGGCGAGCCGCTTGAGGTCATCAACCCTGACCCCCGCCGACCAGCCTCCCGCATCCGGCAGCTGGCTCCAGTCATAAGCCTCGACCTTGGCTCTGATCGTGGCGAGCCGTTCGTCAGGGATGTTGATCGTGTAGGGTGAAATCATGATGTTCTCCGCTTAAGCTGGGATGCGGTTCCAGGAAGAGGGCGTCCACCGATCTGCTTCGAGAATTGGTATCCAGGCATGGCAAACGACAATCACGAACCCAGCAACAATTCCGCAGCGGCCTGATTGCCACACAATTCCTCATGCTCTCCACTTCAGGGAGACAGACGGAGGAGACGGACGCACCTCCGCAGCTTCGCGATCATATGGTAATTTCAATCAGCCCATCGAACGTCGCTCGTCCGGTAGACAACGGCCATGGCGAGCCTCGTCGGCCCTTCACGAAAATTCCGGAACGAGCGCGGCTGCCGCTTTTTGCATCGCGCCCCAGACCGCCTCGGTATCGTGTGCATCCGTCGATATCGTGCCGACCGATACACGAACCATCCAATGCCCGGCCGCGATGGCGGGCGTGACATAGGCTTGGCCCGACGCATTCACCGCATTCGCCCATGCGCGCGTGAAATCATCGAGACGATGGGACGGCACAGACTTCGGACGATACACAAGACATACGGTTTGCAGAACGACGGGTGCGACGACCTCCCAATCCGGTGTTGCTTCGACTTTCGAGCGGAGATCTTGGGCCAGGCCGATGTCTCGCCGCAACCTGGCTTGTAGCCCGGAGACCCCCTGCTCCCGTATGGCGAACCACAGTTTCAACGCCCTGAATCTTCGCCCGAGGGGAATACCGGTGTTGCGCAGATTGCGCACCTTCTCGTCGGCCTGGGATTGGAGGAAGCTTGGATCAGCAGACATAACCCGAAGCAGGTGAGGCTCATCACGCACGAAATAGAGCGAGCAGTCAAAAGGCACGCCGAGCCATTTGTGCGCGTTGATGACTACGCTGTCTGCCTCTTCGATGCCTTCCCACATCCATCGCAGCTCCGGCAGGATCATCGCATTTCCGGCCATGGCAGCGTCGATGTGGAGCCACAGACCGTGTCTGCGCGCTATGTCGGCGATCTTGGATACCGGATCAATGGACACGGTAGCGGTCCCGCCCACGGCCGCGACGATCGCACAAGGGGTGAATCCGGAGCGGATATCCGCATCGATGGCATCCTGGAGCGCCGCTGGATGCATTGCAAAATTGACGTCGACATCGACCATGCGGACATTCTCACGACCGAAGCCTGCCAGCAGCGCCGCTTTTTCCACCGACGAGTGAGCGCTTGTCGATGTGTAGATCGTCAATGGCTTAAGTTCCGCTTGCAGGCCTTGGCGAGCAAGCGAAAACCCCGTTGTTTTCTCCCGGGCACACAGCAGGGCGACCAAGGTGCTTGTCGATGCCGTGTCGTTGATAACGCCGAACCAGGCGGAAGACAGGCCAACCATTTGCCGGAACCAGTCTAACGTGACCTCCTCAATCTCCGTTACAGCGGGCGATGACTGCCAGGACAGACCCAGCACCCCCAGTCCGCCGCTCACCAGGTCGCCCAGGATACCTGAGCCAAGCGAGTTTGAGGGAAAGTAGCCGAAAAAGCGCGGGTGCTGCCAATGCGAGATATTCGGAAGAACGACCGAATCGAGATCGGCGATGATCTGATCGAAACCCTCAGCTTCCACCGGCGGGACGGCCGGAAGCATCGCTTTCACGTCGCCCGGCCGTGTCGCAGGTTGGACCGGGTAGTCGGATATCTTCGCATGATAGTCCGCGAGCCAGTCGATGATTTCGTGACCTCGTTGTCGGAATTCCTCGGGCGTCATTTAGACCTCTATGGTTGTTTACTTCGGAGTTGGCTGGATGTTCCAAGCTATGGGAGAACGTGTCTCGAATGGCAATCAGTGAAACGAGGCCGCGCCGGATAGGGGGCAGAACACTGTGATGCCACCAATTCAAAGATCTACCACCGCGGTAGTTTATGGCCGGCCAGAGCGCCAATTCCTGTAGCAACGGATATGGCGATCGGATACCAGAGGAGGACGAAGAGCGGGCTGTCGTCGTTGCAATTTGCGGCATAGAACGTCGCCGCTATCCCGGCTTACGCTAGGCCCGCTGCGGCCCCCGCAATTCCCGGCCGAGCCGGCGCTCCATTGCCGAAGGGCCGCAAGAAACGCTTGCTGATGACGGCGTTCACAGTGGCTTCGACGAAGGCCGAAGGTATACGACTGCCCGAAGCCCGGTAGGTCCGGGCAGATTACGGTGAGCGACGGAGCCAGCCGATCTGCCACCTGCCGCCATGGCATGTGTGTCCGCGGATAACCGTGGAGGAGAAGGACGGGCGGCCCCTCCCTCCCTTCCCTTCCTCAGCCGGATCTGACCGCGTGATGTTTGGATGGTTGTGAGCTCGAAGCCTGTGAACATCGAGTACGTTTTTCGGGATTTTCAGATGGATCTGTGTTCGAAATCCCTCTTGCCGATAATGGTTCCGGCGCTCGACGTGCGAGTAAACGAGCGGCGAGCGACCGAGGTTCACTAGCTGAGACCGAACGCCCTTTTTTCGCCGTCCCAACCGGTCTTGATCAGGAACTGCTCCCAGGTGAGACTGGAGGGATTGATCCGCCTGCTCCACGAGAGATCCCGGTCTTTCCGGAAATATCCGTATTCGACCGCGTATTCCGCCATGCCGATGTTTTCTCGAACGAGCTCGGGATTTTCCCCGAACTCCGGAAAATGACGAACCAGCTCATCAGGGGTGTAGGCTGATGCATACACAGCCTTCCGGCCCGTGACGCGCTTGAAGGTCTCGATCATCTCGGCCGGTGATAGAACGTCCCCGATGATCGGTAGCGTTTGCCCGGCATAGATGTCGGGATGGTCGAAGATTTCCAGAACGGCTGGCCCTGTCGCCGTCAGCGGATCGACGAAGGGTGCTCGGAAATGCTCCGGCAGATAGATCGGAAAGACGAGCGTGTCGCCCTCCTTACGCGGCGTATAATATTCGAGAAGGTTCGTGTAGAAGAACGCGAGCTCGACGAATGAGCTGCGAACAGGAAGACCCTGGATATAAGTCCCGACGCGCGCCTTGTCCGTGAAATGCGGCGCGAACTTCGAACCTCCGGTGATCTCATCGACGTTTTCCAGGGTGCTGAAGACGATGTGCTCGACACCTGCCTCGACCGCGGCATCTGCGAGATCCCTACCGATATCGAACTCGTAGGTTTTCGGCGGGGCGACGACTGGAGTCATCAGGAAGGCGCCCTGCGCTCCCCGAAACGCTTTCACAAAATCGCTCCTGTGGTTGATCGCAAGCGGCACGGCGATGAGCTCAGCGCCCTGCTCGGCCAGCTTGAGGGCCGCAGGCGAGTCTGGACGACTTGTCAGCGCACGAACGTGATACCGTCCACTCCCCAACAACGACTCCGTCACGCTCCGGCCCTGCTTGCTCAGGCTGCCTGCGACGACAATGGTAGGCTTTTGATCGATCGACATGTGTATCTCCATCACTTTTCTGGAGCAGCGCAGCACGGCACTCCCTGGAGATTAAATCGCACCCTGTAGACCATATGTGAAATCGATTGATTTATGCGCTAGTATCCATGCCATGGATATGAAGCGTATCGACCTCAACCTACTCGTCAGTCTCGAAGCTCTGCTTGTCGAGCGCAACGTCACAAGGGCCGCAGCCCGGCTACATATGAGCCAGCCGGCGCTCAGCGCCCAACTGAACCGCCTTCGCGACCTGTTCAAGGATCCCCTGCTCGTGCCGGCGCATCGTGGCATGGTGCCGACCGCCAAGGCCCTGGAGCTGATCAGACCGCTCAGAGCTTCCCTGGATCAGCTCCGCGGAACCCTCCAGGGCCATGACAGCTTTTCCCCCGCGACAGCCGAGCTAACCATCTCGATCGCCTGCACCGACTACGTCGAGGCTGTGGTGGTGGCGCCTCTGATCGTGGCGCTGCGCGACAAGGCGCCCAAAATACGGGTTGCGGTGCACCGCTTGGCCCCGGCAAAGTTAACGCAGCAACTGGCGGATGGCGATGTCGACCTGGCCATCGCCACGCCAGACACCGGGAAAGCTTACCTGAGGACCTGGCACCTGTTTGAGGAGAGCTATATCCTTATCGGCCGTCCCGGCCACCCACGTATCAATGAAGGGGCGACCGCAGCGGGGTTTGCCGCGCTTGAACAGGTGATAGTCTCGCCTTCTGGAGGCGGATTTACGACCCCCGTCGACGCCACCCTGGAGGCCCTCGGTCACTCCCGCGCCATTGTCGCGTCCGCTGCCTCATTCCTTGTTGTTCCGAGCATTGTCGCCAGCAGCGAGCTCGTTGCACTGGTGCCGCGCCGCCTGATGCGCGACCGTTTAGCTGAAGTCGCGTGGATAGACGTCCCTTGGCTTTCGGAGCGGTTTCAAGTGGAGCTCATTTGGCACGAGCGCACTCACGCGCATCAGGGACAGCAATGGATCCGCGAGCAGATCCATCTCGCCTCCCGCTGACCCACGCCATTTCGAGCGAAAGACAGATGTCTCGGGTATTCGTTCAACGGCACTCCCTGACTGGAAACATGTCTTCACCGTAGTGATGGAGCCGGGTGTGATGGCGGCGGCACAACCATCGGACCGTCAACGGCTCCTCGTATTGATCGTGATGGGCGTCGACGGCTTCGACACCGCAAACTTCACAAGTTTGCCTATCAATCTCGCCTGCCTTTAGGGCTCGCTGAACCGCGAGATGGGCTTCGTATTTGCCGGGATTGGCCCGTCGCCAGTTGGCCTGGCGGGTGTCCGTCTTCAGCATGTTTCGCTCCGCTTGATAGGCTGTGATCGTTAGATAGCACGCTTTCAGCACGTGCGGCCAAGAGCGGGTTTATTATTCGATCCTACGGCGCCGCGCATAGTCGGAGTGCGCCAGGTCCATTCGTGCCGAGTTCCTTACGAAGGGGTGCCGATGTCGTTTAGCGGTCGGGTTCCAGCCCGGAACACCCTCTACGCAGACTGACGGCAATGCCAAACGGCGGAGCACCTCTAACGGGCACGCAGCGTTCTACAGGCAAGCCAAACGGCAGCTAATCGTCAAATCCGAACAGAAGCGGACGGTCTGGAAACGGCCCCAAACACGCTATTCGATCGTCGCCTCAGCGGGGGGGCGCTCGATGACACGGGAGGTTTTTTGCAGCACCAGCGGTTTTGAGAAGCCGGTGCGAGTGGCGCTCGGTCGGTCGTGGAACACCGTCTAAACCGTGGACCGGGTAGCTCAGGCAGCGGATCAAACAGACCCGCGCCGCTCGGAAGGCCTTTGTTGCGGCTGCAAAGGAGGCGGATATTCTGGTTGAGCGAGACCCGTGGGGTTGATCACCCGCCGCTTTCCATGGCGCCTTCGCTTGCCCTAATATCAACAGAGGTCGCCCAAGTCTGGAGCCGTCCATGTGCAACGATTACGAGCAGCATATTATTTTATTTGGGCTGAGTATTGCCGGATGATGGCGTCGCTGGCGCTCAAAGTCCCCCACCCACCAAACCGAACTCGATTTGCCTCAGGTGGACGACGTCCGCATTAATGACCCGGCACCAATAATGCGCGCCGCTGATGACACGATCGAGCTTGCATCGATGACGTTCGGATTCGCGCCGGCCGGACCAAAAGGCGGGCCTGTGTTCAACTTCCGCTCCGAAGGGCGGCAATTCGGGAACAGCAAACGCTGCCTCGTTCCTGCGTCCGCGTTCTTCGAATTCACAGGGACGAAGTATCCGAAGGCGAAACATCGCTTCACGCTCAACGGCTGTCCATTCATGGCCGTCGCTGGGCTTTGGCGCGAAGCTGTCGGCAACAAGCCGGCCACCTTTACCATGCTGACGACCGATCCCGGGCCGGACGTCGCGCCGTACCACAATCGACAGGTCGTGGTGCTTCAGCCTGAGAATTGAGTATCTAAAACCGACCAGCTACCAGTTGGCTCCTGATGTTCTGTATATCGTCGCTTCATCGGTCCAATGGATGATACGTGTTCATCTTTCCTGCTTCACGGTTGAAACCCGCCGATTGATCAGTACCGGCTTTCCGACGCCGTCGAGGCAATCAATGTGTCCGGCCTGCCAGGCCGACAGGATGCGCCAGGCGCACGCCTCGGCCTCCGCCGCCACTGCGCTCATGATCGCCAATCAGCTCGATCCCTGCTGCTCTGAGGGCGATTACGACGTTCTTCTGCATGTCGAACGCGCCTGGTAGATCGCTCTCGCCGGCCTCCATTCGTTGGATGGCTGACAGCGAGATGCCGGCACGCTCAGCCAGGCTTTTCTGGTCAATTCCAAGCAATGCCCGGGCTGCGCGAATCTGCGAAGCGCTAATCACATTTTGGTCTCCAGACTACGGCTGCTTCGTATTGAAACAGTCATCGACCAACGCGACGGCGTATGGAAAAACGGCGTTTGTGATCAGTAGAGTGTTCATCCCGGCTCGTCGTTTTTAAGCCGCGAAAACCAGAACGCGCTGATCAAAGCGCCTTTTACGCGAGGTAACAAAAGCAGTATCAGCGCCACAATAATAAGAGAGATCAATACCATTGTGACGGCGAAGTATGACAGAAGAAGCCCTTGGAACAAGAAATACAGGGGGGCTGCAAAGACGCCCGCAATGAGGATAGTGAACCAAGGCGCCGCGTCATCAGATTCTATGTCACCAAAGCGTTCTCCACAAACTGCGCAACGCTCCACCTGCTTCAGGTAGGTGCGATACAATTTCCCCTGACCACAATTAGGGCATCGGCCCACCAAGCCTCGTGAAAGGGCGGCTGGCAGGGTCGGTCGTGCAAATCAACCGCTTCCTTTGTCCAATAATGATAATGTATAATACATGATATTAAATGGTTCAACACCTATATATCCACTGTCTGACATGATACTGCATGGGTCCAGCGTCAGCTTGCGGCTGCTGCGCCATCAGATGGACACGGTCTGACCATGCACGCCTGTTGCGGACTGTCATTTCAGATGATCGGCCAACTCATAAGGCCCACTTGGACGCCTGAGCGTTCGCACGGAAGCCTGCCGCCGCTATCTCGTCGACGATTCACGGCGGAGGGCATGGGTTCCGTGAGGAACAGCGGAAGCTATCTGCCGGCGGTTGATGGTTCCTGGCCGCTTGGCTGACCCGGTCCAGCGCGCTCAACACTTCCGGATCTCGGCCTGCTCCCTTGCAATTTGCGGCAGCCCTTCGACCAAGTCGCCCTGCTTCTGCTTCACGCTACGATCGTTCAAGGCTCCGTTTTCACATCGAAACCTAGGCAGTCGGGATGCCTTTTAGGTCTGGAGGCTTTTGCTACCTAGTGGCGGAAAAGCCCTCCACATCGATAGTCAATTTCGGGCAACACCGGCCTTTGAATTCACTCCCTCAAGCAAGGCGAGCAGGCCTTTCAGAATTTCGATGGGCGGTGGCGGGCAGCCTGGAATGTGCAGATCGACAGGCAACGCCTCCGACACGCCGCGCACCACGGCGTAACTGCCGGCGAAACAGCCGCCATTCTGGGCGCAATCGCCGAGCGCGACCACCCATTTGGGGTTGGGAGTTGCGTCGTAGGTCCGCTTCAATGCCTCACGCATGTTTCTGGTCACCGGCCCAGTGACAAGCAGGACATCGGCATGGCGCGGCGATGCGACGAACCGGATCCCAAAACGCTCGATATCGTAGAAAGCGTTGTTGAGCGCGTGCATCTCGAGTTCGCAACCGTTGCAGGAACCGGCATCGACTGCCCGGATCGACAGGCTTCGCCCCAATCTTCTATGAGCAACCCCATTGAGGGCGCGTGCGAGCTCGTCAACCGCCGCGTCGCTCACTCGCGGCGGACGCTCGGTCAGCGGCGGGCGTATCAGGCTTTCGAAGAGGAGCTTGCGCATGATGGCTTGCCTTGGACCCTTAGAGGTCGTGTCCTGAATACGAGCAGTTGAACGATTTGTTGCATAGTGGGAAGTCGGCGACGATGTTGCCTTCGATGGCCGCTTCCAGCAGCGGCCATTGAAACCATGACGGATCACGCAGGTGACAGCGCTCGACCAGGCCGCTTTTACCAATGCGCAGCCAGGCAAGAATGTCGCCCCGGAAACCCTCGACGAGCGCCATGCCTTCATGCGGGCCGCTTGTCTGTGCCAAGTCGACGCGGATCGGTCCACCCGGCAGCTGTCGCAGGATTTGCTCGACCAGGGACAAGCTCTGCTCGACCTCGTGAATGCGAATCCAGACACGGGCGTTCACGTCGCCTTCCTGGAGGAGAGGCACATTGAAGTTGAGCGCGTCATAGGGAGGATAGGCCAGACTGCGTCGCGCATCAAAGTCCCGACCGGAGGCCCGGCCGACATACCCTCCGGCACGATATTGTCGAGCGAGTTCCACCTTCAGCCGCCCAGTTGCGACTGTCCGATCCTGTAGCGACGCGGTGTTGTCGTAGAGTTCTACAAGCGCCGGAAACCGCTGCCTGATCTCTGCGATCAGAGACCAGATCGCTGTCGTCCCCTCGTCGTTCAGGTAGGTCGCCACTCCTCCAGGCACGACGCGGTCGCGCATCAAACGATGGCCGAAGGCAGCATCGCTTGCCCGCAATACGCGCTCGCGCAGGACGCCGCAGTGGGCATGCATGAGTGCGAAGGCGGCGTCGTTGCAGATGGCGCCGATGTCGCCCAGATGGTTGGCCAGACGCTCCAACTCGGCCATGAGCGCTCGCAGCCAGACCGCGCGCGCAGGAACCTCGATACCAAGGGCCGCTTCGACCGCGCGGGAAAAAGCAAGGGAGTATGCCACGGTACTGTCGCCAGAGGTTCGGCCCGCCAGCTTGGCAGCATGGTCGATATCGGACCCCGCCATCAAGCCTTCTATGCCCTTGTGCGTGTACCCTAGGCGTTCCTCCAGCCGGACGACCGTTTCGCCGCTGGCTGTAAATCGAAAATGCCCTGGCTCGATGATGCCGGCATGCACGGGCCCGACTGGGATCTGATGCAGGCTTTCCCCCTCGGCAGGCAGGAATTGGTAGGGGGACGCCGTCGCAACGGAGGTCCGGACGTGGGCACTCAATGGAAAGCTGATGCCCCAGTAGCCGTGATCAAGCCACCGTCGCGTATCGGGCGCGCCTTGTGGCAAGAGCCCGAACAGGTCCGCGGCCGCACGTTCAAGGCGCAATGCGGGCGGATGCAGCAGGCCGACCGATGGGTAGCGTCCATCCGGACATAGCAGGCTGACAACGCCGATGTTCCCGACAGCCTCGTCGAGTAGTGCCATGTGGACGGTGCCTGGTTCGCCCCAAAGACCGAGCAAGCTCAAGTGACCCTCAGCCAGTTGCTCGACGGCAAAGCTCCATTTTTTCGAAGTCACCACTGCGCGCGACCACGGGAAATGGTTGTCGACACCCTTGCCAGCAAGGATGAGGTCGGTCAGTGCGGGCATGTCATTTCTCCCATCCGCTTCATCCTAGAAGGTTGGCGACATGCTGGAACCATATGACCAGCGGTGGTGGCAGATAGATGCCGGCGGCAAACACAAGCGTCAGGTGGGAATACATCGGAACGTAGGACGCCTCGGCGGGCGCGGTGCTGCCTCGCGGTTCGCCGAAAGCGACGCCGGTCAGCCGAAGCAGCAGGGCGCCGAAAGCGAGCAGAATCCCGAATACCAACGGCATCGCCAAAAGGGGGTGCCTTGCAAATGTCGAACTCACGACCAGGAACTCGCTCATGAAGATGCCGAGCGGAGGGAGGCCGGCAATGGCAACGACGCCGATGACGAGCGCCCAGCCAAGCCCCGGATGCGTTTCCGTAAGCCCCCGGATCTCGGCGATGTTCTGTGTCCCCTTGATCTGGGCGATGTGGCCGACCGTGAAAAAGATCGCCGACTTGGTCAGGCTGTGCATGACCATGTGCAGCAGTCCGGCAAAATTGGCGAGCGGGCCACCCATGCCGAAAGCGAACACGATGATGCCCATGTGCTCGATGGAGGAGTACGCGAACAGACGTTTGATGTCGCGGCGGCGGTAGAGCATGAAGGCCGCGAAGATGAGGGAGGTGAGCCCCATCGTGATCATCAGTGGTCCGGGCGCGATCGCGTCCGGGCTAGCCGCGAGCAGCAGCTTGAAGCGCAATACCGCATAGAGCGCGACGTTGAGGAGCAGTCCTGACAACACCGCCGAAATCGGCGTCGGGCCTTCCGCGTGGGCGTCGGGCAGCCAGGCATGCAAAGGCGCAAGACCAACCTTCGTCCCATAGCCGAGCAGCAGGAAGACGAAGGCGACGTTCAGCAGCGCCGGGTCGAAGCGCGCTGCGTGCTCGATAAGCACTGTCCAGACCATGGCATTCGTGCCTTCGCCAACAATCGGCTGA
This sequence comes from Mesorhizobium sp. WSM4308, assembly GCF_002294905.1. Taxonomy (NCBI): domain Bacteria; kingdom Pseudomonadati; phylum Pseudomonadota; class Alphaproteobacteria; order Hyphomicrobiales; family Phyllobacteriaceae; genus Mesorhizobium; species Mesorhizobium sp. WSM4308. The sequence goes on along the minus strand of NZ_NSFW01000006.1, from coordinate 57,743 downwards.
GCGGCCATGTAGACGAGGATGGTGCCGAAGAGGGCAAGCGCAATGCCGACACTGCCGAGAATGAAATACTTCCAAGCCGCCTCCAGCGCCTCATGCGTGCGATAGATGCCGACCATCAGCACGGTAGTCAGCGTGGCAAGTTCCACCGCCACCCACATTAAGCCGATATTGTTCGACACGAACGCCAGATTCATGCCGAACATCATGATCTGGTACATTGCGTGATAAAATCGCAAATTCGTCGCCGTCAGCCGTCCGGTATCCAGTTCGTGCGCAATGTAGGAGGCGCTGAACACACTGGTCGTGAAGCCGACGAACGTGTTGAGCACGATGAAAACGATATTGAGATCGTCGACGAGCAAATACTGACCGGGCTGCGGCCGATCCGTGACGAGAAGCGACACCGCAGCGAGCAAGGTCAGCAAGCTCGCGGCGACATTGAGGCCAGCCGTTATCCGATAGTTCGGCAGGGTCGCCAGGAGTGCGGCCGCGCCGACCGGTATCAGCAAGATGGCGGCCACCGCATCGAGGGAAAACGCGGTCAACGATGTTCCCCCCTGTAGTCGTCGAGCGCGCCGACATCGACCGAGTCGAATCTCTCGCGTATGCGAAACAGGAAGACGCCGATGACAATGAAGGCGATCAGAATCGAGAAGGCGACACTGATCTCGACAACCAGCGGCATGCCCTTGGCGCCCGTGGCGGCCAGCACCAGGCCATTCTCGAGCGACATGAATCCGACAACCTGGCTGACGGCGTTCCGGCGGGTGACCATCACCAGGAGTCCAAGCAGTATGATGGACAGCGCAAAGGCAAGATCCTCGCGGGCGAGGGGGTCGGCGTCGGGAGTGACCCGCAGCATCAGCACCATGGACAGGGTCACCAGACCTATTCCGGCAAGCATGGTTGGACCGATCCCGACGGCGGTCTCGATGTCGCGGTGGATGCCGAGCCGCTGGATGATGCGGTGCAGGCCAACAGGAATGATGATCGCCTTGAAGATGAGGGCGATCGCCGCCGTGACATAGAGGTGATGGGCGTCCTGGATGTAGGCCTGCCAGGCCACGGACAGGGCGAGCACGATTGCATGAAGTGCAAAAACGTTGATCAGGGCGAAGAGGCGATCCTGGTACAGCATCATGAAGCTGACCAGCACCAGGCCGCCGGCGAGCAGATGAGCGATGTCGAAGGTGAGGCCGTTCATCAGAGGCTCCGTGAGACGAACAGCAAGAGCGTGCCGAGCAACGCCAGCATGAGTGCTGCGCCCAAAAAATCCGGGACGCGGAAAACGCGCATCTTGGCGATCGCAGTCTCAAACACGGCGAGGAGAATGCCGCACAAGGCAAGTTTGCCAAGATAGGCCACGGCACCCAGAGCAAATGATTTCGGCCCAGCCTCGACACCAGCCAGCCCCCAGGGGAGGAAGACGCAGGAAATCAGCGACACATAAAGCAGGAGTTTGAGGAAGGCTGCGAACTCGATCATCGCCAGATGACGACCGGAATATTCCAAGATCATCGCCTCGTGGACCATGGTGAGCTCCAGATGGGTCGATGGATTGTCCACTGGTATGCGGGCGTTTTCGGCGACCGCCACCATCACGAGAGCGATGAGCGACATTCCGAGCGATACCCGCAGGCCGACCTGCGGCGAGCCCATGAAGGCGGCGACCGTGGACAACTGTGTCGCTCCGGCGACCAGCGCCAGGCTGAACACAATGAGCAGCATGGCGGGCTCGGCCAGCGAAGCGATCATCACCTCGCGGCTTGAGCCTATGCCGCCGAAGCTCGTGCCGACATCCATCCCTGCGAGCGCCAGGAAGAATCGGGCGCTTCCCAGCAGCGCGACAATAGCTATGAGATCCGCGGTCCAACTGAAAGCGAGCCCGGTTGCGAATGTCGGGATAAGCGCGGCCGCGACCCAGGTGGCGGCAAAGATCAGATAAGGTGTCACGCGAAACAGCCAGGATGCGTTGTCCGCCAGAACGACTTCCTTTCGCATTAGCCGCAGGAGATCGCGATAGGGTTGGATCAGGGATGGACCTTGGCGGCGCAAGAGTCGTGCCTTCACCTTGCGCACGAACCCTGTCAGGAGTGGCGCCAGCAAAAGCACCAGCATCATCTGTGCGCCCTGAACGGCCAACTCAAGGATCAGGGCCATAGTGCGAGTACCAAAAGCAGGACAATGAGAAAGAGAAATACAAGAGTCAGGTAGCGCCTGATCGTCAGGAACTGCAGATGGTTCAGGTGGTCGGTCGCAAAGTCGATAGCCCTGCCGATAGGCAGGTAAAACGTTTCCCAGATCACATCGTGGATTTCGACCGTCAAACGAGCCGGGCCAGTTTCGCCAGGCGCCGGCACTTCGACTTTTTCCCGCGCGCGGAATGCGAACGCGCCGAAGACGCGTCGAATGGGCTGTGCAAAGCTTATCGATGTATACTGCGCGGCGGGTGTTACGTCCGGGAAGCCGCAACCCCAGGCCGGGCCGCGGCGGAGCGCATGTGAGGCGAAGCGGTGAATGACGAATGCCGCGAACGATCCGGTGACAGCAATGAACAGGAACACCAGCAGGCCATTGTAAGAACTGCGGCTCGCTGCGATTGGCACGATCGACAGCCATGGCTCAGCCATCTGCACAGGCATCCGGCTGCCAAGCAGCGGAAGTGTCACCGCTGAGAGACCGTCAATGACGAGACCCGGCACAATGCCAGCCAGGAGACAAAGAGCCGCCAGGGTGAACATTGCCGCTAGCGAATAGCGGTCGACCTCGTGCGCCAGTTCCACCGCGGCCGAGCGTGGCCGGCCGAGGAATGTAATCCCGAACGCTTTCACGAAGCAGGCAGCCGCCAAGGCCGCCGAGAGCGCCAGTAAACCGCCAACGGCGGGCACCATGACCTTCAGGCCCCATTGCGGCAGATCTGGGCTCTGCAGGACGGCTTGGAAGGCCAGCCATTCGGAGACGAAGCCGTTGAAGGGCGGAAGCGCCGAGATCGCCACGCAGCCGACGAGAAAGGCAAAACTGGTCAACGGCATACGGTGGATGAGACCGCCCAGTTTCTCCATGTCCCGCTCTCCGGTTGCCGTCAGTACGGCGCCCGCGCCGAAAAACAGCAGGCTCTTGAAAAAGGAATGGTTGAGGACGTGAAACAGCGCGGCGGTGAGCGCCAGCGCCGCGGCCGATGGCATGGCGTTCGCCTTGAAGGCCAGAGCAAGGCCAAGGCTGACGAAAATGACGCCGACGTTTTCGATGGTGCTATAGGCAAGAAGCCGCTTCAGGTCCTTTTCCATCAAGGCGTAAAGAATGCCGAGAACCGCCGTCAGGCCGCCCAGGAAAAGCACCACAACGCCCGACCACCATGCCGGCTCACCGAGCAGGTCGAAAATGACGCGTATGAAGCCGTAGATGGCGACCTTGGTCATGACGCCGCTCATCAGAGCCGAGACGTGGCTTGGCGCGGCCGGGTGTGCGAGTGGCAGCCATATGTGCAGCGGTACCAGGCCAGCCTTGGAGCCGGCGCCCAGCAGCATCAGAGCCAGAACGAAAGCAGCGACGAGCGGGGCGGAAGCGGCGGCACGCATCGCTTCGAACGTGTAGTTTCCGCTCGGGCCGGCCAGCAGGCCGAACGCAAGCAGCAGCGCGAGCGTGCCGAAGCTCGCCATCACGAGATAGATGTAGCCCGCTCTCGCATTGTCCTGCTCGCGATGGTGCGCCATGACGAGCGCCCAGGAAGCGAGCGACATGAATTCCCAGGAAAGCAGGAAAGTGAAGGCGTCGTCCGCCAGGACGACCAGATTCATCCCGGCGAGGAAGGCAGGGAAGAACGGCAGCACCCGATGCGGCGCAGACTCATGCCTGCCGTAGCCGAGGCCGTAAAGACTGGCCATGCCGCCGCCAAAATTGACGACGACGAGGAAAAAGGTCGAGAGCGCATCCAGACGGAAATGGGCGCCAATCCATGGCAGCCCAAGCGGCAGCTCGGCAGTCGACGGGGTTACGGGATCATCGGCGACACGGCTCGCGAGAACCAGGAGCACGGCCGCCGATATGCCTAGCGTCAGGCTGTAGATCAGGCGTGTTCCCGAGCCCGATCCGTGGCTTGACGCAATCGCAAGCACCGCAGTTCCCAGGAGCGCGGCAACGCCCCACAGGAGGACTGCAGCCCCCGAAATCACGCCACACTCCTCACAGGGACTTTGGCGTCCGTATCAACCCCGCCCATAATTTTGGCGGGATCAAAATCTGCTTTCAGCCGCACGCCGCGCCCGCCGATTTGGCTGGAGGCGCCTTCAGAAATCAATTCGACGCCGGCGAGGTCAAGCGCCCCGATCAGCTTCATTAGGGAATCTACATTGCCCCGGATAATCGACTCACTGGCTTCCATACGTTGAATTGTCGGCACCGAAAGGCTGGACAATTCGGCAAGCCTGCGCTGGTCGATGCCAAGGAGCGCCCTCGCGGCACGCAACTGTGGAGCAGTTATCACGGTCGCATCCCCTTTTTGATCAGCTTTGACGTATTATCTCTAAGCGCTGCAGCATATATTAAAATGCGGCGCATTCAAATAATGATGCGTGACGCATCTGTCTCGAAGCTGTAGAAAACTGGGAGATACGAGTTGGGAGGCGCCGAGCCTCGCCGATTGGTGCCCTGCAATTGCGAAGAGCAGCCCGCTGCAAAATGACGGGCGAACCCCCCTCGGCTCCGCATGAAGGGGCCAACGAACGGAAACCCAGCCGAGCGGCGGATTAGGAATTGGCTGTGACGACAAGGTGATGATCCGGGTTGCGAAATATCATACCGATTTCGGCAACATCGAGGTTCTGCGGGCCAAGGACTCCGGTTCGCTCATTTATCGCCAAGGTGGCTGCTATCAAAGCGAGTGCGATCCGAATGGCGTCAGCGTCGTGCCCTATATACACGCCATCTTTGGTCTCCTCGCACAAGCGCGAGTGTCCGATGTCCTGATGATCGGTTGTGGCGGTGGCAGCCTGGGCACGATGCTGGATAGGGTTGGTGTGCGTGTTACGATCGTCGACATCAATCCAAAGGCTTTCCAGATCGCCCGAAAATACTTTGGGTTACCTCGTGGAGTTCACTCCTTCATCTCCGACGGGCGGGATTTTTTGCGCGCCGGCCGTCATCGCTACGACGCTATCGTTCTGGACGCATATTCCGGGCGGCGCATCCCAGATCATTTGTGCGCCGAGACATTCTTCGGCTTGGCGCAGACGCGTCTCAAGAATTCTTCCGGTATTCTGATCGGTAACGTTCATGCTCGTCACGACCTCGACATCATGCCGGATCGCGTTGCTGTAAAGCTCGCCAATATCTGGGCGGATGTGAGACTGCTCGATATCCGCGGCGCTCTGGATCGCAACGCACTCGTCATGGCAGGCAAGGTACGAGATCTCGTCCAGCCAGTGCTGCTGATGCCGCCGTCCGTCGGAGCCGAGGAGATCGAACAGGAGCTTGGCCTCCTGGCGTTCAGGCCTTGGCATGTACCACGACGAGCTGCCTAAGGTGCGGCGCCACTGACAAAGCATGAGCCGAACGCCAAGTCATACTGGGTTCTCGATTGCTTCTCTCGCCAGCCAGTTGCGAAGGTGGCACACTGCGGGCCGCTGCAACGCTTCGGAGGTGGCAACGGCATAACAGGCGAACCGTGTTGGCCACCAATCTTGTCGCCAGCCATCGCGAATGTGCCGCCAAATCCGGCATGTGGCAAAGCCCTGTCGCGCTACTGCCAGAGCCGCTTCATGCGGATAGACACATCCTCCAGGACTGGCATGGAGGCCAGCACAAGGAGAATGGCGGCAAGAAACAATGTCGCTGCAAAGCCGATGTGTTTGAAACCCACAGCGCCGATGACGCCGCCGATAAAGAACAATGCTACGAGCGATGCAAGCAGTCTCAGCTTTCTCCGATCTGCTTTCACGAACAGTCTGTCCGAGTCATTGCCTGAGATGTTCCAGTAAAGCAGCTTGCCGAGTTCGATGCCCATATCCGTCACCAGGCCCGTGACATGCGTCGTCCGGATTCTGGCTTCCGATAGCTTGGTGATGATGGCGTTCTGCAACCCCATGATGAAACAAAGCAGCATCACCGTCATTGGCACAAACAGCGCTTCATGACGCGCAAGATGGCCGCCGAGCAGACCGAAACAGATCAACAGGATCGCTTCCAGGACAAGCGGGAATGCGTACTCGCCCTGTAGGCCTTGCCGCCGTCCCCAGTTGACCAAGACTGCCGAACAGGCCGCGCCTGTGACAAACGACAACAACGCCCCCAACCCGGAAAGCGCCAGCCCGACATCGCCGAGTGCCAGATGGTCCGCCATCGACGAAACGATGCCGGACATGTGGGACGTGTACTGCTGAACCGCCAGGAAGCCGCCAGCGTTGGCGGCTCCTGCGATGAACGTCAGGAAACGGGCGAGGTGCCGATCGGTTCTTTCGCTTCGTTCCTTTCCGGTCAACCGACGCAGATACACGATCATGAGCGAACCGTATCTTTCCATGCGGAAAAGCAGGACCGCAAGCTGATGTGCCGGGAAAGGCTCATTGAGTGTTTCTGGAGATGGGGGCGGTGAATGCGTGGCGTCGATGCTGTGCTTTGTAGGCCTAGTTTGGCTTGCCCGGCAGCGTGTCTGGATGGCGGAACCTGACACCACGGCCGCCATCGTCGCTACGCACATGTTCGCTGAGAAGCTCGACGCCGGCGCGGTTCAGGGCGTTGATCACTTTCATCAAGCTATCGACAACGCCTCGCACATTGCCCTGGCTGGCCTCCATTCGTTGGATCGTCGGCAGCGAGACGCTCGCCATTTCCGCCAGGGTTTTCTGGTCGATGTTGAGAAGGGCGCGGGCAGCACGAAGCTGGGAAGCAGTGATCATTGGGTATCAGCGTCTGAATATGAGAAATGATATCCACCATGGTATCATTGACGTATGAAACATCAATACAAAGCGAGAAAATATTGATCGGCCCTTGGCACGACGGTGCTCGGCAATTATCGTCTCCGCATGACTCAACGCTACGAACCTTTTCAGGAGCCGACCGGCACCTGGACCGTCAACGATGCTTGGACCGGACGGCCCGCCGAGATGGGCAGCCGAACCATCGTTGGAATGAACCGGCACGATGCCGAGGAACTTGCCGATCTCCTCAACGGATTGAATACACAAAGGCCGGAAGCGAAATCATGAAGGTCACGGACAGCAACGGCACTCCGCTGAGCGAAGGAGATTCCGTCACGCTCATCAAGGATCTCAAAGTCAAGGGCACGTCCGTCACCCTGAAACACGGAACGCTGATCAAAAACATCCACCTCACGGGCAATGAAGATGAGGTCGAGGGTCGAGCCGAGAAGGTCAAGAACCTGGTTCTGCGGACAGAGTTCCTGAAAAGGCGTAGGTGAGCGGATTTCTTCACTATTTGGCAGACCGTATTGAAGACGCATTCGTGCGTTGCAGGGTGCAGGTCCGGAGTGAGGAAGGCCCATCCTAAAGGTTCCGCTCATTACAGGCCGCCATCTCGTATTCGATACGTTAGGCGTTCGGCTTGACTGAACTTTGGCGAGATTTACTTCGACATCCTCTCGACCAGAGCAAGTGGCTGATTTGCATTGCCCAGCACAGCCGCGAGAAAGGCCGAAAGCCGGAGCTGCAGCCTAAAGAGCAATCTTTTGGTAAGCTCCGGATTTCTACTCCGTAGGCAGAGGTCACAGGTTCGAATCCTGTCGGGCGCGCCAACTGCCTCAATTTGCCTTAACCCGCCACCGCCCGCACGCTCTCCCGCTCCACCAGCGGGCACTCCAGCTTGGTGATGGGATAGCGCCCGTGTCCGGGCGCCGTTGGTGCCTCGAGCTGTTCGATCGCCCATTGGCCCATCGCCATATGCGGCAGGATCGAAGTGGTCAGCGGCGGGAACAGATGCCGGGCGATTTCCTCGTCGTCATAGCCGACGACGGAGATGTCCTGGGGAATGTGCAGGCCGGCTTCCTTCAGCGCCTCGTAGCAGCCGATCGCGGTGCGGTCGTTCTGGCAGAAGATGGCGGTCGGGCGGTCTTTGAGCGCCAGCAGCTTCACCGTCGCGGCATAGCCCGCACTTGCCGACCAGTCGCCCTCGACCACCAGCTCCGGGTCAAAAGGGATGTCGGCGGTGGCGAGCGCGCGCCGGTAGCCTTTGAGCCGATCCTGCGCGGCCTGCATCCACGGCTCGCCAGTGATGGTGGCGATGCGGCGGTGGCCGTGGCTGATCAAATGCCGGGTCGAGCTCTGGCCGCCGGCGATCTCGGAGGGCACCACGGCGGGAAAGGCGTAGTCGGCCGTGTAGCAATTGAGCAGGATCACCGGAATGTCGAGGCTGTAGAGGAAGTCGGGCGCGGTGATCTCGCGGGTGAAGATGGTCATGTAGATCAGCGCCGAAATACCCCGCCGGGTCAGTGCCTGGATGGCGCGCGGCTCCATCACGGCGTCGCCCATGGTCTGCGCCACCAGAAGCACGTTGCCGGCATTCCACGAGGCCTGGCGCGCGCCTTCGATCGCCACCACCGCCTCAGGGCTGGTCGCCAGCTGGTCGACGGCAAAGCCGATCACTCCGTCCAGCCCGTCGAAGGCGGCAACCGGCTTGCGCAGCGCCGAGAAGGCGGGCGCGCTGTAACCCAGCGCCCGCGCGGCTTCGATCACCCGCTCGCGGGTCTGCTGCGACAGCTTGATCCCTGGCGAATTGTTGAGCACGAAGGAAACCGTCGCCTGCGAGCAGCCGGCCGCTCGGGCGATGTCTGTCATGGTGACCCGCCCCTTGGGCTTGGCCGGCGCCTTGCGGCGCTTGATCGTCTCGATGGCCGGATCCGTCGTTTCGCTCATGGCAGTCTTGTCCCCAATCCCGGCCTGTCTAGCGGCAGCCTGCCGGCCCGACAAGATGGCGCGGCGGCGCCAGCTTATAGAAACCGCCGCTTCGTTTATATCTATTAGTGGCCATGCGGTCCATCGATCATCAGGCTCCTTATGTGGGAGGAAAGCAACGACTGCACGGCTTTGTATGCCGAGCGGCCAAGGCATGGGCTCGCCAGCGCTTCGTTCACTGTGGTGCCACGATGTGCCCGGATATTGGCTGAAAACTAATAGTGTTTACTAATACAAAAATGCGCTGTAACGTCAATCCGTCGCGTCCGGCCTTGTAGGGTTCGGGGCGGCGGGAAAGCGAACGTCGATGACCCGATGGCGAGCGGATTGCCTCCGCAAGCTCTGTCTCGGATAAGTGATATGTCAGACAAATCGGACTATTTACGAACGCAGAATGAGTCTCTAAAGTCCGTGGCCGTGGCTGGAACGAGGCCATTCTTGTGAGTGCCGGGAAACCCTGAGGAGGAGGGGTATCCAAGCCGCAAACGGCAAATTCAGGTGAGCACGCAATTCTAGTGAGCAAGACGGTCCAGCCCGACGGCTGGACCCAAACGGGAGGTTGAACATGAAGTCCTTGATACGCAATGCATCCGTGGCCGCCGCGGCCCTGGTTGTCGGCCTGACGGCGACGGCCATCGCGCGCGCCGACGACAAGCCGACACTGGCTTTCGTCGTCAACGGCGCTTCCGATTTCTGGAAAGCGGCCGAAGCTGGCGTCAAGAAGGCGCAGGGCGAACTGCCCGACTACAATCTCGAACTCAAATATCCCGAGCAATCCTCGGTCGCCATCCAGCAGCGGCTGATGGACGATCTGGTGACGGCCGGCGTCAAGGGCATCATGGTCTCGGCCGTCGACCCGAAGACCTCGACCGATGGCCTGAACAAGATCGCGTCTGAAACCGCGCTGTTCACCACCGACAGCGACGCACCGCAGACCAAGCGCGTCGCCTATATCGGCTCGTCCAATGTCGACGCCGGCAAGCAGGCGGCCGAAATCGCCAAGAAGGCGATGCCCAATGGCGGCAAGTGCCTCGGCTTCGTCGGCCTGCTCGGCGCCGACAACGCCAAGGAGCGCATCCAGGGCATGAAAGATGGCCTGGCCGGCACCAAGATCGAGCTCGTCGACGTGCGCGGCGACGATATCGACCAGGCGCGTGCCAAGAAGAATGTCGAGGACGCGCTGGTCGCCAGCCCCGACGTCACCTGCATGGTCGGCTTCTATTCCTACAACACGCCGCGCATCTATGAAGCGCTGCGCGATGCCGGCAAGCTCGGCTCCATCACGGTCGTCGGTTTCGATGACGATCCGATCACGCTGGGCGGCGTCAAGGAAGGCACCGTTGCCGCCACCGTCGTGCAGCAGCCCTTCGAATGGGCCTATCAGGGCATGAAGCTGATGGCTGCCTATCTCAAGGGCGACAAGTCGGGCATCCCGGCCGGCAACCTCATCATCATCCCGACCAAGATCATCGGTAAGGATGATGTCGACGCCTACGCCGCCAACCTGAAGGCGATGGCAGGAAACTAAGACCACAGGCAGTTCAGCCGGCTCAACTTGCTTGAGCCGGCTGTTCGCATTGACGAACACCGCGAGGAGCGTCAGTCTGCCTTAAAAGTCGGCCCGCCAATCCCTGTCAGGCATGATGAATTATTCGGATACATCCATCGCGGCAATCACCCCGTTTCTCAGCCTCGAGAACGTGCGCAAGACCTATCCGGGCGTCGTCGCGCTCGACGGGTTTTCGATGGAGGTCAGGCCGGGCGAGGTCATCGGCCTCGTCGGCGAGAACGGCGCCGGCAAGTCGACCCTGATGAAGATCCTCGGAGGCGTCACCACGCCGGACACCGGCACGATCACGGTCGACGGCACCGCTCACAACAGCTTGACCGTCGAAGGCAGCCTGGGCTCGGGCATCGCCTTCGTCCACCAGGAACTCAACCTGTTCGAAAATCTCGATGTCGCCGCCAACATCTTCTTCGGCCGCGAGCCGCTGCGCGCCGGGCCGCTGAAACTCGTCGACCGCTCGAAGCTGCGCGAGATGGTGGCGCCGCTCTTGAAGCGCGTCGGCGCCAATTTCTCCGCCGATGCGCAGGTCGCCGACCTGTCGCTCGCGCAGCAGCAGATGGTCGAGATCGCCAAGGCACTGTCGATCAAGGCAAGGCTGGTCATCCTCGACGAGCCGACATCGAGCCTGCCGCTCGCCGAGACCGACAAACTGCTCGACGTCATCAAGGCGCTGAAGGCCGACGGCATCAGCGTCATCTTCATTTCGCACCGCCTGCACGAGGTCGAGCGTGTCGCCGACCGCGTCGTCGTGCTGCGCGACGGCATGCTGGCCGGCACGCTGGGCAAGCGCGACATCAATCACGACCAGATGGTCAAGCTGATGATCGGCCGCATGCTGAAGGAACGCGAAAAGGCCTCCGAGGCCGCGCGGGCGCCCGGCGCCACGGCACTTGCGGCCAAGGCCATCCGCACCCCCACCTATCCCAGCAGGCCGGTCGACCTCGAAGTCCGGCGTGGCGAGATCCTCGGCCTTGCCGGCCTTGTCGGCTCCGGCCGCACCGAGCTGGCCCGCGTCTTCTTCGGCATCGACGGCAGCCTTGGCGGCACGCTCGAGCTCGACGGCAAGACGCTTGTGCTGGGGTCGGCGGCCGATGCCGTCGCGCAAGGCATTTTCCTGGTGCCGGAAGACCGCAAGCTGACCGGCATCCTGCTCGACCTGTCGATCGCGCAGAATATTTCGCTGCCCAATCTGCCGGCGCATGCCAGGCGCTCGCTGGTCTCGGCAAGCGCCGAAACGGCAACCGCCGAGAAACAGAAGAAAAATCTCGGTATCAAGGCGCCGTCGGTGCAGACGCGCACCGGCACGCTGTCGGGCGGCAACCAGCAGAAGGTCGTGCTCGGCAAATGGCTGGCCATGAACCCGAAGGTGATGATCCTCGATGAGCCGACGCGCGGCATCGACATCGGCGCCAAGGCGGAAATCTACGGGCTGATGCGCGCGCTGGCCGATGCCGGCGTCGCCGTGCTGATGATCTCCAGCGACATGGAGGAGGTGATCGGCGTGTCCGACCGCATCGCCGTCATGCATGAGGGCCAGATATCGGGCATTCTCGACAAGGACCAGTTCAGCCAGGAAAACGTGCTGCTGCTGGCGGTGGGCAAGCAGCCGAAATAGTTTTTGCGCCGGGGTCGCGAGACCGCGCAACCTGCTTAGGCAGGCATTGGGGAGAAGACGATGAGCAAGAAAGATCTCGGCCTGCTGATCCTGATCCTGGTGGTCGGCGCAATCGTGGCCATCATCAATCCGCGCTTCCTCTTGCCGATCAACCTTGCCAACACCTCGAACCTGATCGGCTTGTTCGGGATTCTTTCCATCGGCCAGGCCTTCGTCATCATCACCGGCGGCATCGAACTGTCGGTCGGCTCGGTGGTGGCGCTGCTGGGAACGCTGTTCATCGACTTCATCGCCGTGCGCGAACTGGACTGGCCTCTGGCCTTCGTGCTGATCATCGCGCTTGGCGCCATCATCGGCCTGGTGCATGGCTGGCTGATCACCAGGCTGAAGCTGCAGCCCTTCGTCGTCACCTTGTGCGGCCTCTTGATCTATCGCGGCGTCGCCCGCTTCTACACCGCCGACGGCACCGCCGGCTTCGCCTTCGGCCAGAATTTCCCCGAGCTCGAATTCCTCACCGCGGGCCGCTCCTGGGGCGTGCCGAACAGCTTCATCGCGCTGATCGTCATCGCCATCGTCATGTGGGTGGTGCTGCACCGTTCGGTGTTCGGCCGCTATCTCTACGCCATCGGCAAGAATGAGGAGGCGGCGAAATATTCCGGCATCCGCACCGGCCGCATCGTCATGGCCGCCTATGTCATCTGCGGCGTGCTGACGGCGCTGTCGGCGATCTATTTCGCCATGTACACGCGCTCGATCTCGCCGGCCAGCCACGGCCAGTTCTATGAACTCTACGCCATTGCCGCCGCCGTGCTCGGCGGCTTCTCGCTGCGCGGCGGCGAAGGCTCGCTGATCGGCGTCATCCTCGGGACCGTGCTGCTGCAGGAACTGCAGAACCTCGTCAATCTGCTCGGCATCCCGTCCTCCCTCAACTTCGCGGTCATGGGCGGCGTCATTCTCATCGGCGTGCTCGTCGACCAGCAATGGGGCGTGTTCCGCGCACGGCGGCTGATGGTCGATGCCGCCCGCAAGAACGTTGCCGGCGCGCCGGCGGAATAATCGCGCCGGCAACGCCGCGGCTTGCCCGACTCCAGTAGATATTATAATAGCATAACCCGGTATTGCTCGGGGGGTGTGCGGGACATGCGCTGCGATTTGCGAGGCAAGGTGGCGCTGGTCACGGGAGCGGGGGGCGCCATAGGCAGTTCCATTGCCAGGCGCCTGTCCGACAATGGCGCCGCGGTCGTCGTCGCCGACATCGACGGCGAGGGCGCAAGACAGGTCGCGGCCGGCTTGACCGATGCCATGGCCTGCGTCACCGACATCCGTGATGGCGCCTCGGTCGACAGCGCGATCGCCGCGATCATGCGGCGTTACGGCCGCCTCGACATCCTCATCAACAATGCCGGCGTCAACACGCTGGCGCATCGTGTCACAATCGACGAATTCCCGGCCGAGGAATGGGACCGCATCACCGGCATCGATCTCGACGGCCTCTACATTATGAGCCGCGCGGCACTCGGCCCCATGCTCGCCGCCGGCAGGGGCGGGCGCATCGTCAACATCGCCTCGGTCGTCGGCCTTGCCGCCATGCGCCTGCAGAGCCCGTTCGTCGCCGCCAAGGCCGGCATCATCCATCTGACGCGGTCGATGGCGATCGAACTCGGCGCCAAGGGCATCCTGACCAACGCGGTCGCTCCAGGTTCGGTAATGACGGCGCTGACCGCCAAGCTGTTTTACGGCGATGACGGCAAGTTCGCCGGCCGCACGCAGGAATTCCTGGCCCATGTGCCGCTCGGCCGTCCGGCCGAGCCGCGGGAGATCGCCGAGGCGGTGCTGTTCCTGGCCTCGCCGGCCGCCAGCTACGTCAACGGCCAGGTGCTGGCCGTCGATGGCGGCTGGACGGCGGGATACATGATGTGAGTGGCGCGATGGAAATCGATCTCAACGGCGCCGCGGTGGCCCTCGATGGCGAGACCAACCCGATCGTCGACGCCGTGCTTGCCGCGCTGCGTGCCAATGGCGGCACGGTCGTCGAAGCAGGGGATGCCGCCGACATCCTGCTGATGTCCAATCCGCTGCGCCCGGGAACGACGATGCAGGATCCACGCTGCCAGCATGCCGATGCGCGCAGGGCAGCCGTGGCCATGGCCGAGCGCGGCGGCGGACGCATCGTCTTCCTGGTCTCGGCCACGGCCGGCATGCCGATGCGCCGCCATCCGCGCTTTTCCATGGAGAACGCGGCGATTCTGACCGGCATGCGTGCGTTGGCCATGGAGTTCGGGCCGAGGGTGTTGGTCAATGCCGTCGGCTTCGGCGCGGTCGAGGACGAAACCATGGTCTCGGGCGACAGGGCGATGCTCAGCCACACGCCGGTCGGCCGCGCCGGCTGCATCGAGGAAGCGGTCGCGGCCGTGTTGTTCTTCTGCGATCCGCTCAACACCTACACCACGGGCCAGATGCTGGGCGTCGACGGTGGATGGACGGCAGGCTATGGCCGCAATTTCTGAATTGCTGAGCATCGGATCGGGAGCGCTCGAGGTTGCCCTGGTGCCGCAAATCGGCGGCAGCGTGAGCGCGTTGCGCTGGCGCGGCTTCGACCTCATACGGCGGCTCTCGGATGATGATCGCAAATCCGGCAATGTGCTTGGCGTCGCCATGTTTCCGATGACGCCCTATGCCAACCGCATCGCCGGCAACGCCTTCGACTTCGGGGCAAGACACTGGCAGGTCCTGCCCAACAATCCGCCCGAAAAATTCAACGTCCATGGCAGCGGTTGGCAACACGCCTGGACGGTCACCGGGTCAGGTCCCGCCAACGCAACCCTATCGCTGGTCATCGCCGCCGGAGCCGAGCCCTATTCCTACCGCGCGACACAGGCTTTCGCGGTTTCGGACGAGGGACTGAGCGTGACCATGACGCTGACCAATATCGGTCCGGTCGCCCTGCCGTTCGGTTTTGGTTTGCATCCCTGGTTCGATCGCGATCCGGACGTAACAGTGCAGTTCAAGGCCGAGCGCTTCTATCTCGAAGAGCCCGATGGCATTTCGGGCGATCCCGTCACCTTGCCGCCCGAACTCGACTTTGCCGAAGGCAGACCCCTGCCGGGCGGCTGGCGCAACAACGACTATGGCGGCTGGGGCGGCGAAGCGACGCTGCGCTTCCCGGCACGGGGCGCGGGACTGCGCATGAGGGCCGACCCGATCTTCAAGCACCTGATGCTTTACGCCGATCCGACCAAGCCATATTTCTGCGTCGAGCCGCAGACCAACGCCTCCTGCGCTTTCAACCGCGGCCGATGGGATGATCCGGATGAGGGCGTCATCGTCCTCGCCCAGGGCGAAAGTGCCGCCGGCACCGTCTGTTTCACGCCCTTTGCGCTTGAGGGCGGGGCATAAGGCGGGTGCGCCTGACGAAGACGAATCGTCTAAATAAGCCCATTCCTGAGTTTGAAGCGGCGCATGCCACGCACGTTGACGGCCCGCCCACGGTTCAACAACTCGCGCATGATCGGCTCCCGCCGTGGCGGCGTCAGATGTTCGAGGATACGAGCACAGTCATGTTCAAGCAAAATCCCTCGAATAAGTAGGTCGCGCTTCACCAAAGGACTATCCATCACCCGATGAAAGAGCCCGAAGCCGAAGTGTATCTGGCTGCCATTGATGATGGTCCCAATCATATGATTGACCAGCGTCTCTTGTCTAATCTGAATGGCCACGGACGCATTTTTCTCGGCTTCCTCAAGCCGGGCCTTTGTTTCGGCCGAAAACCTGCCAAATTCGGATATTGTGGGCGTTCGCGATTCCTGGTCGAGAATGGCAGGGTCTTTTCCGCGTTTTTGTCTACGCCTTTTTGATTTGGGATTGCCCGCCAGCATTTGTCCGGTTCTTTGAGCGCCTTTCAGAAGCGGGCCAAGATCGTAACCGCGAAGCGCGCCATAAGGGACGTAACGAAGTGTTGCTACCAGCTCGGAGATCGACATCTTGTCGAGCCTAAGCGCGAGCTTGTCGGCGGAATAGACAATATCAACCTGGTAGCCACAACGCTCTAGGCATTGCGAAAAGCCGAGTTCTCCCTTCCGTATCGCGTGGGGGCGAATGTCGTAGGGCCTGTACCTTTGCCAAAACCGCCGAATCTGCACATCGGCGAATACGTTGCCGGCTACACTAAATGCGTAGCTGCCCATATGATGGGCAAACTCATGGTTCTCGTAGGTGCCAACGGCGTCATAGTCGCTCTGAACCAGGGCTTTGATCATGGAGTCCAAGCCAGGTCCGGCAATGTAAATGACACTGTCGTTCAGATAGATCATACGTTCGGGTCGGAGTTCCTCCAGCGCCAGATGCAAGGTCGCGGCACGGTAGGCTCCGAAGTCACGCCCAATGTTGTTACGGACAAGGATGCGGTGCGCAAATGTCCTTAAGGTCGCGAGTTCATCCGGACGAAGATCGCCATTGCAGACAACAATGGCGTTGACGTGCTGGCGACGAAGCGTCGCCAGGAGGTCGAGAAAGTCGCTTGTAATCCCGATGAGGTGATATTTGACGACGATCGCATAACAATTGCCAATTGCCGGCGTCACGGTCTCATCGGAAGCAAATCGCGGCTCGCGTTCGGCCAGAATGCCTGGGAACTGAATTGTCTTGGCGGCCAGTACATACGCTCCTGCGGCCGCCCAGTTCGCAATTTGCCCGATCTTTTTCATGGCCGCGCCCCCTCCCGGCCCCGACAGATAACACTTCAGTCGAAGCTGTGAAATGGTTTACTCATGACGTGCAACGCTCGGTGCTGGGGGTGCGAACTTGGACTTCCGAAAGACTATCCGGACTGCAATCGGCAAGAATGGACGCGGCATCGAGATTGGCGCTTCATACTCGCCGATATTGCCCAAGGCCGAAGGTTACAAAACGCTCGTTGTCGATCATGCCGATGCCGACGGATTGCGTTCGAAATACGCTGCGATCGGCGTCGACGTTTCACGGCTTGAAACGGTGGACGCCATCGACGATGGCGGCGAATTCAGACAACTCGACCTGACTGGCGAGGGCTTCGACTTCATAGTGGCCAGTCACGTCTTCGAGCATCTCACGGACCCTGTTCATTTCCTCCAACGCTGCGAACGGGCACTCAAACCGGGTGGGCGGGTGTATCTCTTGATTCCGGATCGTCGATACACCTTCGATTATCTGCGCCCCAGTTGTACCGCGGGCCATCTGTTGGCCGCCTATATGGCAGGGCAAAAAAGGCATGGCACGGCGGCCATGTTCGATCACCACGCATCGCATGGAACGCGCGGAGGCGTGCAGGTCTGGCTGGAAGGGTTCAAGGGAGAGTATGCTTTCGCCGGAACGCCTCAAGCAGGTTACGCGATGGCAACCAGGCAAGGAGACGACTATGTCGACTGTCACGCCTGGGTCTTCACGCCATCCAGTTTCCGCCTGGCCATGGCGGATTTGCACGCAGCAGGAGTCCTGGGACTTCGTGAAGAGCAATTTTACCCGACTGTAGGGTGCGAGTTCTTTGCGGTAATGTCCGCCAAGCCGGCGACGCATGGTCCCGACAGACTGGCCCTGGCGCTCGACGCGATCAACGAAGCCGGGCCTGAACACATCGCCGCGGCCGTCGTCGATCCTCCCGTGTACATCGGATCAGCGCCGTCAGCTCAAAATGCGATCGATGCATTCAAGGGCCAATGGGTCACCGCGTTCCCGGCAGCGCAAGGCTTGCAGGCGGGCACATCCCATTTGCACGAGGACCCACGCATACTTTGGCTCGCGGAGAAACTGGATGGCTGGCTCAACGGGAAGCAAGTCCTCGAACTGGGTCCCCTGGAGGCGGCGCATACCGCAACTCTGTTGTCGCAAGGTGCAGGGTCGGTCGTGGCCATCGAGGCCAATCGCGATGCCTTTCTTCGTTGTCTGGTCGCGAAGGAAATTCTTGGCTTGCGCGACGCGACCTTTCGGCTCGGTAATTTTGTTCCGTTCCTGGAGAGCGAAACAAAGCATTGGCCGCTGATCGTTGCCAGCGGTGTTCTCTATCATATGACGGACCCGCTGCACGTGCTGGACTTGTTGGCGGACCGAACCGATCGCCTGTTTTTATGGACTCACGTCGTCGACGACAATGCGATGCCGACCGACGACCGGCGGCGCGCGGCGCTTGGAGCGCCAGAGCAACGCGACTGGCACGGCCGAACGGTGACGCTTTATCCGCGCCCCTACGGACCGCTTGGCGCATCGACATTTTGCGGAGGCATGGACCGCGTACCGTGCTGGATACATCGCGACGATCTGCTGTGGGGCCTGGCCAAACTGGGGTTCGACGATCTGGCGATCGCACACGAGACGCCGGACAACGAGCATGGTCCGTCTCTGTCGATCCTGGCGAGGCGCAGCCCCAAGGCTACGCATGAAAAACCACGGCCCCTGCCAACCGCAAAAAAGGGTCTAAAAAGGGTATAGATCTTCGGCAACGTCGGAAAGCGAAACCGGCCAATCCAATTTTGTTTCACCTGTCTTGCGAAACAGGACGGCCGACATCAACGCTCCGGTGTGCATCTCGCCAAAATGCGTCGATATGTTGTGCACTCGGGCCACGATGTATGCCCGAACACCATCGATAGCTTCGATGATTTCAAACCCGGTCGATCTGTTGAGCAAGGCCTTCCAGGAGTGACTCGAAAACCGAAAATAGTCGCACGGCTCTTCGTGCAGAGCCCATGTCTGTGGCGCCAGGATAATCCCCAGAGCGCCTGTCTTGAGAACCCGGTTCATTTCAATCGCGGCCTTCCAGGGCATCAGGAGGTGCTCGAACACCGCAAATGACATGACGGCGTCATAGGTCTTGCGAGGCAGAAAGCGGCTCGCCTCATGAGCGTCTCCAACGATGTCGACGTTCTCGCCGTCCAGAATATCGAAGCCGGTGTAGACCCAGCCCGGCGGCAGGCTGTTGCGCCACATTGCACCAGTCCGGTTGCGCGAACCGATCTCCAGCAAATGCCCGCCGGAACGTGACCGCAACTCGGCAAAGAATCTGTTTACCAGGGGCAGTACCGAATCGTTTGGATCTGCCGCCGCGAGCGGGCGCACTTCCTTCGACCCGTCCGCCAATCTTATTTCGAGTTTCACATCCAGCATCTGAGCGTTGTCCAGCCCTGTAAAGACCCGCTCATCAAACCGGCACGACGCCGCAAGCCGCCCATAGAGTCGACTCAAATCCGCACTGGGAAGGCCAGTTTGCGACAGGACGACTGTGCGGCCATCCGGCAGAAGCAAGGCGAGCCCAACGACAGGGGATTTTGCGGAAAAAGTGAATCCTGAAACGTGAATCGCGCCGTGGAAACACGAACTGCGATCGACGATGCAAACAAGCTCGCTACCGATGGCGGGGGCGGTCAAATGTGATGTCGGACCAGCAATGGTCGAGTCCATGTTCATGGTGGCCTGCCCCCCCGCTAGCCATGGCTGCGGAATTCTGTGCCCGGTAGGGTAGCGCCTGTGCGCGGCAAACTGAAGAGGCAGTATAATCGGATCTTCAGTCAACCAGCCGATTGCGCCTGAACCCTAGAGAAGCCGCGCCAGCAGGCCGCCATCCACTTGCATCGCGCTGCCGGTGACGAAGGATGCGGCGTCGGAAATCAGGAAGCCGATTGCGCTGGCGATCTCCGAAGGGTTGGCGATGCGGGCGATTCTGTTGGGCTCGAAGGACAGGCCCAGCGCGTCGGCGCCGCCGGCCGCTTCCAGCCCGTCCAGCGTCATGCGGGTGGCGACCGAGCCGACCAGCACGGCGTTGACGCGGATGCGGTCGACGGCATAGTCGAGCGCCATCTGCCGCGACAGGCCGACGACCGCCGCCTTCGTCGCGGCATAGGCGGGCACGCCGGGAACCGTGGCATCGGCGTGCACGGACGCGATGTTGACGATCGAGCCGCCGCCGGCCGCGCGCAGCAGCGGCAAGGTCGCGCGGCAGACGCGGAAAATGGCTGTGAGGTTGACGGCGATGGTCTTTTCCCACTCCGCGTCGGAAACGTCTTCAAGCCGCTTGCCGGTTGGGTAGATGCCGACGCAGTTGACGACGGCGTCGAGCCCGCCAAGCCGTTCGGTGGCTGCCGTCACCGCCGACTGAACCTCTTCTTCACGGGTGAGATCGCTCTCGCGGAAGATCAACTGGCTTTCGTCATAGCGGCCGGCAAGGGCCTTGCCCTCTTCGCCGTCCAGTCCGGCGCCGAGAACCCTGGCGCCCGCGCCGGCGAGGTACTCCGCCGTCGCCCGGCCAATGCCGGTGGCAGCCCCCGTGACGAAAACGCGTTTGCCGGCGAACATCATGCTGAGGCCTGTGAAGCGATGGCGTGGCGTTCGGCTTGCGCCGCCGTCACCGAGCGCAGCACGCGATCCTCGCCGCCTTCGCCACGGCCAAATTCGTCGACGATGTGCCCGTCGGCGACCACGAGGCAGCGATCGCAAAGGCCGATCAGCTCTTCCAATTCGGAAGCG
This sequence comes from Mesorhizobium sp. WSM4308, assembly GCF_002294905.1. Taxonomy (NCBI): domain Bacteria; kingdom Pseudomonadati; phylum Pseudomonadota; class Alphaproteobacteria; order Hyphomicrobiales; family Phyllobacteriaceae; genus Mesorhizobium; species Mesorhizobium sp. WSM4308. The sequence continues at coordinate 37,165 of NZ_NSFW01000006.1, read as the reverse complement.
ACGATCAGCAAGCCTACGCCTTTCTCGGCGAGTTCAACCACAAGCCGGTAGATTTCATGACGGGTCGCCGCGTCGACGCCCTTGGTCGGCTCGTCGAGCAGCAGCACTTTCGGTGCCCGCATCAGCACACGGGCGAACAGCAGCTTCTGCTGGTTGCCGCCCGACAGATGGGTGACCGAAGCCTGCGGCGAGGACGCCTTGACATTAAGCGCGCGCATGGCGGTGAGGATGGAGCTTCGCTCCAGTCCGCCGCGCACCATGCCATGCCGCGACAGAGGCGCGAGATTGCCGATGGTGATGTTGGCGCCGACGGGCAGGTTGAACAGCAGGCCGTCGCGCTTGCGATCCTCGGTCAGCAGCGCAATGCCGGCTGCGCGGGCATCCCTGGGCGATTTGATCGACACGCTCTGGCCGGCGACGCGGATTTCGCCGTCAGCCGGAACGCGGCCATAGATGCCGTGCAGGATCTCGCTGCGGCCGGAGCCCAGCAGCCCGGCAAGTCCGACGATTTCGCCCGCCGCCACGCAGAGATTGATATCCCTGGCGCCATGGACCGCGCCGCTGTGGCCGGCGACCGTGAGATGGCGAACCTCCAGCGCCGTCGGCGCGCCGACGGGCGCTGCGTGTTCGGGAAACAGCCGCTGTAGCCTTTGACCCGACATCGAGAAGATGAAGGTCTCGGCATCGAAGTCCTCGCGCGCGATCCGTACCGCCACCTGCCCGTCGCGCAGCACCGTGGCGCGGTCGCAGATGGCCAGCACCTCGGGCAGGCGGTGGGTGATGTAGATCATCGCCACGCCTTGCGCCTTCAGGCGGCGTAGCACGGCGAACAGCGCATCCACCTCGGTGCCGGAGAGCGAGGCCGTCGGCTCGTCCAGCATCAGCACGCGTGGCTTCAGCACGATGGCACGCGCAATCATCACCAGATGACGCTGCGCCGAGGTCAGCGACGCGACATAGGCCCTGGGGTTGATGTCGATGCCGAGGTCGGCAAAGATTTCGCCGGCCCGCTGCTCGAGCTTGCGCTGGTGGACCAGCATGCCTGTGCCCAGCCCAGTGCGGCCGGCAAAGACATTCTCGGCGACCGACAGCTGTTCGAGCACCTCGATTTCCTGCGGCACGTAACCGACGCCGTTCGATCGTGCATCGGCCGGCGAAGCGAAGCTGACGGGCCGGCCGTCGAGCTGGATCGTGCCGGTGTAGGAACCGGCCGGATGCACGCCGTTGAGGATCTTGACCAGCGTCGACTTGCCGGCGCCGTTCTGGCCGAGCAAGGCGTGGATCTCGCCGGCCACGACATCGAGATCGACGCCGCGCAGCGCCTGCACGCCGCCGAAATTCTTGGCGATGGCGGTGGCCGAAAACAGCGGCGCTGGGGTGGTGATGGACAAGACGCATCCCTTCGGAAAGCGCCGGGCCTGCAAGGCGCGGGCCCGGCGGCAGGTGTTACTGGCCGGCGCTGTCCAGCATCTTGTAATAGGGATCGAGATCAGCTGCGGTGATCACCTTTGCCGGCAGCGGATTGCTGTAGGGCACGGTCTTGCCCTGGGCGAGATCACCGAGAAGTTCGGCGACCTTGGCGCTCTCTTCATAGAGCGGCTGCGCGACGATGCCGTAGGCGGCGCCGGATTTCACCAGATCGAGATTCTGCCTGATATAGTCCATGCCGACGATGACGACATCGCGTCCGGCCTTGCGGGCGGCGCCCGACCAGGTCTGGATGCTGTTGCCGGTGGTGCCGAAGGCGGCGGTCACATCGGGATTGCCCTGCAGGATCGCCACCGCTTTTGCCTCGGCCGCCGACGGTTCAAAGCCTTCCATCTGCGTGTCGAGCACCTTGATGCCGGGATATTTCGCCGCGATGGTCTTGCGGAAGGCATCCGACATGGCGTTTTCGGTGTCGTTGGAAGCGCCCTGCGTCAACGCCACGGTGCCCTTGCCGCCGAGCTTGTCGCCGATCGCGATCGCGGCATTGGTTCCCGCTTCGGCGATGTTCTCTCCCGTCGCCGCTTTCAGGCCGTTGACGGTCCCTTCGGGCGGCAGGACGTGCCAGGTGACGATCGGGAAGCCTTCCTTGGCCAGCTTGGAGATGTAGGAAAAGATGGCCGGATCGGGACCGTAGACCCCGATCGCGTCGTATTTGGTGCGGGCAAGGGCGGCCTCGGCAAGCGGCAAGGTCGCCGGAATATCCCAGTTGGTGGCGCTCGGGTCGCCGACCACCTCGCAGGTGTAGCCAAGTTCCTTGCATTTGTTGAGGAAGCCCGCCTGCATCAGCCGATGCACCGGGTGATCCTTCATCGCCTGCACCCAGAGCAGGTGAATGTCCGCCGCCCGGGCCAGGCTCGCCGAGCCGAGCGAGGTGGCGAGTGCCGCCGCCACCAATGCGGTTCGGATCAGCCGCTTTTTCAAATGGGTCTTCATGCCTTACCTCCCTTGGTTCGCCGGCATTTTTGCCGGCGCAATATAAGCGGCCTCTCAGGCGCCGGCGATGAAGTAGCGGCGGCGCACTATGTCGAGGCCGACAGCCATGACCATGATCACGCCGACCGCGATCTGCTGCCAGTTGGAGTTGACGCCAATGACGACGAGGCCGCTCTGCACCACCTTCAGCATCAGGATGCCGACGACGCCGCCGGCCACCGTGCCGGCGCCGCCGAACAGGCTGACGCCACCGACCACGACGCCGGCGATAACGGTCAGTTCCCAGCCGCTGCCGATCGAAGTGCCGCCGCTGCCGAGATCGGCCATTACGAACATGCCGGCGATCGCCGACAGCGCGCCGACGGTGATGAAGGCGCCGATCTTGTAGGCGCTGGTGTTGATACCGACGAGATGCGCCACTTCCTTGTTGCCGCCGGTGGCATACATGTTGCGCCCGAGCACGGTGCGCCGCAGCACGAAGTCGGCAAGGAGGGCGACGACGATGAAGAAGGCAAAGCTCCAGCCGAGGCCGAAGGCGAGATCGGTGCCGCCAATGGTGTTGATCGCCTCGGGCAGCGGATAGACCGGATAGCCGCCCGTCACCACCTGGATCAGGCCCTGGCCGATGAACAGCATGCCGAGCGTCTGGATGAAGGCAGGGATACCCAGCCTGACGACGATCAGGCCGTTGAGGAGGCCGATCAGCGCGCCGACGCCTATGCCGCCGAGAATGCCGACGCTCACCGGCAGGGCGGCCGCGGTCATCAGCTTGGCGGCGACCACGGCGGAGAGACCAGCCACCGAGCCGACCGACAGGTCGAACTCGCCGGCGACCAGCAGAATGGTCTGGCCGATGGCGATGATGCCGACAAAGGAGACGACGTTGAGAATGGCGCGGATGTTGCGCTCCGACAGGAAGGCCGGCTCGAGCAGCCAGAAGAAGGCGATCAGCAAAGCCATGGCCGCCAGCACGCCGACCTCGCCGACGGCAATCAAGCCGATCAGTCGCCGCCGGAACGAACGCGCGTCCCTGGGCGACGCGCTCACCTCAGCCGCGCTGTTCATCCCGACCTCCCTGGCAGCGACCGTCTCCGGCTCTTGCGGCCGGCCCCATGCGCCCGCGCCGATCCTGGCGCGCTCCTCTCGGCCATTAAGATTATAATATTATAACTTGTCAACGATGAAATTTTCTGGCGGTGCATAGCTGGGTCCATCGCTGGCAAGCACTCGCGGCAACCGCTATGAATGGACGTTTCGGCGTGATCCGCAGGACATTGCCTTGGCGGATAGCGCTTTCTTGGAGCATGGTGATGGTCGATAAGCCGCCGGCGGACGAGAAGAAGCCGCAACGCCTCGGCGTCCGCGAGATCGCCAAGCGGGTCGGCGTGGCGCCGATGACGGTGTCGCGCGCGCTGTCCAATCCCGACATGGTCTCGCCGGAGACGCGCGCCAAGGTGCTGGAGGCGATCGAACAGGCCGGCTTCGTACCCAACCGGCTTGCGTCCAGCATGCGCGGCAACGGCCGCATGATCGGCACGGTGGTGCCACCGCTGATCAATTCGGGCATTGCCGAACAGGTGCAAGGCATGTCCGACGAATGCCATGAGAGCGGCTATTCGATGCTCCTGGTGCAGGGCGAGTTCACGCAGGAGGCCGAGGAGAAGTCGATCCGCAACCTGCTCGGCTGGCGCCCGGTCGGCATGATCTTGCAGAGCTTCGTGCAAAGCGAAGCGGCGCGTGCCTTGCTGAAGAGCAGCGGCGCCCCGGTGGTCGAAATTTCCGAAATCAAGGGCCGCAAGCCGATCGACATGGTGGTCGGCGTCTCCAACTTCGAGACCGCCTATGCCATGACCATGCATCTGGCGGCCAAGGGCTACAAGCGCATCGGCTTCGTCTCGACGCCGATCCACGGCAATGACCGCCTGCGGCAGCGCCGCACCGGTTACCATGCCGCCCTGACGGAGCTCGGCATCAAGAACCATGCCGATATGGAGGTCGAAGTGCCAATCACCGCGCAGGGCGGTGCCGAGGCGCTGGTGACGCTGACCACCCGCCACCGGGATATCGATGCCATCTTCTTTTCCAGCGACACGCTCGCGGTCGGCGCCGTGCAGGAATGCCACCGCCGGCGCTGGGCCGTGCCGGGCAGGATCGCCATCGCCGGCTATGGCGACATGGATCTCGCCGCGCAGCTCTATCCGCCGCTGACCACGGTGAAGGTCAACCGCTACGAAATGGGCCGCCGTGCGGTGCGGCAATTGCTGGCAAGGCTCGGCGGCGACACCAAGGTGCCGACCATCACCAGCCTCGGCTTCGAGATCGTCGATCGCGAAAGCGCGTGACGGACTAGAGGCCACGCCACCCCGTCTCTTCCCGACGCCCGAGGCGCTTTTCCCAGCCCTCCGCGTGGACGTTGAGATAGGCGTTGGGATCGTAAGGGTGGTTCTTGATCGCCTCGATGTTGAGATCGATGCCGAGCCCTGGCGCGTCGGGCAGCGACAGATGGCCATTGGCCGGGTTGACGGTCGGGTGCCAGGTCACGAGGTCGCGCGTCCACGGGTCGTTGAAAGCGTCGAAGTGCTCCTGGATGAGGAAGTTCGGCACCGCGGCCGCCAGCTGCAGGCACACCGCCGTCGCCACCGGTCCGCCGCTCTGGTGCGGGGCGATGTGGCTGCCATGCGCAAGCGCGAGGTTGGCCACCTGCATGGACGGCGCAATGCCACCGAGCGACATCGGTTCGGGCTGGAAGATGTTGACGCCCCCACCTGCGGCCAGCGTGTAGAATTGCCCGACCGTGTCGTACATTTCGCCGGTCGCCACCGGGATCGGTGAGCGATGCGCCACTTCGTGCACCGTCTCTTGCCGGTCGCGCGAGGTCGGCTCCTCCCACCAGAAGATGTCGAGATCGGCGAATTTCTGCGCGGCCTGCAGGGCGGCGATCTCGGTGAAGCGCGCATGCACGTCGATCAGGATCAGCGTATCGCGAGGCAGTTCATCACGCAATTTTCGGCAGATCGCGTAGGAAAGCTCCAATTCCTCGCGCGAGATAAAACCTTGCGCGGTGCCGAACGGGTCGAGCTTGAACGCCTTGAAACCTTTCGCCAGCACCGCCTTGGCGGCTTCGAGGAAGGCCTTCGGCGTGCGCTCGGTGCGGTACCAGCCATTGGCGTAGCCGAGCACGCTGTCGCGCACCTGGCCGCCGAGCAACTGGTGGATCGGCACGCCGAGGCTCTTGCCCAGAATGTCCCAGCAGGCAACCTCGACCGCCGCGATCACCGTGCGGTGGATGTGGCCGCCGTCGAGCGAGACGCTGTCCAGCATGCGCTTGGCCAGCGCATTGATGCGGCGCGGGTCTTGGCCGATGGCGAGATGCTTGAGCTCGTGCACGCCGGCTTCGGTGGTCTTGATGAAGCCGTTCAGCGTGCCTTCGCCAATCCCATGGATGCCGTTGTCGGTATGGACTTTGACGAACAGCCAGTTCTTCCAGCCGGCACCGACGGCGAAGGTCTCGATTTCGGTGATTTTCATGCGGTCGTCCTAAGCCAGGGCTATGATCGCGGCGATGACGGCTTCTGATGTCAGGCCGTATTTCGCTTGCAGGGTCGGCACCGCGCCGCATTCGATGTAGCGGTCGGGCAAGCCGATGCGGCTGACTTTCTTCGCAATGCCGGCGTCGAACAAGGTCTCGACAACGAGGCTGGCCAGGCCGCCGACGACAACATGGTTTTCCGTGGTGACGATGTGGCTGACGCCAGCCGCGAACGCGGCCACCGCCTCGGTGTCGAACGGTTTGATGGTCGGCACGTGCAGCACGCCGGCGGAGATGCCTTTTTTTCGCAACGCGTCCGCCGCATCCAGTGCCCGCTCGGTCATGAAGCCGGTCGAGATGATGCCGACATCGGAACCGCCACGAAGCTTGCGCGCCTTGCCGATTTCGAAACGATAGCCGGCTTCAAATACCACGGGCACTGAACCGCGCAGCAGCCGCATGTAGACCGGCCCGTGACGCTCTGCGATCGCCTTGGTCGCCGCTTCGATCTCGGTCGCGTCGCAGGGGTCGATGATGGTCAGCCCGGGGATCATGCGCATCAGCGCCAGATCCTCGATCGCCTGGTGCGTGCCGCCATAGCCGGTCGTCAATCCCGGCAGGCCGGCGACGATCTTGACGTTAAGGTTGGAGTGGGCGAGCGCGATGGCGACGAAATCATAGGCCCGCCTTGTCGCGAACACGCCATAGGTGGTGGCGAACGGCACCTTGCCGGTACGCGCCAGCCCAGCGGCGACAGCGACCAGGTTCTGCTCGGCCATGCCGACATTGAAGAAGCGGTCGGGGAAAGCGTCACGGAATGGCAGGATGTCGGTGTATTTGCCGAGGTCGGCGGTCAGCCCAACAATGTCGGGACGGCTGTGGCCGAGCCGCGTCAGCGCCTTGCCAAACGGCGCTTCCACGCTTTGCCGGCCGCCGCGGACCGCTTCGTCCTGACCCATGGCCAGCGTGCGGCCGGCCTCCGTCGCTGTGCCGCTCATTGGCTTGCTCCCACGGTCTTTTCGAACTCGGCGATGATGCCGTCCCATTGCGCCACGTCGATGCGGAAGAAATGCGATTTCTCGGCGGTTTCGATACGCGGCACGCCCTTGCCAGGCAGCGTGCGCAGCACGATCGCCTTCGGCTTGCCGTTGCGCTCGCGCGCATCGGCCAGCGCGCCGACCACCGCCTTCATGTCGTTGCCGTCGATCTCCGATGTCTGCCAGCCGAAGGCGCGCCATTTGTCGGCCACCGGCTCCATGTCGAGCACGACAGGCCCGTCGGCCTGGATGCCGTTGCAGTCGACCAGTGCCACCAGCCCATCGAGCTTGAAATGGCTGGCCGACATCGCCGCTTCCCAGGTCGAGCCTTCCTGCATTTCGCCATCGGACAGTTCGACGAAGACGCGCGCCTCGGATTTGTCGATGCGCAGGCCCAGCGCCTGGCCGACGCCTTGCCCCAGGCCATGGCCGAGCGAGCCGCCGATGACCTCGACACCTGGCGTCGTGTCGAGCGTCGACATCTCCAGCCGGCTGTTGTCGGCGCCATAGGTGGCAAGTTCCTCGACCGGGATGATGCCGGCCTCGGCCAGCGCTGCCCACAGTGCGATCGAATAATGCCCGGTCGAGAGCAGGAAGCGGTCGCGGTCGGCCCACGCCAGATTGTGTGGATCGTAACGCAGTTCGTGGAAGTAGAGCGCGGCCAGCACATCGGCGATGCCGAGGCCCTGGCCGATATAACCCTGGCCCTGGCCGCGCGCCATGGTCAGCATGTGACGGCGCAATCGTATCGCCTTGCGTTCGAGCGCGCCGATATCGGCGCTGCCGGGTGGGGAGTTTCGCTGCATCTGATCAGTCCTTGTCGAGCCCGCCCGACATGTTGAGCCGCTCGGCGGTCATGTATTTGGGCGCATCGAGACAGAGCCAGACGACGGCTTCCGCGACTTCCGCAATCTCGGCCCGGCGGCCGAGCGGGATGCGGCGGGTGCGCTCGTCGAGGAAGGCCTGCAGGTCGCTGCGGCCATTGGCGCGGGCCAGGTCGACCTCGGTCGAGCGTTGCATTTCGGTGTCCATCATGCCCGGTGCCAGGCTGTTGACCAGCACACCATAGGGCGCCAGCGCTACCGCTGCGGCGCGGGTAATGGAATCGACCCCGGCCTTGCTCGCCGTGTAGGCGGTGTAGTCGGGCAGCGCCATGCGCGAACCCGGCGAGGTGATGTTGATGATGCGCCCCGAACGCTGCTCGCGCATCACTCGGCCCGCCGCTTTGCAGGCCATGGCAAGGGCCGTGACATTGAGCGCCAGCGTGCGCGTCCAGGCCTTGAAGGTGGCGTCGAGGAAGGGCTCGATCACGCCATAGCCGGCATTGTTGACGAGGATGTCGATGCCGCCCCAGCGCGCCACCACTTTCTCCACCGCCGCCTCCGGCGCGCCTTCCCCGGTGAAGTCGCTGACGATGCTTTCGCTTTCCGCGCCGGTTTCGCCGACCAGCGTGGCGGTCTCGGCCAGTCCCTCGCCATTGATGTCGGTGACCGCGACGACACAGCCGCGCCGCGCCAGCTGGATCGCCACCTCGCGACCGAGGCCGCCGGCGGCACCGGTGACAAGTGCCCTTCGTGGCGGCGTGTTGTGATTCTCGGCTGGCAAGAAAACCCCCGGTGGCCATCTTGACGCGATTGATACCGGTACCATAAATGGCTGTCAACGGCGATGTGCTATTGTCCCGCCGACCGCATGGTTCGCTGCAATGGGGAGAAAACAATGAAAGTCGTCGCGCTCGAGACGCTGCAGCTGGCGGAATTCCCCTTCCTGTTCTGGCTGCGCGTCCACACCGATGCCGGCCTGATCGGCACCGGCGAGACGTTCTGGGCGCCGGGGCCGGTCGCCGCCTACATCCACGACAATGTCGCGTCCTATCTCCTCGGCAAGGATCCGCGCGACATCGAACTGCACGACCGCATGCTGGGCAGCGTCTATGTCGGCGCCCGCGATTCCGGCGCCGAGCTGCGCGGCAATTCCGCCGTCAACATCGCGCTATGGGATATCTATGGCCAGGCGCTCGGCGAGCCGATCTGGCGGCTGCTTGGCGGGCGCACCCACAAGAGCGTGCCGGTCTACAACACCTGCGCCGGCTACAAGCACGTCCGGGCCACCAAGAGGAACGCCCTGTTCGAGCGCGGCGAGGACTGGTCGCTCAAGCCTGGCGATTCCAACGAAGGCCCGTACGAGGACCTGCTCGCCTGGCGCTACAATGCCGGCGATCTCGCCAGAAGTCTGAAGTCGGAAGGCATCGGCGCGATGAAGATCTGGCCGTTCGACATCGCCGCCGAGGCATCGAATGGCACGCGCATTTCGCTGACCGATCTGGACAAGGCATTGGAGCCTTTCCAGAAAATCCGCGACGCTGTAGGCCGCGACATGGAAATCATGGTCGAACTGCACGGGCTGTGGACCTTGCCGCCGGTGCTGCGCATCGCCGAGGCGCTGAAAGCCCATGACGTCGCCTGGCTGGAGGAGCCGATCCGCTACAACGAGCTTGACGCCATGGCCGAGCTTGCCCGCCATACATCAATACCGATCGCCGCCAGCGAGCGGCTCGCCTCGCGGCAGATGTTCAAGCAACTGATCGACAAGCGCGCGGCCAGCGTGATCATGATTGATCTCGCCTGGTGCGGCGGCCTCTCCGAAGCGCGCAAGATCGCCAACATGGCCGAGGCCAGCGAACTGCCTGTCACCTTGCACGATTGCACCGGGCCGATCGTCTATGCCGCCAGTTGCGCGCTGTCGGCGACCTTGCCGAACGTCAACTACCAGGAGGCGGTGCGCGCGTATTTCACCGGCTGGTACACCGAGATCGTCGCCGACATTCCGCCGGTCAAGGACGGCCACGTTGCGCCGCTCGAAGGGCCGGGGCTGGGTCTCAGCCTGCGGCCGGAGCTGTTTCAGCGGCCCGACGCGACCGTTCGGATCACCAGACTCTAGCCATCGCACGGCCCGGTCCGAAGTCAGTAGACATTATGCTATTATAATCTATGATGCGCCAAAGCGAGCGGCCAACAAGCTCGCCGCCGGCGCTCTGCCGCCCGGCGTCGGACGCATTTCAGGGAGGCTCTGGTGGCAATGTCTGCGGCGCGCGCACGCGACGATTTCAAGGGCGCTCCAAACCTGCCCGATCCAAAAATCCTGCTCGATCTGTTCGAACGCATGGTACTTTTGCGCCGTTTCGAAAGCATCGCCCAGATCGCCTGCCGCAAGGGCGAAACACCCGGTTTCCTGCATCTCTATATCGGCGAGGAGGCGACGGGCGTCGGCGTCTGCGCGCATCTGCGGCCAACCGACTGGGTGACATCGACCCATCGCGGCCACGGCCACGCGCTGGCCAAGGGCGCCAATCCCGGCCGGGTGATGGCCGAGCTGTTCGGCAAGGTTGACGGCATTTGCGGCGGCCGCGGCGGCACCATGCATCTCTACGACCGCTCGGTCGGCCTGTTCGGCACCAACGGCATCGTCGCCGCCGGCATCGGCCATGCCGTCGGCATCGGCATGGGCGCCCGCCAGCAGGGCCGCGACGACATCGGCGTCGCTTTCTTCGGCGACGGCGCCGCCAACCATGGCGGCTTCCACGAGGCGCTCAACTTCGCCGCCGTGCAGCGGGCGCCGGCGGTCTTCGTCTGCGAGAACAACCTCTACGCCACGGCGACGCCGCTGAAGTCGATCACGCTGAACCCAGAGATCGCCACCAAGGCCGCCTCCTACGGCATGCCTGGGGTTGCGGTCGACGGCAACGACGTCTTCGCCGTCTGGCTGGCGATGAAGGAGGCCGCCGAGCGCGCCCGTTCCGGCAAGGGCCCGACGCTGATCGAGGCCAAGACCTACCGCACCGTCGGTCACCATGAGGGCGATCCGGTCATCGGCACTTATCGCACGCAGGAGGAACTCGACGCCTGGATCAAGCGCGACCCCATCGACATGTTCCGCAAGCGGCTGATCGAGGACTATGGCATCGCCGATGCCGAGGCGCTCGCGGCAATAGAAGCGAGGATCGAGAAGGTGGTCGAGGAGGCTCTGACCTTTGCCCGCAACTCGCCCGAGCCCGATCCGGCGACGGTGCTTCTGCATGTCTTTGCCGATCCGATCAATCCGCCCGCCGCCTTGGCTTGGCGAGCCGTCGGCGAGACCCGCACGCAGGGATGGCTCGAGGCCGTACGTGACGGCATCGCCGAGGAAATGCGCGCCAATCCGGCGATCCTCTATTTCGGCGAGGGCACCGGCGAGCGCGGCGGCAGTTTCGCTCACACCAAAAACCTCTGGCAGGAATTCGGCGCCGAGCGCATGGTCGACACGCCGATCTCCGAGCAGGGCTTCACCGCCGCCGCCGTCGGCGCCTCGGCCACCGGTGCGCGCACCGTCTCGGACCTGATGTTCGCCGACTTTGCCTTCGAAACCGCCGGCCAGATCTTCCTGCAGGCGGCCAAGCTGCGCTACATGACCAGCGGCCTGATGAGCGCGCCAATGGTGGTGCGCGTCGGCGCCGGCGCGCTGCGCAGCTCCGGGCCGCATCACAGCGGCATCTATCATCCCGTCTTCGCCCATATGCCGGGCCTTATCGTCTGCGTGCCGTCGACCCCTGCCGATGCCAAGGGCCTGATGAAGACCGCGCTCAGGGCCGGCGATCCGGTCATCATGCTTGAGCCCAAGGCGCTGTTCGCCTCCAAGGGCGAGGTGCCGGTCGGCGAGCATTTTGTGCCTTTCGGCGTCGCGCGCATTGCGCGGGCAGGCACCGACATCACCATCGTTGCCGCCGGCCAGATGGTGCAGCGCGCGCTGGAGGCAGCCGAGGCGCTCGCCGCCGAAGGAATCGAGGCGGAGGTGATCGATCCCCGCACCATCATGCCGCTCGACATTGACACCATCGTCGCCAGCGTCCGAAAGACCCATCGCCTGCTCATCGTCGACGAAGCCTGGGCGATGTGCGGCCTTGGCGGCGAGATCGCCCAGGCCATCAACGAGTTCGCCTTCGACGAGCTCGACGCCCCACCGGGAAGGCTGCACACCGCGCCGACCTCGCATCCCTTCGCGCCGGTGCTGGAGCGCGCCATGCTGGTCGATACGGCGCGCATCGCCCATGGCGTGCGCGACGTCATGTCGGGCCAGCCGCCAGTGCCGGACCATTGGTACACGGTCGGCCTGAAAAGTGCTGCGTCGGCTAAGCCAACGCCTGCTCCGGCCAGCTCCTTGCCCCCCGCTTCAGCGGCTGCCGCTCCCAGCGACGACGAGCCGATCACAATGCCGTTCGGCGATCTCACCGTCAGCGAAGGCACCGTCGTCAAATGGCTTAAGGCGGTCGGTGATCAGGTCAAGGAAGGCGAACTGATCGCCGAAATCGAGACCGACAAGGCCGTGGTCGAGATCGAGGCGCCGGTCAGCGGCACGCTCAGCGCCATCGATCAGCCGGTCGGCGCCGTGGTGCCGATGGGCGGCCGCATCGGCGGCATCAAGAAATAACCCATCACCGAACTTGAAATCCGAAGGGGCTGGCATGAAGATCCTGTGCGCCAACTGGCAAGCCGCCGATGAGGCCGAACTCGAGCGGCAGCATTATCCCGATATGGAGTTCATCCTCGCACGCTCGACCAACGACAAGGCAGCCGCACTCGATCCTGCCGTCTGCGAGGTGGTCGACGCCGTCATCAACTATTCGCCCACCCACAATGTCGCCGCCGCGCCATCGGCCTTTCCCAAGGCGCGCATAGCGGTGCGTTCCGGCGTCGGCTTCGACAACATCGATACGGCGGGCTGGGGTGCGCGGAAGATTCCGGCTTGCAACGTGCCGGACTATGGCACCACCGAGGTCGCCGATCACGCCATCGGCCTCATGCTGGCGCTGACGCGCGGCACATCGGCCTATGGCGCCGAGCTTTCCAGCTATGGCGCCGAAGGCTGGCATTTCTCCAAGGCGCCGCTGGTCCGCCGGCACAAGGGCGCCACCTTCGGCATTGTCGGTCTCGGCCGCATCGGACTTGCGACCGCCCGTCGCGCCGCCGCCTTTGATATGAAGGTGGTGTTTTACGACCCGCACCTTCTGTCCGGTGTCGACCTGTCGACCGGCTACGAACGCGTCCATTCGCTCCGTGAATTGATGGAGCGGGCGGATGTGGTGAGCGTCCACACGCCGCTCAGCGAGGAGACCCGCAAGCTGCTTGGCGCGTCCGCCTTCGCCGCCGCCAGGCCAGGCCTTGTCCTCATCAACACCGCGCGTGGTCCGATCGTCGATCTCGACGCGCTGGAAGCGGCGATTCGCGAGGGCATCGTCGCCGGCGCCGGCCTCGACGTCTTGCCGAGCGAGCCCGGCGATCTCGATCATCCGCTGCTCGCCGCCTGGCGCGCCCGCGAGCCTTGGATCGCCAATCGGCTGATCGTCACACCGCATGCCGCCTTCTACAGCCCGGCGTCGATGCGCGACCTCCGGCTGAAATCGATCGAGGTGGTCCACGCCTATCTCACCGAGGGACGGCTGACCAACTGCGTGAATTCGGAGTATCTGAAATGAACATCGCGACGGCGCAGGTCCGGGTGGCGGTTTCGCCCTATGCCCGCCGCCTGGCGCGCGAGCGTTCCCTGCCGCTCGAAACACTTCGCGGCAGCGGTCCTGGCGGGCGCATCCTGGCCGCCGATGTGCAAGGCTTCGTTCCGGTTGCCGCACCGCTCGCCTCGCCCAATGCCGTCGCCCCGGCAGCGGCCCTATCCCCGACCGCGCACCGGATCGCCGCCTTTGCCACCGCCGTTGCCCTCGGCGCGCTGCAAGACCTGCTGGCGGCGCTTGAGAGCTCGGGCCATGTGTTCGCCATCGACGACGTGCTGCTGCGTGCCGCCGGTCGAGCATTTGTCGAGATGCCGCAGGCAGCCAGGTTCGGTGGCGCTTCCGTGGCGCTGGAACTGGCAGGCCGGCAAACCGTATTCGCCATGATCCCCGAAATGGCCCTGACATCGCTGCGCGCCTTGCGGCTTGCGGCATTGGCCGACAGCCGGGATGAGACGGAAACTCCAGCGACCCTATCCCTGCGGCTGCTGCCGGCCAGCGACATCAGGCCGATGATGACGCCGCTTCTGCCGGGCCGCACCATGCGCCTGACCGTTTCGTCCGACACGCCGGGCGATCATGCCGAATGCCTGCTGACGACAGACGCGGCGAGCGTTGACGAGGCTACCGCTGCCGCATGGCTCGCGACCCTGAAATCGGCGATCGAACAGCCGCTTCGGCTCTTTGTCTGAGACGGTTGATCGTCAACAGCCTTGCCTAGCCTCGGGCGTGGGAAGCTATTATAAAAGCTTCGACACAGGCGCGACGAGGCACATGGACCACCCGACCATAGACAGTCTTCCCAGGCGCACGCTCGGCCGCGCCAACGGGCCGCTTTACCGCCAGCTCGCCGACATTTTGCGCGAGCCGATCGGCAACGGCACCTTCCCCGTCGGCGGCGAACTGCCGAAGGAAGCGACCATCGCCGAGCATTTCGGCGTCAGCCTGATCACGGTTCGCCAGGCGCTGCGCGATCTCGAGGCCGACGGGCTGATCCGCAAGCGTTCGGCCAAGCCTGCCGTGGTCGCGGCGCGCAGCCCCTCGGTCAATCTGAGCTGGAAGTTCAAGAATTTCGCCGACATGGCGGCCTTCACCAAGGATGCCGAGCTGACGGTGAAATCCTACCGCAAGGAGGTTTCGCCCGTGCTCCAGCGCCATTTCGGCATGGGCAAGGACGAGGCCGGCTATTGCCTGCGCAGCGTGCTGTCGATCGGCGAACAGCGCAAGGCGCAGATCACCACCTATTTCCCGCCCGACATCGGCGCGCGCCTGAAGCGGGAGGATTTTTCCGACGTGCTGATCTTCCGTTCGGTGCAGAAACATCTCGGCCTGCGACTCGACGTGGCGCATGTCACGGTGCGCGCCGAGATCGCCGACGAGGCGGTTGCCGCCGACCTCGGCATAACGCTCGGCAGTCCGGTGCTGACGGTAGAGATGCTCTACCAGTCGGCGGACCAGCGCAGCATCGAATTCTCGGTCGCCCGCCACCCCGCCGATATCTTCAGCATCACTTACGACGCGCCGAACGACCTGTCCTGAAGCGCGCCGGAGGCGGGATTTTCTGCTGACATCGCATAGACAGGCTCATAAAATTATAATAGCATGATAGCTAGGCTGGAGGGTCGGCCACGGGAGACGTCGCAAGAGGGGAACTCCGGCGAATTCGGCTCGTGGACGCAGCCTTTGGCAAGTCTGGGCAAATTGACAAAGGTGATTGGTACCGGTATCAATTTAGCGTCTTCATCCGACTAAGATGGCGCAGTCCATCACCGGCTGGGCAGGAAATACAGGGAGGAAGACCATGAGACTAAGGAGCTTGAGCGCCTGCTTCGTGGCGCTTGCCGGGTTCGCGGCTTCGATGGCTGCGATGCCGGGCCATACATCGACCCCGAAACCGTACACCATCTATCTCTCGAACAATTTCGTCGGCAATGACTGGCGCCAGCAGATGGAACGCGTCGCCAATGTCGCCGTCAACAAGGGGCCGCTGAAGGGCCGCGTCGACCTCAAGATCGAAAATGCCGAGAACACCGTTCAGGCTCAGATCAATTCGCTGAACAACATCATCCGTCAGAAACCGGCTGCCATCCTCATCGATGCGTCGTCGGCCGAGGCGCTCAATCCCACCATCAAGAAGGCCTGCGACGCCGGCATCATCGTCGTCAGCTTCGACCAGACCGTGTCGGCCGAATGCGCCTACAAGCTGCATTCCGACTTCGACATCATGGCCAACAACCAGGCCGAATGGATGGCCTCCATCCTTGGCGGCAAGGGCAAGGTTTTCATGGATCGCGGCCTCGCCGGCGCGCCGATCTCGGAACAGTTCGAGAAGAACTTTGGTGCCGTGCTGAAGAAATATCCCGGCATCGAGATCGTCGGCTATTTCAACGGCAATTATGCCGCCGGACCCGAGCAGGAAGGCGTGGCCAGCCTGCTTGCCGCGCATCCGGAAGTCGACGGCATCTTCTCGCAGGGCTACGGCACCGGCGCCATCAAGGCGCTGCAGAATGCCGACCGGCCGATGGTGCCGATCGTCGCCGCCGCTTTCAACGGCACCGGTGTCACCTGCGCCGAGACCAAGGGCGCCAAATGCTGGCTCGGCGCCAATCCGCCGTCGCTGTCGGCCGAAGCCATCAAGCTCGCGGTCGACATACTGGACACTGGCAAGAAGCCCGCCGACACCACCGTGCTGTTCAATTCACCCGGCCTGACCACGGATATGGTCGACGCCAAATACGCGCCGAATTCCTCGGCGGTGAAGATCGAGCTCGGCAAGACCGTATTTCCGGATCTCGCGCCAGGGCTTTCCCTGCCGGTGTCGCCGAGCTGGGTGGAGATCACCCCCAAGGAGGCCTCGGGAACCTGATTTGGTGATTGCGATGCGCCACATCAGGCGCGAAACGAAAAACGGGAGGAGAAAATCATGAAATCATTGAGCCGTAACATCGGCCTAGCAGCTTTTGCCGCCACCATGATGGCTGCCGGCATGCAGACTGGCCACGCCGAGGACAAGAAGCCCTACACCATCTATCTCTCGAACAATTTCGTGGGCAATGACTGGCGCCAGCAGATGGAGCGCGTCGCCACCGTCTCGGTCAACAAGGGACCGCTGAAGGGCCGTGTCGACCTCAAGATCGAGAATGTCGAGAACACCGTCCAGGCGCAGATCAACTCGCTGAACAACATCATCCGCCAGAAGCCGGACGCCATCCTCGTCGATGCCGGTTCGGACTCGGCCTTGAACCCGACCATCAAGAAAGCCTGCGACGCTGGCATCGTCGTCATCTCGTTCGACCAGGTGGTGACCGAACCCTGCGCTTATGCCGTTGCTTCAGACTGGGACCGCATCCCCTCCGTCATGGCCGAGTGGATGGCCACGCAGCTCGGCGGCAAGGGCAACATCATCCTCGACCGCGGCCTCGCCGGCGCGCCGATCTCGGCGCAGCTGCAGGGGGGCTATGAGAAGGTGTTGGCCAAATATCCCGACATCAAGGTCGTCGGCTACTACAACGGCAACTATGCCCTCGGACCGGAACAGTCGGGTGTCGCGGCACTGCTTGCCGCCAATCCGAAGATCGACGGCATCATGACGCAAGGCTATGGCTCGGGCGCCATCCAGGCGCTGAAGGATGCCGGCCGGCCGATCGTCCCGGTCGTCGGCTTCTCCTACAATGTCGCCGCCGTCACCTGCGCGCAGACGCAAGGCGCCAAGTGCATCCTGGGATCCAACCCGGCCTATCTCTCTTCGGAAGCGATCAAGCTGGCGGTCGACATTCTCGACACCGGCAAGAAGCCGGCCGAGCGTTCTGTCTCGGTCAAGGGCGATTTCGTCACCACCGATCCCTTCGAGTCCAAGCTCTACCCGGGCACCAAGATGATCAAGATCGCCATTGGCGAAAATGCCTTCCCGGACCAGGCGCCCGGCCTGACGCTGCCGATCACGCCCGACTGGGTCGAGATCTCCGCTGCGGAAGCCGCCGGGGCGAAGTAATATCCAGTGACCACGACCCTGTCTCCCGGCATCGCAAGATGTCGGGAGAGCTTTTCGAAGGCGCATGCATGGACCTTGTCACTGTCAACGGCCTGTCCAAACGCTATGGCGGCATTGTCGCGCTGAGCGAGGCGACATTCAGCGCCCGCGCCGGCGAGGTGCATGCCCTGCTTGGCGAGAACGGTGCGGGCAAGAGCACCTTCATCCAGATCCTGTCGGGCGCCGTGCGGCATGATGGCGGCTCGATCGTGGTTGATGGCCAGGATTATCGCCCGGCAAATCCGGATGCGGCGCAGGCACGCGGCATCGCCGCCGTCTTCCAGGAATTGTCGCTGATCCCTGATCTCAGCGTCGAACAGAACATCTGGTTTCGCCATGAGCCGCGCACGTGGCTCGGCACCGTCAATCGCACGCAGATGCGCCTCAAGACGCTGGCGCTGCTGGAAAAATACAACTTTCCGGCGCTTCGCCCGGATCAGGAGTTGCGGCGGCTGACCCTGGCCGAGCGGCAGATCGTCGAGATCGCCAAGGGCCTGGCCAAGGACCCGCGTATCCTGATCCTCGACGAGGCGACCTCGGCGCTGCCGGCACGGGAAGCCGAATGGCTGCTCAACCTTACCCGGCAGCTCGCCGCCGAGGGCAGGTTGGTCATCTTCATCTCGCACCGCATGGCCGAAGTGCGCGCCATCGCCGACCGGCTGACCATCTTCCGCAATGGCAGCACCGTCGCCGCGCATGAGGCCGATGCCGTGTCCGACAATGAGATCGTCACCCAGATGATCGGCCGCCATCTCGACCGGCTCTATCCCGAGCGTGTGTCCACCGCGACCGATCGCATCGCTCTCGGGGTAAAGGGGTTTTCGAGCGGCAGCCGGCTTTCCGGCGTCGACTTCGCGCTGCGCGAGGGCGAGGTACTCGGCGTTGGCGGTTTGCAAGGCCATGGCCAGCGCGAACTGTTTCAGGCGCTGTTCGGCGCCACCAAGGCGAGCGGCTCGATCGAACTGTGGGGCAAGCCGGTCTCGATCGGCAATCCGCGCCAGGCGCTGACCGGCAAGGACGGCATCGCGCTGGTGCCGGAGGACCGGCGCGGCCAGGGCCTGCTTTTGACCAAGAGCGTGCGCGAGAATTTGACGCTGTCGGTCATCAAGCGCTTCACCGAAAACGGCTTGCTCAGCCGGCAAAAGGAAGCAGCGCTCGTCAAGGAAATGGTCGATTTCCTGCGTATCAAGGCCGGCACGCCGGAACAGCTTGCCGGCACCCTGTCTGGAGGCAACCAGCAGAAAGTCATCTTCGGCAAGATGCTTTTGACGCAGGCGCGCGTGCTGTTGCTCTACGATCCGACGCGCGGCGTCGATGTCGGCACCAAGGGCGAGATCTTCCAGCTGATGCGCGACCTCGCCGCCAAGGGCTATGCGATCCTGTTCCATTCCAGCGACATGCCGGAACTCGTCCATGTCGCCGACCGCGTGCTGGTGATGCGCAACGGCCGCATTGCCGCGACGCTGGAGGGGGTTCACATTTCGGAGGAGGAAATCCTGCGCGCCGCCATGCTTGAAACCAGGGCGGCCTGAATCATGGTGATGTCCGTGCAGCAGACCGTGGAGATGGCGCAGAGGCCGGCAAAGACGAGGCCCACCAAGCCGGCCATCGACTGGCGCGGCCGCTTGCTCGACCGGGCGCCGTTCCTGGTCGCCTGCCTGATGCTGGCCTTGATTGTGGGCATCTATGGCAGCCTGCAATCCGGCGTTTTCTCGCTGGACGAGCTCAACCTCGACACGGCGGCGGCGATGACGCTGATGCTGGCGGCGACCGGGCAGACCATCGTGCTGCTGCGCGGCGGCATCGACCTGTCGATCGGCGGCATGATCAGCCTCGGCACGGTGATCGCCGCGACGCGCTTTACCGACGATGCGTCGACCACGGCACTTTGGGCGCTGATCATCCTGGCGCTCGGTTTCCTGATCGGCGCACTCAACGGCCTGCTGATCTCGCTGCTCAAGCTGCAGCCTTTCCTGGTCACGCTCGCCACCTGGTCGATCCTCAACGGCATCGCCATGATTATCCTGCCGACCGATGGCGGCAGCATTCCCTCATGGTGGGTCGGCTTCGCTTCCGCACAGCTCCTCGGCCTGACCAACCCTGTCTGGATGCTGCTGGCGCTGCTGTTATTCTGGTGGTGGTTCCGGGCGACGCGGGTCGGCATCGCCATCCAGGCGACCGGCTCCAACGAAAAGTCGGCCTTCCTGTCCGGCGTCTCGATCGCAAGGGTCAACCTCGTCACCTACGGCCTGTCCGGCCTGTTCGCGGCCGGTGCGGCGCTGTTCCTGGTGACGCAGACCGGCGCCGGTTCGCCCACCATCGGCAAGGATTATATCCTTCCCTCTGTGGCGGCGGCGGTCATCGGCGGCGTCAGCCTGTTCGGCGGACGCGGCCATCTCGCCGGCACGCTGATCGGCGCCTTCGTGCTCACCCTGATCGGCAATCTGGTCTTCGTCCTGCATGTGTCGAGCTATTGGCAGCCGGTCGCCTCCGGCGTCATCCTGCTGCTCTCGGTGCTGGCCAGTTCCGTCGCCGAGAAAGCTGCAAGGAACCGTGCCCAATGAGCGCTTTCCTCGCCCGCAACCGCCTCATCGTGCTCGCCTATGCCGGCATGCTGGCGCTGCTCCTGGTCACGGCGCTGTTCTCGCCGGGATTCCTGTCGGTCTCCAACATGCGCTCCACCGTCGTGCTGGCCGCCTTCGTCGGCATCGTCGCGCTCGGCCAGACCTTCGTCATCATCGGCGGCGGCATCGACCTGTCGGTGCCCTGGGTGCTGAATTCGGCCGCAATCATCATGGCGCTGCTGTGCGGCGGGCAGGATCTGCCGCTGGTCTGGGTCATGCCGCTGCTGCTTGCCGGCGGCGCCTTCATCGGCCTCATCAACGGCATCGGCGTTGCCCAGTTCGGCGTGCCGCCGATCATCATGACGCTGGCCACGAACGTGATCCTGCAAGGCCTGATCCTGGTGCTGACCGGCGGTTCGCCCACGCCATCGGCGCCGGCCCTGATCCAGTTCCTGTCGGTGGGGCGGCTCAGTGGTTTTCCGGTCATCGCGCTGATCTGGCTGGCGCTGACGCTGGTGGCGACGCTGCTGCTCTCCAAGGCGGCGTTCGGCCGCCATCTCTACGCGCTCGGCACCAGCGCCACGGTCGCCGAATTCTCCGGCGTGCCGACCGCGCGCACCACCATCCTCACCTATGTCATCTCGGGCCTCACAGCCGCTTTCGCCGGCATGCTCTTGACCGGCTATTCTGGCCAGGCCTATCTCGGCATGGGCGACGCCTATCTGTTCACCTCGATCGCGGCGGTGGCCATCGGCGGCGCCTCCATCCTCGGCGGCAGCGGCCATTATCTGGGCACCGTCGCCGGCGCCATGGTGCTCACCATCCTCACTGGTCTTTTGCCGGCGCTGAACCTGTCGAGCGGCGCGCTGCTCATCGTCTACGGCGCGGTGATCCTGCTCACGGTCTCGATCGGCAGCGAGACCTTCGCCGGCCTCGGCGGCAGGCTGCGGAGAAAAGAGGGCTGACCATGGTCGAAATCACTTGCGTCGTCGATGCCAGGGCCGAACTCGGCGAAGGCACGCTCTGGGATCCCAAGGCCGGCGTGCTGTGGTGGATCGACATCTGGAAGAAGCTGATCCATCGCTACGACCCAGCGACCGGCAAGGACGAGACCTTCGAGACACCGGAATATCTCGGCTGCCTCGGCCTGCGCGAGAAGGGCGGCCTTGTGCTGACCATGGCCAATGGCTTTCACTTCTTCGACCCGGCGACCGGCACGTTCGCGGCGATCGTTGACCCGGAATCGCATATGCCGAATACCCGTTTCAACGATGGCAAGCCGGATCGCCAGGGCCGCTTCTGGTCGGGTTCGATGTTCGAGGTGCCGGGTCAGCCGATCGAATTCATCGGCGCGCTCTACCGGCTCGATCCTGATCTGTCGGTGCACAAGATGATCGACGGCATCGGCTGCTCCAACGGGCTCGCCTGGAGCCCGGATTCCAAGACCATGTATTTCTCCGACAGCCATGCCGGCGCGGTGTGGGCCTATGATTTCGATGCCGCCACCGGCGATATCGAGAATCGCCGAACGTTCATCGACATGACGATGACCGGCGGCGTCGCCGACGGCGCCACCGTCGATGCCGAGGGCTGCTACTGGGTGACCATCCCGGTGACCAGCAAGGTCTGCCGATACGATCCTGATGGCGAATTGATGCAGACCGTGGTTCTGCCGACCGACCTGCCGACGTGCTGCGAATTCGGCGGCAAGGATCTCGACATCCTCTATGTCACCTCGGCCGTGCTCAGGCGCCCGGCAAGCCACTTCGTCCGCCAGAAGAATCCGGGCGGATTGTTCGCGCTCGATGTCGGCGTCAAGGGCCTGACCCTGCCGGCGTTCAAGGGATAGCCAGTGTACCTCGAACATCGTTTCGCTATCGAAACGATGTCTGAAGTAGGCCATGCGTGCCGTCTTTATCGTTTGACCGCACGTGCCGCGCGGCGAACGCTTTGCAGCAGGATGGCGAGGCAGCCGACCAGCAGCAGCGCGCCGCCGAGCAGCGGCGGCAGGGCCAGCAGCTTCACCGCCGCCGCGACGGCGGCCACCAGCATCAGTGCCAGCAGCGCCAGATTGCCGTCATCGACGAACATGCCGAGGAATTCCCTGGCAACAAGGCGGATGACGCTCATCGGGCGAACCCTCCGGCTGATACGGTATAGGTGCCGCGCAGCCAGCGCACCATGGCAAAGGACGCCAGCGCGACGATGGCGAAGATGGCGAGCAGAGCGAGATCGGCGCCCGGCCAGTCGGCGCCGATGCCTTCGCCGGTCCAGAAGATGCCGAAGCTGGTCAGCATCAGCCCGACCACGAATTTCAGCGCATTCTCCGGCACGCGCGCCAGCGGCCGGTGCACCGCCAGGCCGATAAGCATCACCAGGACGAAGGCTGCCAGCGCGCCCAGGCTGGCGTAGAGCGTCTGCCCATGGGCGGCGCCGACGGCAATGACGATGAACACCACCTCGACACCCTCGAGCAGCACCGCCTTGAACGAGGCCAGGCCGGCGAGGTGGTCGGCGCGGCGGTCATTGGCCTGCTGGGTGAGGGCGGCGGTCTCCTTGGAAAAGGCCGCGTCCTCGTCATGCAGCGCGATGACGCCGACGCTGCGCAGGATCGCCTTTCGCAGCCAACGCATGCCGAACAGGATCAGCAGCACCCCGACGACGAACTGCAGCGTGGTGATCGGCACCAGCGCCAGCAGCGGTCCGAATGCCAGCACCAGCGCCGCCAGCAACGCCAGCGCCAAGGCGGCGCCCGTCAGCGCCGGGCGCCAGCTGCGCGTCACGCCGACCGCAAGCACGATGGTGAAGGCTTCGACGACCTCGACGAAGGAGGCGAGAAATGCCGCCGTGACCGTCGGGAGGATGGGCGTCAGCGTCTGCATCAAAGCTTCCTGTCCTGTCTCGTTCGCCACGGGTTCTCTGAGCGGGTGGAATCACTTCTATGGTCAGCACCACATAGCGCTCCGGAAGCCGCGGGAAAGCAAGTGAGCGCCCTGGGCGGCGCTTGGGGCCAATCGAGCCGCGGATACCGGGGCTGCGGGACGCACGCCTAAATCAGATCATGCCCGACATGTCGGAGAAGGCCATTGCCTTGCGCAGCAGCTCGGCGAAGCGCTCGCCGGCCACTTCGCGCGGGCCGCTATTGTCGATCGTGGTCACGCCGGGGCCGGTCAGGGTCACATTGGCGCTGCGCGCCAGGCGCGCCAGCACTTCGCCGCGCGACTCGCGGCCGCGCATCGCCAGCCGCGAGGCCAGCACGTCAGGCGAAGCAGTGATCTCGACAATGGCCAGATTGGCATAGCGCTCGCGCAAGGTGGGAATGATCGCACGCGACACGTTCGCCACCGCCACATGGCCATTGGCGACCGACCAGTCGACATCGGCAGGCAGGCCGTAGCGCAAGCCATGCGCTTCCCAGGAAATGGCGAAGGCGCCGTCGGCCTCGGCCTCGACGAAGGCGGCGTCGGCCAGCGTGTCGTGATCCTCGCTCGCCGCATCGCTCGGCCGGGTGATGACGCGGCGCACGAACTCCAGCCGGGTCTCATCGGCGAAGAGGGTACGGGCGTAGCCGATCACCGTGTCCTTGCCGGCGCCGCTTGGCCCGACGACGGCGACAAAGACGCCATGACGGACGGGGAACGTTTCAGCGGACAATTCACGCTCGATCAAGGCCGACACCATCATGCGACCCGGCGCCCTTGCCGCCAGACGGTGCGCACCACTGGAACATGGTCATCGACACGCACGCGCACCAGGTCGGCGCGGCGGCCTTGCTCTATGATACCGCGGTCGGTCAGGCCAACGGCCTCGGCCGGGTTCTTCGACACCATGGCGACCGCCTGCGGCAGCGAAATGCCTTCGACCATGTCGCCGAGGAAGAAGGCCGACTGGATCAGGCTGAAGGGAATATAGTCTGATGACAAGATGTCGAGCAGGCCGTCGCCGGCCAGCGTGCGCGCCGAGACATTGCCCGAATGCGAGGCGCCGCGCATGACGTTCGGCGCACCCATCAGAACGCCCAGGCCCGCGGCCTTCGAAGCGCGCGCCGCTTCCTCGGTGGTCGGAAACTCGGCAACGCGCACGCCCTGCTCGATCGCCTCGTCGACATGGCCCGAAGTGGCGTCGTCATGGCTGGCGAGCACGATGCCGCGCTCATGGCAGGCAGCCGCGATCACCGCGCGGTTCGGCGCCGAATAGCGCGCCGATTCCGCCATCCGCTTCTCGCAGAACAATTGGAAGTCGCGATCGGTCAGCTTCAGCTTGCGCTGGTAGTAGTAGGCATAGGTTTCGAGATTGACGAACTGACGCTGGCCGGGCGCATGATCCATCAGCGAAGCCAGCTTGACCCGGTCGTCCCGGTCGAAATTGGCGAAGGCCTGCAGGCAATCCGGCGCCGAAACCTCGCAGCGCAGATGCAGGAAGTGATCGGCCCGCAGACGATCCTGCGCGACGCTGTCCTCGATGGCATCGGCCAGCTTGCGGATATCGGCCAAGGTGAGGTCGGCGTCCTCGTCCATGCCGACGCGCAAGGCGTCGAGCACGGTGGTGATGCCGGCCGTCGCCACCTGCGCGTCATGGGCAAGCACCGCGGCGATCGGGTTCCAGCGCACCTTCGGCCGGGGTGCGTAATGGCCTTCCAGGTGGTCGGTGTGCAGCTCGACCAGCCCGGGAATGACATAGTCGCCGCCCATGTCCTCGCCGGCCATGTTCCCGCTGGTGTGGCTGCTGCCGGCATCGATGTCGGCGATAAAGCCGTCACGCAGCACCAGCGACCCCTCGACGATCTCGTCGGCAAGCACGATGCGGGCGTTGGAAAGAACGGTCTCGGCGGTCATTTCGGGCAGTCCTTTGGTTCTTCGAGCAGGGCTGTTCAGGCGGTTTTCCTTGCCGGGCGGCGTCCCAGCGCGTGCTGTGAAAGCACCATGAACGGCGCGCCCGGTTCGGGTTCGACAAACAGCGTCAGCGCGTCGACCAGCACCGGCTGCCGCAGCACATCCGCGAACAGGCTGTCGATTGCTGCGCGCAAACGAGGGCTTTCCTGTGGCCCGGCGCGGCCCGACAGCGTCATGTGGAAGCGGAAGGTCTCGAAGACATAGGGATAGCCCCATTGGCAGAGATTGCGGAACTCGGCCGGCTTCAGCGAATCCGGGCTGCGCCGCTCGATCTCGGCCTCGGTCAGCGGCGCGCGGAACCGGTCGAAATCGCGCACCACCTCGTCGGCGAAACGGTTGAGCGGCGGCAGCGGCCCCTCCGGCACCAGCGCGAAGAAGCTGTCGATCTGGCTGACGACGAGACGCGGGATCGTCACAACGGGCGTCGCTTCGGCAAATTGGTCGAGCCCCGCGCGCAGCGAAGCCTCGGTCTCGTTGGCGGCCAGGCGGAAGGGTGCCTTCAGCGTCGCGTGGAAGCCATAGCGGCGGGCCGAGGCGGTGTGGAAGGCAACTTCCGCCGCCGACAAATCGGCCACGGCCTCAACCGGCCTTGTCGCCGCGCCGAACGGGTCACAGCCCAGCCAGTTGGCGGCGATCCGCGCCAGCGGTTCGTCCTGCCGGGGGGTGAAATAGATGGCATAACGCATCAAAAATCCTCGTCAGACCGCTGCCATAAGTGATTTCCATGACGGATTGACGAAGCTTTGCAGGGTTTTCGAAGGCAAATCACCCCAATAGGTCCTTAGCCGACGATTTTTCCGAGCTGGATCAACAGGTTCAGGAGGAATCTCGGACCGGTCAGGCCTTCATCAACCATTCGTGCTCGGGCGCATTGTGGAATTTCCACGTCCGCCTCGGTCCGGCCATGACGTTGAGGTAATAGAGGTCGTAGCCATGGCAGGCGGCGCAGGGGTGATACCCCTTGGGCACCAGCACGACATCGCCATCCTCGATCGCCATGGCTTCGTCGAGCGCGCGATGGCCATCCTTGTCGGCATCGGTGTAGACGCGCTGGAAGGCAAAGCCCTGCGGCGGGTTGAGGCGGTGGTAGTAGGTCTCCTCGAGATAGGATTCGGCGGGCAGATTGTCCTGGTCATGCTTGTGTGGCGGATAGCTCGACGTGTGGCCGCCGGGCGTGATGACCTCGACCACCAGCAGCGAATCGGCCGGCTTGCCTTCCGGCAGGATGTTGGTGACGTAGCGCGTGTTGGTGCCCTTGCCGCGCACCTCCTGGCCGAGATCGTCCGGCCCGATCACCCGAACCGGCAGGCCGCCGCCGAGGCCGGGCGCCGAGCAGACGGCGAGTTCGAGATCGGTGTCAGCCGTCACCGACCAGTCCGATCCCTCCGGCACATAGACCGACCAAGGCTTGCCCTCGAAGGGCGACATGCGCTCGCCGAGCAGGCCGAGATCCTTGCCGTCGGCTTTCGCTGTGCCCTTGCCGGTGACGTAGACCAGGCAGACTTCGCGGTCTTCCGTCTTTCCCGAGGCGCTTTCGCCGGGTTGCAGCCGATGCAGGTCGAAACCGACATAAGTCCAGCCGGCGCTTTTCGGCGTCACATGGGCAACGCGGCCATGGCCCTTGTCGGCTTTGACGAGCAGCTTGGACATCGGGTTACTCCTTCGGTTCGGACTCGGCCGTCGCCTTGTTCTCGTCGGCCGGCTTGTACAGATAAAAAAACTGCCAGACGGCATAGCCGGCGAAGCCGAGCGCGATGGTGCCCCAGAATGGCGTGCCGGTGGCGAACTCGATGATCGACCAGATGACGCAGACCGCGACGACGGCGACACGCCGCCACAACGGGCGGAAGAAGGGGTGCTCGGAATCTTTCATCGGGCCAATCTACAGCAACCTGCCTCGCCGTGAACCCGTCGCGTCAGGCATTCGGAAAACCCTGGGTTTCGACCGTGTAGCCGGCCGCCGTCATCACCCGCATCAGCTCCTTGTGGCCGACCTGCGCCATCTTGAGCGGCGGGTTCTTCTTCGGGTCCTGCTCTGCCTCGACCACGAACCAGCCTTCATAGCCATGGTCGGCGAAGCGCTGCACGATGGCGCCGAAGTCGAGCGAGCCGTCGCCTGGCACGGTGAAGGCGCCGAGCGCCACGGCGTCGAGGAAGGACTGTTTCGTGCGGTCGAGCTTGTCGATCACGGCCATGCGCACATCCTTCACATGCACATGGCTGATGCGCTTGTGGTGGTTGTCGATGGCGCGCAGCACATCGCCGCCGGCGAAGGCCAGGTGGCCGGCATCGAGCAGCAGCGGAATGCCTTCGCCGGAATGGCGCATGAAGGCGTCGAGTTCCGGCTCGGTCTCGACCACAGCCGCCATGTGATGGTGGTAGGACAGCGGCATGCCTTGTTCGGCGCACCATTCGCCGAATTCGGTCAGGCGCCTTGCATAGGCCTTCATCTCGTCGCCTGAAAGTTTCGGCTTGGTGGCCAGCGGCTTCGAGCGGTCGCCCTGGATCGAGCGGCCGACCTCGCCATAGACGATGCAAGGCGCGTTGACCGCCTTGAACAGCTCGATCATCGGCTGGATGCGATCCTTGTTCTTGCTCATATCCTCATCGACCAGCGTGCCGGAAAACCAGCCGCCGCACAGCGTCACGTCGGCGGCTTTGAGGATCGGCAGCATGACGGCGGGGTCGTTGGGAAAACGCCGCCCCATCTCCATGCCGGTGAAACCGGCCGAGCGCGACTGCCGCAGGCACTCCTCCAGCGACACGTCATCGCTGAGTTCCGCAAGATCGTCGTTCCACCACGCTATGGGGGACATGCCCAGTTTGGCTTTCAAGTCGTCACTCCGGTTTAGAACAGTTCATTCTTGGGCCGCCGGCGCTGCCCCTCATCCGCCTGCCGGCACCTTCTCCCCGTATGGGGACGGGAAGAAGGGGGGGGAGCTGCATCAATCGCCGACGCTCTGCATCTGGCGCTTTTCGTCATAGGCCTTGCGCGCCGCGTTGACCTGCGGCCGCGCGGAGACTTCCGGCACCGCCACATCCCACCAATGGCCTCCGGCGTCGGTGGAGACCAGCGGGTCGGTGTCGATGACCAGCACCGTGGTGCGGTCGTTCGTCTTCGCCTTCTGCAGGGCGTTTTCCAGGCCGGCGATCGACGGCACTTTCTCGGCAATTGCGCCCATGCTCGCCGCATGCGCGGCGAAGTCGATGTCGGGCAGGATTTCGTGGCGCGAATCCTTCAGGAGATTGTTGAAGTTGGCGCCGCCGGTCGCCATCTGCAGCCGGTTGATGCAGCCATAGCCTCGGTTGTCGAGCAGCACGATAGTCAGCTTCAAACCGAGCATCACCGAGGTGGCGATCTCGGAATTCAGCATCAGATAGGAGCCGTCGCCAATCATGACGACCACCTCTTCGCCGGGTTTCGCCATCTTGGTGCCGAGCCCGCCGGCAATCTCGTAGCCCATCGTCGAGAAGCCGTATTCGGCGTGGTAGGAGCCGGGCGCGCCGGCCTGCCAAAGCTTGTGCAATTCGCCGGGCAGACCGCCGGCTGCATGCAACAAGGTCACGCCAGAGCCCATGGCCCGCTGCACGGCGCCGATCACTTGCGCGTCGGACGGGAAGGCGGCGTTGGTCGAGGCCGTCACCTTGGCCGCGTCGGCCTGCCAGGCCTTCTTGCCGGTGGCCGCATTGTCGGTCCAGGCGGCAGGCGCCTTCCAGCCCTTCAGCGCGGCACCGAGTTCGGCGAGCCCCTCGGCCGCATCGGCGACCAGTGGCAGGGCGCGGTGCTTGCCGGCGTCGAAAGGTTGGACGTTGAGCCCGATGATGGTCTTGCCGGAATTCTTGAACAGCGCCCATGAGCCGGTGGTGAAGTCCTGCAGGCGCG
The DNA here is from genome assembly GCF_002294905.1 of Mesorhizobium sp. WSM4308. Taxonomy (NCBI): domain Bacteria; kingdom Pseudomonadati; phylum Pseudomonadota; class Alphaproteobacteria; order Hyphomicrobiales; family Phyllobacteriaceae; genus Mesorhizobium; species Mesorhizobium sp. WSM4308. Next base: position 8,271 of record NZ_NSFW01000006.1, on the reverse strand, counting down.
TGCCGATGGCGAGCACGACATCGGCTTCTTCAGCCAGCCGGTTGGCCGCCGAGGTGCCGGTGACGCCAACCGCCGCCATGTTGAGCGGATGATCGTCCGGCAGCGAGGATTTGCCGCCTTGTGTCTCGCAGACCGGAATACCGGCGCCCTCGGCGAATTTGGCCAGCGCATCGGAGGCCTGCGAATAGAGAACGCCGCCGCCGGCGATCACCAGCGGCTTCTTGGCGCCCTTGAGTGCCGCCACAGCGGCGGCAAGCTCGTGGCGGTCCGGGCGTGGCCGGCGCTGGTGCCAGACCCGTTCGGCGAAGAAGCTCTCGGGATAGTCATAGGCTTCGGCCTGCACATCCTGGCAGAGCGACAGCGTCACCGGACCGCAATCGGCCGGATCGGTCAGCACCTGCATGGCGCGGTTCAGCGCCGGGATGATCTGCTCGGGCCGGGTGATGCGATCGAAATAGCGCGAGACCGGACGGAAGCAGTCATTGACCGTCGCCGTGCCGTCGGAAAAATCCTCGGCCTGCTGCAGAACCGGATCGGGAATGCGGTTGGCGAAGACGTCGCCGGGCAAAAACAGGACAGGCAACCTGTTTACATGCGCAAGTGCGGCAGCCGTCACCATGTTGAGCGCGCCGGGACCGATCGAAGAGGTCGCCGCCATGAAGCGGCTGCGGAAATTGGCCTTGGCATAGGCGATCGCCGCATGCGCCATCGCCTGTTCATTATGGGCGCGGAAGGTCGGCAATTCGTCGCGAACCTGATAGAGCGCCTCGCCTATGCCAGCGACATTGCCGTGGCCGAAGATCGCCCACACGCCACCGAAGATCGGCGTTTTCTTGCCGTCGATCTCGGTCATCTGGCGGGACAGGAAGCGGGTCAGCGCCTGCGCCATCGTCAGGCGGATTGTCTTGCTCATGGTGTTTTCCTCCGCAGTCCCAATGCCGCGCCTCCTTATGCCGCCTTGCGGCCGCGCGCGGCAAGCCACGCCTCGGTCAACTGTTCGAAGCGCGAGGCCATGTCGGCGACAGCCTCGTCATCCGACATCCTGCCGGCCAGCCACTCCTCAGCCGCATGGACGAAGATGGTGCGGCCGACGGCGAAACCCTTGACGATCGGCGCCTTGGCGGTGGCGGCGAAAGCTGCCTCCAACTCGTCCTGCGGCGCTTCCAGGCCAAGCAGCACGATGCCACGGCACCACGGATCATGCTTCAGGATCACCGCTTCGATCCTCGCCCAGGCGCCGCTCGACGCCTGCGGCTCGAGCTTCCACCAGTCCGGCTTGATGCCGAGCGCATAGAGCTCTTCCAGCGCGCGCGGAATGGTCGTGTCGTCGAGCTTGCCGTGCTTGCCGGCGATGATCTCGATGAGAAGTTCCCGGCCGACTTTCCGCGCCGCCTCGAACAGCGCGCGCAATTTCTGCTGCTGTTCTTCCTTCAAGGCCGCCGGATCGTCGGGATGGTAGAAGCACAGGCACTTGATGCAGTGATCGACCGGCCATTCCACCAACTGCGAGCCGATATCCTGCGAGAATTCGAAGCGCAGCGGCCGCGAGCCCGGCAATTCGACAGGACGGCCGAGCCAGGCGAAGGGATGCCCGGCGAATTCGAACATCGCCTCGCGGCCATGTTTCTCGTCGATCAGCATGCCGTAGCCGTCACGGCCGGCAGCGACCTTCGCCGCTGCCTTGACCGCCAGCACCTTGAAATCGCGGATGCGCGCCGGATCGGCACCGGCCTTCGCCGCCACGTCCTCGAGCTGCACGCGGTGGTCGCAGGCGAGCGCCATCAGCGACGGGATGTCGCGCCGCCGGGTGGTTGCCCAATGGATATGGTTGATCGCCTCGTCCTTGCGCAGCGCCCTGTATTTGCTGCCGTTCTTGAGGAAGAACTGCAGCTCCTCGAAGGTCGGATATTCCGGCGCGCACAGCAGCCGCGACACGGCGAATGCGCCGCAGGCATTGGCCCAGGTCGCTGCCGTCGCATGGTCTTCGCCACCCAGCCAGCCGCGCAGGAAGCCGGACATGAAGGCGTCGCCGGCGCCCAGCACATTGTAGATCTCGATCGGAAAACCCTTGCCGACGACACCGTCTTCCAGATCGTCGCTGATCGGTCCGTCATAGACGATGCAGCCCATGGCGCCGCGTTTCAGCACGATGGTGGCCGACGACAGCGCGCGGATCGTCTTCAGCGCGCTCAGGCAGTCGTCGGCGCCCGAGGCGATCATGATCTCTTCCTCGGTGCCGACGATGAGATCGCAATCGGGCAGAACCGTCTTCAGCTGGGCCGAGACCCGGTCCGATTTGACGTAGCGCTCGAAGCCTTCGGCATGGCCGGCGAGGCCCCACAGATTGGGCCGATAGTCGATGTCGAAGACAACCTTGCCGCCCTTGGCTTTCATGATGCGGATCGCCTTGCGCTGGGCGGCGTCGCTGTTGGGGCGCGAAAAATGCGTGCCGGTGACGACGATCGAACGCGCCGAAGAGATAAACGCCTCGTCAATGTCTTCCGGCGCCAGCGCCATGTCGGCGCAGTCCGAACGGTAGAAGATCATCGGCGAAACGCCTTCGCTCTCGACCGAAAGCAGCACTAGGGCGGTCAGCCGCTCCTTGTCGGTCTTCAGCCCGTCGGTGTTGACGCCTTCACGCTTCAGCTGTTCGCGGATGAAGCGGCCCATCTGCTCGTCGCCGACACGCGTCAGCAGCGCCGAACGCAAGCCGAGCCGCGCCGTGCCGACCGAAATGTTGGCCGGGCAGCCACCGACCGACTTGGCGAAGGAGGTGATGTCCTCCAGCCGCGAGCCGATCTGCTGGCCATAGAGGTCGACGGAAGCGCGACCGATGGTGATGACGTCGAGCGGCACCTGTTTGGCGTCCACGGCTTCGCTCATTGGATCCTCCCGTCAGTCTTGTTGTCAGGAACAACATTGTTTGGGTAACACGCGCGAGCGGCAGCGTGGTGCCGGGAATATGAAATAATAATTCCAATCCATAGTCAATATGGAATGAGCATTCCTTCGTCTAAAATTGCCTGCCCATGATCCCGAACCAAGGGACCGCGTAAGCGAAAAGTGGCTGCCGGTTTTCGGAAAAGATCATGGTCAAACAAGAAGGGTGCCCGATCAGCCTTTGCGCTTGCGGCCCATATCGCGCCGCTTCTCGCCGACGCCGACGGTCAGCGCCATGGCCAGCGCCATCGTCGCCGACAGCGAACGGAAGCCGGCGAAATCCGCCTCGGCAACCTCGAACCAGACCCTGGCGAACTGGGCGAGTGGCGAAAACGAGCTGTCGGTGATGGCGACGATCGGCACGCCCTGTTCGGAAATGGTGCGGGCTTCCTCGATGGTGGCCGGCGCATACGGCGAGAAGGAGATGGCGATGACGGCGTCCGCCGGCGTGGCGAAGGCGATCATCTCGGCGTTCAGGCCGGCGGCCGATTCGATCAACTGGTTGCGGATTTTCAGCTTGCCCAGCGCATAGGCGATATAGGTCGCCACCGGATAGGAGCGCCGCTTGGCCAAGACATAGATGGTCTGCGCCTTTGCCAGCAGCGAAATCGCGTCTTCCAGATGCGCGTCATCCAGCGTACGCGAAATGTCGTCGAGCGAGGTGCTGGCGGCGGCGACGAATCCGTCGAAGATCGCCCGGTGGCCGGCGCCACCCTCGGCCTTGGCGCGCAGCGCCTGCAGCCGCTCGTCATAGGATGAGTTGCGCTCGCGAAGCCGCTCGCGGAACACCTGCTGCAGGCTGGTGAAGCCGTCGAAACCGAGCTGCTGGGCAAAGCGGATCAGGGTTGAGGGCTGCACGCCGGCCGAGGCGGCGATGCTGGCGGCGGTGCCAAAGGCGATGTCGTCGGGATTGTCGAGCGCGTAGGCGGCGATCTGGGCGATGCGCTTCGGCAGGCTTTCGCGCCGGTCGAGGATGGTGGCGCGCAGCGTCTCGAAGTCGCGAGGTATCCGTTCGTCCATCGTCGGCCCGTCCAAGCTCATCCGTGAAGCGTCCTCTCTGCCCCATCATAGCGAGCCTGCGCAAGAACGCCATAAAAAATGAGGCAGACATTCCATTCTTGGAGAAAATGGACTAATTCATCCACGCAGTGCTTCAGGCAGCGGAGGAAACGGAAAATGGTCGGCGTCGGTCTTATCGGCACGGGTTTCATGGGCAAATGTCACGCCATCGCGTGGAGTGCCGTCGGCGCCGTCTTTCCGGATGTGGCCAAGCCCAGGCTCGTCCATCTCGGCGAGGTCAATGAGGAGCTTGCCCGGCGCAAGGCCGGCGAATTCGGCTTTGCCAAGGCCTCAGGCAACTGGCGCGCCGTCGTCAACGATCCCGAGGTCGATATCGTCTCGCTGACCACGCCCAACCAGTTCCATCCGGAAATGGCCATCGCCATCCTCCAGGCCGGCAAGCATCTGTGGTGCGAAAAGCCGATGGCGCCGAGCTTTGCCGAAGCCGAGGCGATGGCGGCAGCGGCCAAGACATCAGGCAAGGTCGCCGCGCTGGGCTACAACTATATCCAGAGCCCGGCCATCCGTCACATCGGCGCGCTGCTCCACGAGAACATCATCGGCGAGGTCAACCATCTGCGCATCGAGATGGATGAGGATTTCATGGCCGATCCCGAGGCACTGTTCTTCTGGAAGCACGAGGCCGCTTCCGGCTATGGCGCGCTCGACGATTTCGCCGTGCATCCGCTGTCGCTGGTCTCGGTGCTGTTCGGCCGCGTCGCCACCGTCATCTGCGACATGGCCAAGCCCTATGCCGACCGCAAGCTCGCGACAGGCGGACGCCGCGCGGTCGAGACCTATGATATAGCCAGCGTCCTGATGCATCTGGAAAACGGCATTGCCGGCACGCTGCAGGTCAATCGCTCGGCCTGGGGCCGCAAGGGCCGCATCGCCATCCAGATCTTCGGCTCGAAGGGCTCGATCCTGTTCGACCAGGAGCGGATGAACGAATTGCAGCTCTATCTCACCGCGGACCGCCCGACCGAACAGGGCTACCGCACCATCCTGGTGGCACCGCACCACAAGCCCTACGACGCCTTCCTGCCGGCGCCCGGCCATGGCCTGGGCTTCAACGACCTCAAGATCATCGAGTGCCACGAATTGCTGACGCGGCTTGCCGGCAGGCCGGCGCGCCTCATCGAATTCGCCGAGGGACTGGAGATCGAGCGCACCGTGCATGCCATGGCACGCTCCTTTGAGGACAAGCGCTGGGTGGATGTGCGGTAGCTCCCTCTCGCCTTACCCGCCGACAGCCGGGGTCTCCCAGCCGTCCACCCAGATCTGTCGCAACCGATCGCCTTCGCCCTTGAACCGCAACCCGGTCGGCTGGCAATCCTCGATGCGGTCGCTGCGGAAATTGCGGATCGCCTGACGCAACTCGCACCAGGCGACGATGTTGGCGGTTTCGGCGTAGTAGATTAGCGCGATCGGGCGGATCAGGCGCTCGGAGGCGCGGCCAAGTTCGTCGCGGTAGGAGAGATCGAGCTTCTCCTCGTCGCGGATGGCGCGCCGCACCAGCGCCAGGTTGATCGTGCCGGCCGAGGGCGCGGCAAAACCCCAGGCATGCAGTGCATTGGCTTCGAAGGTCTGGCGCAGCGGCGGCGGCACCGCGCCGGCGATCTTGCTGCTGACGCGCTTGGCCGCCTGCTTGAGCTCGTCGTCGCCCGTGCGCTCCAGCAGCGCCAGCGACAGCACGATCGCCTCCATCTCCTCGATCGAGAACATCAGCGGCGGCAGGTCGAAACCGGGGCGCAAGATATAGCCGATGCCGCGCCCGCCTTCGATCGGCACGCGCATCGCCTGAAGTGCGGCGATGTCGCGATAGATCGATCGGATCGTCACTTCCAAATGCTCGGCGATCATGGCGGCCGTCACCGGCTGCCGCGCCAGCCGCAGGATCTGGATGATCTCGAACAGGCGTGACGCCTTGCGCATTTTCCTCACCACGTTCCGGCCGCAACTGACACACCATTGTCAGTTGGGTCGACCTATAGGACTGCCTATCGAATTGAAAATCAACAGGTTCCGCTGCGGCTTGGTGGGACAAGGCGACAGGCAACTGACATGGGTTACGCGGAAAATCTCTGGCTTTTCTTTATCCTGCTGTTCGGCATCATCGCCGTTCCGGGCATGGACATGCTGTTCGTCTTGGCCAATGCACTGACCGGCGGCCGCGACAGGGGCCTGGCCGCGACCGGCGGCATCATGGTCGGCGGCATGGTGCACACGCTGAACGGGGCGATTGGCGTTGGCCTTCTCATGCATTTCGTGCCGATCCTGTTCAAGCCGCTGCTGATTGCCGGCGCCGCCTACATGGCCTTCATCGGCATCACGCTGATGCGCAGCTCCATAACCGTCGGTCATGACGGGCCTGTCGGCAGCCGCTCGGCGTGGAAGGCGTTTCGCCAGGGGCTGGTGACTTGCCTGATCAACCCGAAGGCCTATCTGTTCGTGCTTGCCGTCTATCCGCAGTTCCTCAAGCCGGACTACGGCCCGATCTGGGTGCAGGCGACCGTGATGGGGTTGATGACGGTGCTGACGCAGGCCGCGATCTATGGTGGGCTTGCCATCACCGCCGGGCGCAGCCGCAAGCTTCTGATCGCCAATCCGCGGGCGACCATTCTTGCCGGCCGCGCGGCCGGGCTGTTGCTCTTTGCGGTCTCGGTGTTCACCGCCTGGGAAGGGCTGAGGGCGGCGTAATCTGCCCTTTGTTGGAGCATGATCTCTGGACAAACGGAAACCGTTTGTCCGAGAAAACCGGTTTCCACTTTTCGGGATCATGCTCCAGCGCCGCCCCTCCCACATCGTCATCGGATCAGGCGGCGCCCTGCCGGCTTTCCAGCATGGCGCGGCGTGCCGACCGGCGCCACTCGACGGCACCGGCAAGGCCGTGCAGCACGGTCTCGGTGGTCGCCCAGTCGATGCAGCCATCGGTGATGCTCTGGCCATAGACCAGCGGCTTGCCGGGCACCACGTCCTGCCGGCCGGCGACGAGATTGCTCTCGATCATCAGGCCGATAATGCGCTCGTCGCCCGCCGCCACCTGGCCGGCCACATCGGCCGCCACCTTCGGCTGGTTCTCCGGCTTCTTGGCCGAGTTGGCGTGGCTGACGTCGATCATCAGCCGCGGCGCGACACCGATGCGGGCGAGTTCGACCGAGGCCGCCTCGACGCTCGCCGCGTCATAGTTGGGCTGGACGCCGCCGCGCAGGATGACGTGGCAGTCCTCATTGCCTGTGGTCGTGGCGATGCCGCTGCGTCCGCCCTTGGTCACCGCCATGAAATGATGTGGCTGGGCGGCCGATTTCACCGCCTCCCCGGCGATCCTGAGATTGCCGTCGGTGCCGTTCTTGAAGCCGACCGGGCAAGACAGGCCCGAGGCCAGCTCGCGGTGGATCTGGCTCTCGGTCGTGCGCGCGCCGATGGCGCCCCAGGCGACGAGGTCGGCAATGTATTGCGGCGTGGTCATGTCGAGGAATTCGGTCGCCGCCGGCAGGCCGAGATTGTTGACGGCCGACAGCACATTGCGCGCCATCCGCAGCCCTTTGTCGATGTTGAAGCTGCCGTCGAGGTCGGGATCGTTGATCAGGCCCTTCCAGCCGACCGTTGTGCGCGGCTTCTCGAAATACACCCGCATGACGATCTCGAGCCGGTCGGACAGGGTCTCGCGCAGCGCCGCCAGACGGCTGGCATAGTCAACGGCCGCGACCGGATCGTGGATCGAACAAGGTCCGACGACGACAAGCAACCGGTCGTCGGTGCCGTTCAGAATAGCATGGATGGCGTTGCGCGAGGCGCTCACGGTGCGCGTCGCCGTCAGCGTGCGCGGGATCTCCCGCATCACCTGGTCCGGCGTGCTCAGTTCTCGGATTTCCTTGACCCGGAGGTCGTCTGTGGTGGTCAACACGGCTTTCTGCTCCTGTTAGGAGACCTGCCGGCTGAAACAAAAAAGCCGCCAGGTCTGGCGGCTGTTCGGATCTTGTTGCTGCAATCTTCAGATCGAGCGCAATCCTCCCGCCGCCAGCGAGCTGCTAAAGTACCAATAGGTGGCGGACAGGTGGACCATGCGGCTCATATAGTCGAAGCCGGGGCGTTTGTCACGTCCCCTTGACGACGGTCAATCCCGAAGGTCGAAGTCCCCGATTTCGTCATCAACTCTGAGGAATGGCGGCGTCCCTGAGCCTAGCGTTTAAGGTGACGACGATCTTTCGCATGACGGCAGCGATGGCCACCATTGGCTTTTTGCCGTTGGTGATGAGGCGTTTGTAGAAG
>NZ_NSFW01000049.1:0-1037 GCF_002294905.1 Mesorhizobium sp. WSM4308 | reverse complement strand
TGTGGAGCTTCAACAGGTTGTCCTCGATCAGGGCGAGGCGACTGATAGGCGTTTTTGACTTTAGGCTGCCATGTGGACGATGCCAATTGTATCTGTGCAGCCAGACAGGCAGTTCGGCGGCACGATGATCGGATGTCGGATAGGCAATGGCGTAGGCCCATTCGCGCAGTGCTGTCTGGATGAAGCGCTCGGCCTTGCCATTGGTCTTGGGCGTATAGGGTCTTGTCGTGACGTGCTTGAGGCCGAGATCGCGGCAGGCCTTGGCGAAGGCCTTTGATCTGTAGCAGGAGCCGTTGTCGGTCATGACGCGGGCTATCGTGACGCCGAGGCTGGCGTAATAGGCGACCGCGGCCTTGAGGAAGGCGATGGCGCACTCCTTTTTCTCGTCGGGCAGGATTTGCGAGAAGGCGATGCGGGACGCGTCGTCGATGCAGACATGGACGAACTCCCAGCCGGCGCCGCGCGACTTGCCCTTTTGCGGATCGCCGGTGATACGATGGCCGACTTGGCTGAAGCGGCCGAGCTTCTTGATGTCGATATGGATCATCTCGCCGGGATGCTCCCGCTCGTAGCGCCGGACCGGTTCGGCCGGCTCGATATCCCTGAGCCGCGACAGCCCGGCACGCTTGAGAACCCGGCTGACGGTGGCGGGCGAGACGCCGACCTCATGGGCGATGTGCTTGCCGGTCAGCCGCTGGCGACGCAAGGCTGCGATGCGCTCGGCCACGGACTGTTCGGTCAGGCTCGGCATGACGGTGGGCCGCGACGAGCGGTCGACCATGCCGGCCCGCCCTTTGGTCTTATAGCGCTCGACCCAGCGCGCCACGATCTTGGCCGACACGCCATAGACGCGCGCCGCATGGGCTTTGGAAAAAGCGCCTTCTATCACCGATAACGCCATCTCCTCTCGACGCAGCGGTGTGAGACGGGCATTCTTGTGGATGTTCATTCGGACCCTCCGATGGATGCTGAAGCGTGGTAACTCCAGTCTCCTCGGTCCGGTCCGAATGGACAACCTCTCGAAAGCTCACACCTAG